>CAZPYG010000024.1:0-41619 GCA_964590465.1 uncultured bacterium | reverse complement strand
CCCGGCCCCTAAAACCTCGTCTTACCCATAACTTTTTCTGTAATACGCTTGCCCCAGCATGGACAAATTCGAAAGTATGAAAGCCTTTACCCAGGTCGTTGAAGCTGGCGGGTTTGCGGCGGCGGCTCGACACATGGGCCTGTCTCGCTCGGCGGTGAACAAGCTGGTGATCAATCTGGAAGACTCGTTGAACACTCAACTGCTGCACCGGACAACCCGCACGGTCACACCTACCGATATGGGGCGGGCGTTTTATGAGCGATGTAAGGGCATTTTGGCCGATTTGACCGAGGCTGAATTGGCCCTCACCCGGCTTCAGGAAGAACCCAGGGGGACCCTACGCATCAATGGACCAATGACCTTCGGCACCCTCTATCTGGCCCCCATTGTGGCGGAATTTCTGGCCCTTTATGGCGAATTGAAAATAGAGCTTTCCCTCAATGATCGATTTATTGACCCCCTGGAAGAAGGATTTGATGTCACAGTGCGGATTGCCCATCCCTCAGAAGCTTCGAATCTCATCGTGCATCGTTTGGCTCCCAGTCCTATGGTGATGTGCGCTGCGCCCACCTACTTAGAACAACGGGGCATCCCTCAGCAGCCGGAGGATCTCAGGACTCATGCCTGTCTGCATTACGGCCATGGCACTCAGGACGTTGTTTGGCTGTTAGCGGACTCCCAGGAGACTCACCCGATTCGGGTCAGGGGACCCCTTTGCTGTAACAATGGCGAAGGGTTGCGGGAAGCGGCCCTGGTCGGCTTGGGCATTGTCATGCTGCCTACCTTTATCGTCGGTGAAGATTTAAGGCAGGGTAGACTGCGGCAGGTGTTGCCCCACTACTGCCCGCCAGACATCGAGATTTACGCGCTCTATCCTGTGAATCGGCATCTCTCAACCAAGGTGAAACTATGGATAGACTTTCTCCAGCAGCGGTTGCAGCAGCGACTGCAGGGAGAAATCCATAATCTGGCTGAATCGCCTTAAAGATTTCCAGATTTATGGAGACAGTCTGGGTTGAATGTTGAGTCTTCGCGTATAACGGACAAAGATCAGGTTTCCTGCCCGTTACCACCGCCCCTTGGGCCGGTTTTCTCCCTTGCGCTGCTCCTTACTCTCTTTTCTCACCGTGGCCCACAGCGACTTTGACTCGACCCATGCCGATTCCGACTGGCTTCAATATCTAAAACCCGAGGACATTCAGGCCCTGGCCAGTTCCCTCCGCCAAATCGATCCCAGCTGGACCCAACACAACCGAGCGGAAGGGGTAAACCGAATCTGGTACCAGGGGCAGGAGTTCTACTTCGACCTGATGTTTGAAATGCAAGGGGAGACCATTTCCTGGTTTCAGTTCACCCTGCGGGGACGGGTGCTTTCCTGGAAGGCCAGCTCAAACCGGGTTGAAACCGGGGAAACCGAGGAGACCGATAATCCGCCAGTGGTGTCCTACTATCCTGCCAGCAAAGGTATCCGCAGTGGTGCCCAGGTCGATCGGGTCCTGTTGGATCTGGCTAAAAAAATCCTGCACAATCGTCCTGACGATGCCCTGTTAATGAGAATGGCCGAAGTGTTGGAAAATGTAGTGATTTAGTGGATTCACAAAAGAGGCATGGGGGATTAAGACCTGAGGATAGGAAACCATTCCCCCATTCACTCATCCACCCTCTACTCCTCACTCCTCACCCAAAAGAACACCGCCGCACCAATAATTAAACTCAACAACAACAACGGTACCCAAAGGCCATTTCCGATCATCATAGAGTCAGTCCACCTCATGTTTGGTGAGTACGGTTATGACCTTAGCTGACCGGGTGACCTTTTTACAGGAGCGAACGCCCCTGGCGGTGCTGCAGCCGGAAAGTTTGCGTTCCCTGGCCCGAGCCATTCAAGTCCGGTCCATGGAGTCCGGTCGGATGGTGGTGGAAGCAGACCAGGATCCAAACGGCCTGTATATTCTGCTGCAGGGCAAACTGGAGACCCAGGCAACGGCACCCGGGGGCATTAGCTTTTTGCCCGGTACGGTGATCAACCTGGAAGCTTTGTTGCTGGATCGACCGGTCGAGCAGACCATTCAAGCGTTATGTCCCAGCACCCTGTGGTTTGTTGACCGCCAGCAGTTCCAGCAGGTAGTGGAACGGCATCCTGACATTTTACAAACCTTTACCCGCCAGTTGGTGGAAGCGGTCAGGCGGCTGTCCTTTCAGTTCAACTATGAGCAGGAACGGCAGGCGGTGCTGCGACCTTACCTGGTAACCCGGGCAAAACGGGGGGTGATTGGCCGCAGCCGCTATGCCGAACGGCTGCGTAACCAGATTCGTACGGCGGGTACCCATCGTCGCCCCGTACTGATTTTTGGGGAACCGGGGTTAGAAAAAGACAACCTGGCGGCTCTGGTACATTTTGGTTCCAAGGCCCGGCGGGAACCCATTATCCAGGTCGACTGCGGCAAGCTACAGGCCAGTGGGGCCGAATTGTTCGGGCGGGTTGGGGGCAAGCCAGGATTGCTGGCGGCCCTGGATCGAGGAACCCTGGTGCTCAACGACCCCAAAAATCTGGATGAGGAGTTAGTGGATCCCATTGCCCGACTTATCCAGGATCAGCGCTACCGTCCCCTCCCTCGTTCTGGGGTAGCCGAGGCCGCGGAGGTTGAGTCCCAGGCGCGGATTATTTTAGTTTCTGAACTGGCGGTTCCAGAACTGGATTCGATCGTGCCGGATACCATCAAAGTACCGCCCCTGCGGGTCCGCAAGGCTGATCTGGAAGACCAGGTACAGTACTACCTCTCGTTAATATGGCGGCGACGGCGGCGCAACCGCATCCTGGTGACCCCAGAGGCCATCCGACGGCTGCAGTCCTACGACTTTCCCAACAATCTGCGGGAGTTAGAAAATCTGGTGGAACGGGCTGTGTCCCAGATGGGACCGGACGACATCATTACCGAAGAAATTATCTGGCCGGCTCAGAGTAAGAAAAAGCGTTTGCGGCTCAACCTGCTGAACGCTTACCCCCAACTGCGGCGGTTTTTGCGCAGTCCCTGGTGGCCAGACCGGATTAATTACGGCATTACTCTGACCCTGTTTGCTGGGGTTCTGGCGCTGCTGTGGCTGGGCCCCCAACAGCGCCAGAACAATGTGGCGTTAACGGTGTTTTGGGCCTGGTGGTGGCCCCTGGTGCTGCTGAGCTTTCCCCTGGTGGGGCGGTTGTGGTGCGCCGTTTGTCCTTTCATGATTTATGGAGAGGTTACTCAAAAACTAACCCAGTGGCTGTTGCCGGGGAGCCTCCGGCGCTGGCCCAGGCAAACCGCAGACCGTTGGGGAGGGTGGTTTCTGTACGGTTTATTTGCCCTGATTTTAATCTGGGAAGAGGTTTGGGATTTGGAGAACACCGCTTACCTTTCGGCCTGTCTGCTGATGCTGATTACCGCCGGGGCGATGATCTTTTCGGCCCTGTTTGAGCGCCGGTTTTGGTGTCGCTACCTGTGTCCCATTGGTGGCATGAACGGGATGTTTGCCAAATTATCCATGACTGAACTGCGAGCCCAACAGGGCACCTGCTCGGCAGAATGCACCACCTATCAGTGCTACAAGGGAGGCCCCCAAAAGGGAGAAGGCCAGGAAACCGATGGTTGCCCCCTGTATTCCCACCCCGCTCAGCTGGAAGATAACCGGGACTGCGTGCTGTGCATGACCTGTCTCAAAGCCTGCCCCCACCGATCAGTGGAAGTTAACCTCAGGCCCCCGGGTATTGAGCTGTGGACCACCCACCAACCTCGCCTTTACGAGGTCGCCCTGATGTTCTTATTGTTAGGGGCGGTATACTTGCATCGCTTGCCCGAATTCCAGGCCTGGCTTGGGCTATCGCTGCCGTTAGATAATCTGTGGGGCCATAGCACCCTTTCCGCCTTGATTTTAGCTTTGCCGGTTACCCTGCCCCTGCTGGTAGACCAAGTCTGGAGAGGTTTACAGCCGCTGCAAGGGGGGGCCAAACGGCCCGGTTTCGTGAAAGTCGCCTACGGATATTTGCCCCTGGTATGGGCCGCAAATCTGGCTCATTATCTACGGCTGGGCTTATGGGAAGGAGGACGCATAATTCCGGTTTCTTTGGCAACCTTTGGGGGCTCAGGGGGAAATTTGCCGGTTTGGATTGCCCACCCTGCAGTGGTAGCCTTTCTACAGGGAACAACTCTACTTGTCGGTATGGGGCTGTCGCTATGGCTAATACAAAAAATTACTCGGCAACCACTTCAGCAGATGTTGCCGTACCATGGGTGCACCGTTTTCCTGGGAATTACCCTCTGGAAACTGATTGTGGGATTTTAGGCGAAGGATAAGCAGAACTTTTGTATGCCAAGGCCAGCTCGAAAACTGGAGCTTTCCCTGAAGCAAAACTCCCCTTCTGGACTGGAACAAGGTTAATTATTTCTTAATATTTTCGCGGCCCCTGAATTCATTTTTAGATCTGTGGGTAAATCCTCCGGTCGCCTGGCAAACTTTGTAGAAATATTGCTTAGGAGGTAAAGCCCCAATCCCCTTTTGGGTAGGGGATTTGTTAAATTCACTATCACTGATCGAACTGCTCCTTTCCGGTTTTTACCTATGTTCCAGGACAATTCTCTGGACTTCAAACTGGTTCAACGTATTTGTCTGTTACAGCAGGCTTTAGATCAGGCTATGGACTCCCTGGCGGATCTACAGCGGCGGGTGGAAAACCACAAAATGCTAGAGTCCCACCTGGCTCAGACGGAAGAATACTCCAATGTTCAACAAAAAATTATCCTCAACCTGCAGCAACAGCTGGCGGCCAAGGCTCAATGGCAGCAGCAGATTCTAGATAAGGTGCTGACCCAGGTTAAACAGCTGATTGATGGCCAGCAAATTGAGTTAGAGCGCTTACGGTCCAGGATCTACCAGAGCCAGGCTGAGCTACAGACCTATCTGGTGCGCCTCAAAAATCAATATCAGGGGTCAACCCACCAGGCCCTGGCGGCCCATGATATGGCCGCCACCTCTGAAGTAATGCTGGCCCGTAACCTGACGGTCAACCTGTGTGGCCAACTGCAAAGTGCCCAGCAACATATCCATCACCTCGATAAAACCCTGACCCGTTATCAGGTCATGTTTGCTCAGATCAAGGTCCAGTCCCAGGCGGTGGGAGGCCCTGTCAGTGATGCCGTGGACCTATTTCCAGCGGGGGCTTCTGATGGGGCCTTTGAACAAGATCCCGAGCCTGACCTGACGGACTGGGACGCCCTAAGGGACCCGATTGCCCTGCAGGCCATTGCAGATGTCCAACAACAAAAAATTACGGAGCTCAGCACCGAACTACGCAAGCAGTTTCAGCATCAGACTCAGCTCAAGCAGCGGTGCCAGCTTCTGGCTGCTGAGCGAGACTGCTCTAAACAGAAACTCACCGATGTGGAGCAGGAAAATGAACGCCTGCGGCAACAGCTCGCTCAACAACGCCTTGAAACCGAGCAATTGCAGGAACAGTTGAGTCAGCAGCCATGGCAGGACGCAACCCTGGAGAGCCCTGAAACCCTGGTGGACAGTCCAGCTGATCAGGGCGACTCTTCACCGCCTGACGCTCCACCTTTGCCGGAGGACCAACCCCCTGGGAGTGAGACGTTTCAAAAACGGTTATGGCGATCGCAAAAACGCCATAGAACTCCACCCGCCGCCGAAGCCCCCATTCCCCTGTGGCAAACCCGTACCCAGGAACCTAACCCTTTATTTCGCTTCAAGCCCGGGCTGGATTGATGTTCCCAGGGGAAGAACCCGCGGCAGCGACTCGATTTCGTCCCTGCTGCTTGGCTTGGTAAAGTGCCCGGTCCGCTATGTCAATCAGCCTGTGGTAAGAGCTATCGGTGCTTGGCACCAGACTCGCTACCCCCAGGCTAATGGTGACGTAGATGGTTTTGGTGGCCGTTTCAAAATTGGTGATATTCAGGTTGCGCACCTCAGCCCGAATCTGTTCGGCGAGGGCAATGGCTCCCGCTTGATCTGTGCTGGGCAAAATTACGGCAAACTCTTCTCCCCCATAGCGGGCAACGATATCGGAGGATCGCTTAATGGTTTGCTGACAGGTTTGGGCGATGGTGAACAGGCAACTATCGCCAGCCGGATGGCCATGGTGATCATTAAACTGCTTGAAATGATCCACATCAAACATCATTAGCGACAGGGGCAACTGCAGCCGGCCCAGGCGTTTCCATTCCTGCTGCAGGACCTTGTCAAAGTGGCGGCGATTGGCGACCTGGGTTAGTTCATCCTGGTGGCTGAGCTGATTCAGTTGGCGGTTGGCGGCCGCCAGGGACTGGTTGGCTGCGGCCAGCTGTTCAGATTGATGCCTCACCTCTGCCAACAGATTTGCCTGCTGAACCGCAATGGCCAACTGGTCGGCTACCTGCTGCAGCAGTTGGGCCTCATCCTGGCCCCAGATCCGATAGGTTCGACAGGTTTGAACAATTAAAAAGCCCCACAGATTAGCCAGCGGACCTGCGGGATGCTCCGGGCCGTTGGGGTCCCCCGCGGAAAACGACACGGGGGCGACGATGGCAGATTTGATATCTTGAGGGTCCATCCAGGGGTTGAGGCAAACTTCCAGATCTGCCTCGGCAATATTGTCCAGGGTTCTGACGGTACCCTGGCCGTAGTGAACCAGACAGGTGGTTCTCAGATCGGCTTTCTGCCAGTGAAGGGAGGTGGGGGGTAAGGGGCATTCAGGTTGGGTGGCGACCTCAATGACGGTACCACTATGGTCTGAAGTGAATTGAAAAATTAGAGTGCGATCAACCCCCAGGTGATGCTGAATTGCTTCTACCGCCGTGGCCAGAATCGCCTGTAGATCCAGGGTGTGGTGAATGCGTTGAGTAATGACCCAAACCGCATGTTCCCGGGCGGCTCGTTGCTTGAGGGCAAGCTCGGCAGCTTTGCGATCGCTGATATCTTGAATCAGAGCAAAATATCCCTTGACCCGTCCTTCAAGGTCAAAATCAGGGATTAAATTACCCTGCACAAAACGCTGGCCGGCGGTGGCGTAGGGTAAGGTGGTTTCGTAGAACACCGATTCTCCCGCTAGGGCCCGGTCAACATAGGGCTTTACCTTCAGATAAGCCGTGGTGCCAATGACCGATTCAAGGGTATGGCCGTATATGGCTTCCGGTTTAAGGCCAAACCAGTTTTGATAGGTGACGTTGGCGTATTGATAGCGACGGTCTTGATCAACGTAGGCAATACAAGCCGGTAAAGAGTCTATTAACTGCTGTAAAAGATGCAGTTGGGCATAGACCTGAATTTGTTTATTCAATTTTGGTTCGTGCCGCCATGCCGTGGGAGGCAGGTTCTGTTCCAGGGAATCGGGGGTGATTTCATGCCAAAACCGTCTTGCATGTTGTTTCCCTTGATCAGCCTCGGACATCGGTAAATTCCACAAACAGAAATGGAGCGTGCGATATCAAAAAGTTAGCGACTAGAAGCACCGAGAAGTAGAATAGGGTCAACTTTTCCCATAAAAGCGAACGAACCACTAAGGTTTAGCATGTTTTCTGGCTTCGATTTCTCTATTTCTATCCCCTGTGACCTATCTCCCAGGATGGACCTGGCATTCCATCAAATCGGGTCAGCGGCTATAAAATTTGGCAACCCATGCTTGTTTTCATCTCTTCAAACATACAAGCGAGCAGGCTAAATTTTATCCATCCAGGGGATTAAAAAGCCCCAGAAAAGGGCTTTTTGACCTTCTCTGGGGCTTTGGATTATTTAAACCTGGGAACGATGGCCTTGAAGCTAACCCTGGGCCGCCTCAATCTGCTGCTTAAAGGTATCCAGATCCGTCAGCAGGTCCGCTTGGGGGTAGCTGGATTGATCGCCCGACTGCAGCCACTTCAGCTGCACCGTACCCTGAACCGCTTCATCATCCCCCAGGACCAGACAGGCCACGGCTCCACTGCGGTCAGCCCGCTTAAATTGTTTGCCAAAGGCTGAACCGCTCAGGTCCAGTTCCACCGCCAGGCCCCCATGGCGCAGCTTTTGGGCCAGCTGCAGGGCATTGGCCTCGGCCTTTTCCCCCCGGGAAACAATGTAGATATCGGGAGCTGTCGGTTGGGCCGCATTCAGCATGGCCAGCAGCAGGGTCAGGCGTTCCATGCCGATGGCCCAGCCCACTGCAGGGGTTGCCGGACCGCCCAGTTCTTCTACCAGACTGTCGTAACGACCGCCGCCGCACACGGCAGACTGGGCCCCCAGGTCATTAGACTGAATTTCGAAGGCGGTGTGGGTGTAGTAGTCCAGCCCCCGCACCAGGCGAGGATTCAGCTCATAGGCGATGCCCAGCTGACTGAGCTGGCTGAGCACCTGATCAAAGTGGCGTTTAGAATCATCCCCCAGGTAATCGAGGATGCTGGGGGCATCTTTGGCGATGGCCTGGGTCTTTTCATCTTTGCTATCGAGAATCCGCAGGGGATTGCGGGTCAGGCGTTCCCGGGAATCTTGATCCAGGTCGCCCTTAAAAGGCGTGAAATAGGCCACCAGGGCTTCCCGGTAACGGACCCGATCCCCTTTGTCGCCCACGGAGTTCAGGTAAAAGAGCAGATTCTTAAGGCCCAGGGTTTTAAGTAGATCCGTGGCGAGGGCAATGACCTCTACATCGGCCCGGGCATCATGACTGCCGATGACCTCTACCCCAATCTGGTGAAACTGGCGTTGACGGCCCTTTTGAGGCCGCTCGTAGCGGTACATCGGGCCGGTATACCAGAGGCGCTGTACCCCTCCCTGGGCGAACAGGCTGTGCTGAATGTAAGCCCGCACCACGCCAGCGGTGCCCTCGGGACGCAGGGTACAGCTGCGATCTCCCCGGTCGAGAAAGGTGTACATTTCTTTGCCCACCACATCGGTGGCTTCGCCAATGCCCCGCTCAAATAAAGCCGTTTGCTCAAAGGAGGGGGTGCGAATTTCCCTGTAGGCCGCCCGCTGGAAAATATCCCGGGCAGCAGCTTCCACCGTTTGCCAGGTATGAATATCGGCTACCTTAATGTCTTTCCCAACAAATTGGGGTTTCGGCAGAATGTCTTCGGTCCCCAGCAGGGATTGAATTGGCTCCATGGATCGCATGTGTAGGCTTGGCAAAAGACCTATCTTAAATGATCAGAGCGGGCTTCGGTCGTCTAGGGTCAGACCTCGTTGTTCTTTTTGTCTGGCTCGGGCAGTACGCAGCAATTCACTTCGTCGATACAGACCTTGCCGGACTGGAGGGCCCAGCGGAACAGGGCGACCCGGTTCCCCGTAGCGGTTTTGGTCAAAATATTGCTGATGTGGTTATCTACCGTGCGCTTGCTGATCTCCAGCTTTTCGGAAATTTCCTGGTTGGTTAGCCCCGAGGCGACCAGCTCAACGATTTGCAGTTCTCGCTCCGACAGACTGCCCTGCCCATGGAGCTGCGGAGTGTCGTTAGTTGCCATGGCCGTGATCATCCTTAAACGAGTATGAATAAACTCTAGCCAAGACCAGAAGAAAATTTTCTCTGTCTAGAGAAAACCCTTGCTGGGAATCTGGACTTGGTATATATGCTTATGCTTTTTATACACTATACGCCCTTCTAGGGTTTCCGGCGGGTTTATCTGGGCATGGGTGTAATAGCATCAAAGGGTCAGTTGGCTCAAGGGGGATGACGGAGATATGTCGCTGTTCCTGGGTTTAGGGATTTTGAGCGGTGGGCTTTGGCTGGGTTGGCAGCAGCGACGGGGGGCCCTGGTCGTTTCGATTCTGGTGGCCGCCCTGCTGTTAGGGCTGGGGGCAATCCCAGCGGGGGCGGGGGCAATCCCCCAGGATGACCCAGAGGCCCAGGGTTTTGTGGAAAACGGGATGACTCCCAGGGGGCTCTCCACTGCCGGGAGTTCTGCCGATGCCGGGGATATTCCCTCCGAAACCGTGAGCCGATTTGTGGCCGCCTATCTGGCGGTGGTCGAGTTGATTGACTCGAAGGAAGCCAGTTTGCAGCGGGCGGAAACGGACACCGAATCGCGCCAGATGCAGGAGGAAATTCAGCGGGAGGCCCTGGGGCTGATCAAAGACCACGAGCTCACCCTGCAGGCCTATTGGGAGCTGTTGGAGCTGGCTAACAGCGACCCCGAATTTCGCGAACGGGTGCTGGCCCAGGTGGAAGAATCCAACCTCTAGAGGGAATTACGTCAATTGCAAAGAAAAGGTGGCTAACCCTGCCCTGGGTGACTAACCCTTCGCCCCCCTGCTCCCCGGCGGCTCGCTATCTTATCGGGGGCTTCAGGCAGAGTCAGCGGTATCTCCGGGCCCGGGGGATAGGTCAGCCTTAGCTTCAAAAGCCGGACAGTACCCATCCGGGGTAACCCGCCGCCCATACAGGGGAGAAGAAGCGTTGCGACAATGCCCTCCCCCCATGAAGTGACAGTGCTGACAGTTGGCCGCCTGGCCCGGGGTAGCCTCGTCGCCCACGGGCCTGAGGAGTTCCCGCTGGCTGACTCCCTTGAGGACTAAATCATCGCCCTGCCAGCGCACCTGCACAATGCCGGTGTCTGAAAAGTTTCGCCAACGGGGGTCGTCGGTGAGGCTATCGGGCAGCAGCAGCAGGACGCTGTCGTCGACTTCGGTAATTTCCCCTTCAAATACCTGTTCTGGGGCGGCGGGCTGCACAAAGCGGTCGCCAATGGGGAATTCCAGCAGGTTACCGACGGAGGGGAGGTGCAGCTGATACCGGGTCTGGAGTTCTTCCAGCCCGGCTAAGTCGGCCAGATGGGTCGGGTTGCCATGGACAAAGGCGATGTGCTGGGGGCGCAGGTTGTGGATCAGTTGGGTGGTGCCAGTGCGATCGCTATGGGTGGTCATGAGGTAGGTTTCAATTTGCGCCCGCCCCGACTCCAGCTCGGGGGCCAGGGTTTGCAGCCAGTCGAGGGTCAGGCCGGCATCCATGCCAGTGGCGTGGAGGGCCGTATCGGCGATGGCCGAGGCAAAGGTTTCCGGCAGCAGAATGGTCCAGGGGCGGTGAGACTGGTGACAAAACCGGCTCAGGTCCGCATCCCGGTGCCCAATGACAATGGCGGGGCGGTCATCGTCCAGGCGCTGGGAAGACTGAATGCGGCGAATGCGGGGCAGAATCCGTTCGTCCCAAAATAGGGGTTGATGGCGGGCAAAATTCTGCACATTGCTGGGGAAATAGGCCATCAAGTCCAGGTACAGGTCACAGCCGACAGCAACGGTTTCATCGACCCAAACGGTAATGTCTTGGCCGGTAAACTGATGGTGACTGCGTAACAGCATCACCAATTCCTGGCCAATGCCCAGGGTGGGAGTGGGCATTAGGACGGACTGGCCTTCCTCCAGCAGGTGGTTGATAGTGCTGGCCAGGCGATTTTCCTGCTGTCGCCGGTGGGGATAGCGGGTGGTACCGTAGCTGCCTTCGACAACCAGCACATCGGGTTTGAGCCCCCGCAAAGACTCCAGGGATAAACCATCCACCAAGCGGGAGTTTGACACAAAGAAATCCCCCGCATAAAACAGGGTGTAGGTGCGCTTCGGGGTGGTGTAGCTGAATAGAGCGCAGGCCGCCCCAGGCAGGTGCCCCGCTGGCCAGATTTGAATCGTCAGGTCATCGGCCAGACTAATGGGCGTATTCCATGGGAACGCCTGACACAGATGGCGGGGAATATCCTGGGGGCGATCCAGCCAATTTAGAGGCAACAGTTGGGCCGTCACTTCGCTGCCATAAATAGGCACCTGGGGAAAGGCCCGGTGAAAGTCCAGAACGCCCCGGGCATGGTCGGCATGGGCATGGCTGCAAAACAGAAAATCGAGTGCGCCCAGGGGTGGATCCGCAGCCTCTAAAGCCGCAATATCATGCAGACCACAATCCAGTAAGATCCGTCTTGGTCCCAATCGAACCTCGAGACACAGGCCTTCTTGATTGTGGCCTACGGCAAAGGGCAGGCAGGCAAGCTCACTCACAGGCTGAATTAACCCTCACGGCACAACCCTCAGCAGAAGCTTTGCACTCAATGGGTTTCTGCTTGTTTCTGTAGGCCCATGGGCTGGCACCTGAGCACCAGGGAGAACAGCGCCCGTCGTGCTCAGGCGGTCCTGGAAACAGCAGAAAAGCTCTTGTCTGATGTCGCACACCGGCGGGTGCCTAGTGGGCCGAGCCGTTGCCGTGGTAGTTGTCGGTGTTATAAAAACCGTTTTTGGTGCCGAAGAACAGAGTGGCCACCACGAAGATGCCCGTTAATACCGCCAGAATGAGTTTGATATCCATAGGGGTGAAGGATAGTGATGACTAACAACCAAATGTAATGCTAACAAGGTCTTATTCGTGTCGCATGTAAAGTTTTTAGTCTCGGATGCCAGCGGCCCTGCCCCTCGCCCATTCGCCAGGGCAGTTGCTAGGTTTAGATTGTCTTAGCTATTGAGGATAGAGGGGTGTCTACAAATTCTGCTGAATTTTCCCGGGATGAACTGACAAGAACCTCTGAAACTGTCAATTCCATAATTCGCGCCCCCTGGCTGAGCCGTTCTTCCCTGGAGGTTGCTCCAGACCTGCTGGGTTGCCGCTTAGTGCGACGCTGGCCCGATGGTCGCCGCCTCAGCGGCACAATTGTGGAAACAGAAGCCTATACCCCTAAGGATCCCGCCTGCCATGCCTACCGGCGGGAAACCCCCCGGAATCGGGTAATGTTTGGGCCAGCGGGATACAGCTATGTCTATCTCATTTACGGGATTTACCACTGTTTCAACATCGTGACGGATGCCGAAAAAGTTCCCAGTGCCGTGCTGGTTCGGGCCGTTGAACTGGAGCAGGTGCCGCATTGGCTCCAGGGCTACCGCCGAGAAAACCCGGTGCGATGGGGAGCAGGACCGGGAAAGCTGTGTCAGTTGTTTGAGATAGATCGCACCCTGACGGATCAGCCGCTGACCCCTGAAACCGGTCTTTGGCTGGAAGGGATTGCTACGGCAGGGCACCAGGATAAGCCCATCACCCAAACCACCCGCATTGGTTTGACCCAGGGGGCTGACTTGCCCTGGCGCTGGTATTTGAGTGAGTCCAAAGCCATTTCAAAGCGATGAGCCTGCCAAAGGTTGGCTCTCTCCATACAATGCTTACCGATGGGGGAAAGGGCAAGTCACGGGCAACATGGATATATACAGATATGTACAAATGGGACAAGTTGGGTTCCCTGTCAACGGGCTAAAGTTTGATTAACCACTTGGCCTGGTGCCACTGAAATATCAAGAACTGTCCTAAGCCGGCAAAATGACCCCTGCTGAGGGCGCTATGCCCTTTCAAAAAGGCACTAATGGCTTTTCCAAAGATATAACCAATGTTTAAAATCACGGCCAAAGGGGTGCCGTGTTTTTGTAAAAAATGCAGCTTACTGAAGGTGGCATGCCTCCATTTAGTATACAAGTCACGATTCGTGAGAAGCGATACGCTGTGGGTCACTAAAACCGCCTGAGTGACGGCAATAAAATGATTTGAACGGTAGGCCCGCTCGCACAAATCATTGTCTTCGTAATATAAAAAATAATTTGGATCAAATAACGGCAGTTGTTCAAATCGGGACAAGTTTAGCACCAGACTACAGCCAGACACCCAGCGACTGGGGAATACTCGGGGTTTAGGATCGGTCTGAGACAGTTGATATCCCCGGTGGGATAAAGTGCCCAACCAGGGGTTGAATTTGCCCCTGTCGAACCATAATTTGCCCTGGCTATCCTGAATTCGGGTACCTAAAATGGCGACTTCTGGAAAATTTTCAAAACAATCCTTTAGGTAATCAATGGCCCCCTTCACTAATTGGGTATCAGGATTTAACAGCCAAATAACAGCATGGGGATTTTCCCGATAAATGTGCCGAATACCTAGATTACAGCCGGCTCCAAAACCTAAATTTTGACCCGCCTCTAGTAGGGTGATGTTTAAGCTACTAAACCGCGATAGCTGAAAGCGCTCTTGGGGAGAATTATTAACAATAATGATTCGGGGTTGATGGCAGCTAAACTCATGGGACAAAAGGAGATTTTGAATCAGGTCTTGAGACCAGAAATTGACGATTAAAAGGTAGAGCACATCTTTTTTCCGCAAAAACTATAGCCTTAAACACACCTCATCTTTCTAAATGCAAGCCGCTCACACAAAAACTTCAAGGATATCGATTCAGTAATATTCGAAACTGAGCGTATAAAAAGCGAATTGTTTTTTCCCCGAAGAATTCAGGCTTTGCAGTGGGGGTGGACTTAGGGTTAATCTTACTCAGTATATGGGGAGGCACAAAGGTGAGACGATCATGCCGGATCTCCGCCTGGGGTAACTGTCGCGGATCGATAATGTGGTGCTCAATCTGGTAAAGCAAAGATGGCCGCACGTGCCCCAACTTGACTTCGTCTTGGACAAAAGCAAGTTGAATAAAACCCCTATCTACAGCGTCTATCAGTTCACGGCACCACAAATGTCCTAAAGGATTATGGGCCACCAACCAGGGTTGGGTGTTCATGTCGGTGTAGTGGACGAGGGCGGTTTTGTTTGGGGTGTAGCGTTCGAGATCATTCCACCCGGTGGGCAAAATGGCGGCAATACGATTGGCTGGAGCCATCGCTAAAACAAATTCTTCATAGCTCCATCGCCCCTGCTCCAACTGATTCACCAGGGTCACCACGTCCCACTGGAGTTGTTGGCAGTTGAGCACCATGACACTGAATTGACGGCACCTTCCAGAATGGGGAGGTTCATAGACGGACAACAGGTCAGCCCCATCAAAGTCATAGCTCCAGAGTTCTAAAATATCCCGAAATACCTGCATATCAGAATCCAGGTAGATTGCTCGCCCCCGATAACCGTTGAGTTGGGGGATAGCAAATCGCTGAAAGCTAAACGGAGTTCGGGGCCGGAGTTGGGGATTGGTAGGGGTTGGGATCTGGATACCGGCTGCTTCGACAGCCTTGAATAAAGGTATTAAAACAACCGGATTATGGGTGTGTTTTTTAATGGAGTAATGTAATACTTCGAATGCCAGCAGTTGTTCGATCTGAGTTCCCACATAGACCTTGACAACTTCTCCGTCAGGGGGCCAATCGGGGTAACTCGTTGTGTCGTTTTTCAAGAACATTGCGGGCATTTTTCGAATCCCCTCAGTGACCTTTGGGGAAGGCTTATTCTTCTTTACATCTACAGGCCAAAATCGTATCACATATTTCCCGTACTGCTCCTTTACCGCCCGGGCATTGAGTAATATAAACAGCCACGCTTTTGTTTTGGGCAGTAGCGTCAGCTACGGTAAGCGGACACCCCACCGCCTTAAGCACAGGCAGGTCCGGTAAATCGTCTCCGGCATAGGCCACTTCGGACAGTGAAATGCCCATTTGCTGACATAGATTTTTTAATACCGGCAGCTTTTCTTCAACCCCAATAAACGTATGGGTAATGTTGAGTTTACGGGCCCGATGAATGGTTGCTTTAGAACTGTTGCTGGAAATAATCGCCACCTGAATGCTCTGTTTCATGAGGAGCTTAAGACCCAGGCCATCTTTAACATTAAACTTTTTGAACTCTTCACCGGTTTCGGTGTAGTAAAGCCCACCATCGGTCATCACACCATCCACATCCAGGGCCAGCAGTTTGACCTGGGTCAACCGTTCTCGCAGTTCTTGGGAAAGGTACATCATAATTAGAAGCTAAGGTTTGGGAAATTTGGACAAAATATATCCGTGGTCCAGTTCGCGATCTGTAATTGTCTCTAAGGCAAAACGCTTTAGATTTACTTCATTTAAGGGAGAACTGCTATACAGAGATTTTAAGTTAATTGAAGCAATGCCTTAAATTAATGAAACCAACGGAGCAGTTGCCCTGGCAGAGACCCAAAAGATTTTTTCGGAGGGGGTGCCTTCGATGTAGTCTTGTTTTCTAAGCTACCAGGCACTGCTTGTTTAAACAGCACCGCTTGGCCGGTAGACAGGGTCAGGGGTTTTATCCCCTGCTTTTGGCAGAATTCGTCAATGGCCCGCTTGGCACCAGGCCAGGCCAAGGATCCATAGTCATCACACACCATGATTCCCCCGGTGACAAGTCTGGGATAAAAATATTCCACGGCCCTGAACGTGGGTTCATAGAGATCAACATCGACATGAATGAAGCGATAATCCCTATCGGGGATTCTGCGAAAAGTATCAGGAATCCATCCTTTGTGGTAGGTCACATGGGGAAAATCCTTTAAGGTATTTTTTACATGGCTCAAATCGGCCTGAAAGGCACCTTTAACGGTGCCAAATTTAGACTGAAGACTTTCGGCAGTTGCCTGGGGTAGGGTGTCGGAAGTCGTGGGATGATTCAAGCCCTGAAAAGAATCAAATATGTGGTAGTTCTCTCCCCTAAAACCGTCATTAATGGCCTTAATGTAGCTACAGAAAATATAAGAAGACAACCCTTTCCAGCAGCCGCATTCCGCTATGCTGCCCGATAAATCCAGGGTTTGTAAGAAAAACTGGACCGTATTATAAAAACGTTCTGGGCGACGTTTTGCATTGGGAGTTTCTGACTGCTTCAACCCCTGCTGATAGGTATGATTAAACAGGTCATCCATTTCAAATAACAAAGCCTTGTTCGGGGCTTCTGCAGCGGTAACACAATCCTGATTTTCGGACATTCTGTCTGACTCAATGATGGGGATAGCCTCGGCCCTGGTGATGCAATCAGCCTGACAGGATTGCTGGCGACCCACTGGCACCGGGCAATTCTGGTACAAGGGTTTAATGCTAGTGAAGCAACGGTAGCCACCCCGACTTCGCCCTAGGAAATAGATTGAGCGTCCCCGGACCAGAAAATGCTGTCAAGGAGTATAGCAACTCGTAGTCGAAAAATCACCTGGTTCCTTCAGGAAGGCTCCCTTTCGCCTGGGACTCAGTCAAAGGGAGCGTATCCCAGGAGTGGGCCTGGAAAAACGCGCACTGATTCATCTGGGACTCGGCCTTGACTCTGAACTTAAAGGATTCGACCATGTCATACACAAAAAAGGGATATCGAAAAACGGTAATTTTGGCACTGTAGTCTCCCGGACGCAGCCCACAGTAGGGTAAGCACAACTGCAGTTCCATCTGGCAGTCGGTCACGGTTAGGCTGGCCTGTTCCTGATGGGTGTAGAGGTTCAGTAACCAGTCCCCCCGCCGACGGGCATCACCAATGAGGACTCCCATGCCAAGCTGATCAATCTCTACGGTAATTTGGCAGCGAAGGCACAGCTTCAAAGGCTGACCGCTGCAGGCCACATCGATCTCTGCCCCGGCGCCATCCCGTAGGAAAACGGCTGTGATATCCACGCCCGATGACTGTTGCTTAGGTTCTAGAGCCAGGTTGCCTTCGGGCTGTTCTGGTTCAGTGGTGTGTAAATCTTCATCGTATTGGGCCATTACCTGGTGAGTCGGGCCATGACAAATCAGGGTTCCCTGCTGCAGGTACAGCGCGGAATCGCAGGTCCTCAAGATAATGTTGGGATTGTGGGCCACCATCAAGAAAGAAGTGCCTGCTGCTCGCAACTGGTCTAACTGGCGATAACATTTCGTTCTAAATCGCATATCTCCCACCGCCAGAACTTCATCAATCAGCAACAGGGTCGGACGGGCATAGACGGCACAGGCGAACCCCAACCGGGCCCGCATGCCTGAACTGTAGGTTCTGACCGGAGAGTCAATGGCATCCCACAGTTCGGCAAACTCAACCACCGGCTTAAAGACGTCTAAAATCTCCTGTCTTGAGAGCCCTAAAATAGCCATATTAGTGAAGGCATTTTCCCTCCCAGAGAGGAGTGGATTAAACCCTGCCCCCAAAGCAATCAGCGCACTGATGCGACCACGAACGTTGACCTCCCCCATGTCGGGCTTCATCAGCCCGCTAATAATCCGCAGGAGTGTCGTTTTACCACTACCATTGAGGCCAACGATCCCCATGGACTGGCCCCGCTCTAACTCAAAATTAATGTTTTGCAGGGCCCAAAATTCACCTTTGCGAAGCTGGGGGCTGGCTGTCCTCAGGCCCAGCAGCTCCTGGCTGATATCCTTGAGTCCATAAATGTAGGAGCGTTTCAGGTCGCGGCAGAATTTTTTATGGACCCCACGAACCGATAAAACCCGGTTTTGGGCAGCCTGATCTGGGTGAATCTCTTCCCTGGTCTTACCCATAGTCAGCTAATCCGCTCGATTAAATAGGGCATGGATAGCCGAAACACGAGCCACCCTAAAAACAACAGGAAAATAGAACATAAACTCACGATGACAAAGCCTGGAGGAATACCGTCAAATCCTACGGTGATCCAGTCACGGGCAGACACCAGCAGAGGGGTGACTGGATTGAGATGTACCGCAAGGGCTAAGTAAGTGTTTTCAGGCACAGGGTATACCACTGGGGTCAGGAAAAACCAGACCAGGTGAACCACCTGCATCGATCGGGACAGATCCTCGATCAGGTTAGTAATGGGGACCAACAAAAGCCCTACGGCAACCCCTAAAAATACCAGGCTAATAATCGCCATGGGAGCTAAGAAAATCGACCAGCTCACCGCTACCCTGAAAAATAGAAATAACCCGATGACGAGAACTAACTTGGTACAGAGGTGAAATAGAATCTGCCCAATTTGAGCCAGAATGATAGCCTCATGGGGAAACTTGACCTTGCCCAAAATAGCCTTTGAAGTTTTTAAGGCTTTGTCAGGGCTGTTTAAAGCTTCTAAAAACGTCTGCCAAAGGACCGTGCCCAGCATAATAAAGGCGGGATAGGGAATCTCAGTCTCGCCGATGTTTAACACCCCCGAACGGTTGGCTAGGGTTAACCCGGCGGCGGTTAAGGCCGGTGGCACAATGGCCCAAAACGTCCCCAAAAAAGACTGCCTGAATTCCCCTTTCACATCTCGCACAAACAGTCGCCAGGCCAGTTCCCGTGCCGCCATGAGGTCCTGCAGCATTTCCTGAAATAACGTGCGCGGACGGCGTAGGGAACTGGCAGAACTGTAGGTGATCTCAGGCTCGGCGGGTAACTTCATCATGTTCTGGCAAAAGTATTTAAGTCAGGGCCATTAAAGCAGTTTGGAGAATGCCCTAACGCAAAGCTTGCGGCCTCGTCGATAGGATTCTAACCCCCTGAGTAGAGGGGGGGTGTTGAGGGATAATGCCAGGGGTGACGCTGACCTGAGTGAGACCATTTCAGGGGCCGTAGCGGCAAACTTTTCCAGGTTGGGATGGTAATCCCGCAGGGTTTGATGCAGACGATCTGTACTGTCCCGGGTGCGAGATTCAGACTGGCCCGGTTCATGGTAAACCGCCTGGGAGCCTATGTAAATATGCTGAAACCCTGCCTCTAAGGCTCGCAGGCAGTAGTCGGCGTCGTTGTATTGGGTGGGGAACCGCTCGCTGTATAGCCCCCCGAGGTGATCCCAAACTTCCCGGGAGATGGCGGCACAGGCAAAGCTGTTCCCTGCCACGGTATGAATGGTCTGGCTGAGGGGCTCCACCGTTGATTCCCGCATGCCCGCTGGCTGTTTAGGGGTACCGCTGTAGATTTGAATACCTGACGACACGAGCCGCTGCCTTTGCCCCACTACCCGGGGACCCGCGGTTGCTACATTAGGCTCTAAAGCCCAGTTGGCAAGGGTTTGTAGGGTATCAGGCTGCAGGAAGTAAGCATCATTATTCAGCATCACCAGCACCTCTCCCGTCGCTGCGCGGCTGCCCAGATTGGTCTGCTGGCTGTGGTTGAAGGGGGCATCATAGCTCAGGTGCTTAACCCTAATGCCAGACGGCAGGAGGGCTTCAGCCTGCCCTTCAATCTCCTGGCGATGGTGGGGTTGGGATTGGTTATCCACCAGAATGACCTCCAGACGGGCGGCGACCTGCTGATGGCCAATGGAACGCAGACAGTGGGCCATCAGGTCGGGGCGATTGCGATAGTTGATGATGATGCTGATGCGGTTGGCGGTCCGCCCCGGCTGAGGTGCTGTAATGGGTTGATACCAGCGATGCTGCGGCCATCCCACAAACCTTAAAAGGCCAGATATTGGGTGGATGGTTTCCCCCATGGTGACCAGGTGAGTTAAGGCTTGCGAAGTATCGCCAGGGTGACTGAGTTTGCCGCTGTGGTAGAGCCGATGCAGGATATCGCCCCGAATCGCACAGCGTCCGCCATGGAGCATCTGGGGGGCTAACCAAGGATCCGTCTGGGGCCAGCGTAACCGATAGGGTTGAATAGCCCCTCGCTGCCCTCCTGTGTACACCAGATCATCCCAAAGGAGAGCCGCCGGCAGGGGAATATCCTGCAACTGAGGCATTGCTCGGTGCCGGAGTCGTTGTAGACCTGGGGGGGCAGAGGGTGCCTCTACCCAAAACACCTTTTGATCATCAGGCCCAGAGGTCGGTTTTGAAGCTAAGCGAAAGGATACAGCCATGGCCTACTCAGTCCAGAAGTTTCTGGGTTTGGGGGATGACTCCAGTTGTCTGCTGAATGATGCGAGATACGGCGTCCCCCGGTTTGACCCGGGCTTTTACAAATTCCTGTCCCTGCCTTAAAGCCATATCCCGTTTCTCAGACTGATTCAAGCCCTGTAACCAACCGATCCAGTCCTGGGACTGTTTAAGAATGGGCAGCGGTTGGTAGATGTCTAAGGCAAGATGATACCCCACTACCGCCACCGGACATGGGGCCCTCGCTGCATCCAGGGCGACGGTAGAGGGGGTGGTAATCACGGCGTCGGCCAGGGGGAGCAGGGCAGGGGCGGTAAAGGTTTCCCATCGGGGTTGGGACGGGTCGGCAATAACCAGGTTGTCGGCCTCTGGCAGCCCTTCGGTAGCTTTATGGGTGAGCCAGAGCCCGGCATGGTGGGGTTTAACCAGCAGGGTCATGTCAGGGCATTGTTGGGCCAATCGGTGAACATCTTGAATGAAGCGTTTTCGGTAGGTGTCGTCGTAGCGGGTCCAGTGCAAATTTTCAAACACCACCACTAGCCTCCGTCGGCTGTGGGAAAAGGCCGGGTTCCCCTCTGCAGGAAAGCTATATTTGGGACAGCCGACGCTGATACATTTCCGGCGAGTTTCCTCCGGTACCGCTGGATGCAGGGTAGACCGATCGCCCCACAAAAAAATGGTCTGGGAGGCAAACCGGGTGTTGGCTGCGGAGTAATCCTGATCGAAGTAGGTTAAGCCCACATTTTCAAACCCATGCTGCAGGGTAAAGGTGTGAATTCCGGCTCGATTTGCTCGTTTAGTCAGGGCATGGGCCGCCCGGTGGGGACCACAGGTACTTTCCGAAGCGGTGATCAGCGCCTGTACTCCCTTGAGATTGGGCTGCATTCCCCCAATTACTGCTGGGCGAGAGAGACATTTTGGCTCTATCCCAATCTGGCCTAGCAAATACCCAATCCGGGGAGATTGGTTCAAGGCGCGATCTACCACCGCCACTTCTAACTGTACGGAGGGCATGTCCCGCAAACCCGTCGCCAAGGGCAACAACAGGTCGAGGTCTTGAATCAGATTAATCAGAATCAAAACCTTTTTCCGTTTAGGTTTCCACCAATCAACCGGCATTAGAAAATGCCTCAGGGTGACCATGCCTTTGTTTTTGAAGTTCCTCCAGTAGGCGCAACCATTGCTCGGCGATGGCAGAGCTGCTGTAGGTTGATTCAATCACAGTTTGAGCCTGAAGAATATGCGCTTTGACAAGGTCTGGCTGGCTCAGGTAACGGCGTAAACCCGAGGCCCAGTCGTCAAATAAGATGCAGTCTGTCAGGGGGTGCAATGCCGGTGTCTGGGTCGCCACTACCGGAACCCCCAAAGATAGGGCCAGAACTGCCCGGTTAGCTGATTTGCAAATGCTGAAAGGGCTTTTAGAGTTAGGAATAATCACCACATCACTGGTTGAAATATGGTGATAGACCTCCGTAGGATGCCATTCCACATATTCCGTTGGGAACGGCAGGGGGGCAATGAGCTGCAAATACTTGCTGTAGCTGTTGCTGACGACTTTTAGCTGTAAAGGAATCTGCTGGTTAAGCTTATCCAAAGCCGGGCTTACCTCCAGCAGGTTTTCTATGCCCACCTGTCCATAGGAGGTGCCATGGTTCCCGAACCAGAGCACGGTTTTGCGAGGGGCTGTCGAAACAGAGGGATCCGTAGAGCCCTGATCAGCGGGCCTGGGAACTAACCTAGGATTACCGGGGGCCGCGGGCTGGCTGCTGGTTGAGGGTAACTGCGTCGGGGTTGACAGGGCTGCTCCCCGATGGCCTATCCTGTGCCACCACCGCAGTACCCTGGCCTGCTGATGTTTCACCTGACGAGTCAGGCCTTTTTTGCAGTGCCGACCCTGGATTTCTAGAATGGTCCAGATCCCCACAGGACTGTAACGCAAAATATCCAGATACCGTTGCCCATCTCCCGCGGCCAGGGCATGATGCACATCCTCCAGGGTCTCGCACCCATCGGGAATGATCCACACGGGGGGACCATGCTCGATCTGGTCTGCGATGGCTTGCTGCAATGCCGGCCCCGTGGTGACAATCGCTGCTGCCATTGCTGCCATGGTCCGAAAATTATCCCCTGGGCTGTAGTCGAGGTTTCTGCCCTCGGCATAGTCATCAATAAAAATATTGTCGCAGAGGTCAAGAACGACGGGGATGCCCCTATCTAAGGCCCTTTGGCAGGTTCTTACATCTTCATGGGTGAAGCTTTTCATGAATATCAGCCCGGTGGCTTGGGGGGAACAGTAAACCCGCTCCAGGCGTCCGTAAATGACTGACCCAAAGCCCAACCGCTTCAGGTGCTGGCAGGGGTAAAGGCAGCGATAGCGATAGCTCGCGGTTCTGGGGCTGGAATTATTGGTTTTCCAAATCAGCATGGAGGCAAAACCGAGAGCAGCTGATATCACAGGAGAGCTTACTATAAATGATGTTCCATGGGCCACCACCGATGAATCAGGCAATCAGACTGGGCGTATGAGACTGCGAGAACTACGGGATATCTACCTGGGGCAAGACATTTACATCGTGGGTTCGGGACCTACCCTCAACCTGTTTCCCCTGGACTTTTTGCAGGACAAAATTTGTCTTGCCTTAAACGATGCCTACAAAAAGCATCCCGCGATTACTCCCATCGCGTTGATGAATAGCCAGCTCTATGCCCACACAAGCGATGATCCGGAGTCTCCGTACCATGAATACTTTAAAGCCATCAAATACCCCATCATCAAGCCTAAAAGTCGGTATAAGGTTGAAATTATTGAGTGGGATCATCCCTATTTTTATTGTTTTGATCGAACCACTAAGCTGGACGCTATCAACAGCTTAAATAAAGAAACCGATTATCTTTACTACGCCCCCGATGGCTGTGCCCTGCATCCGGCCCTGCAAATTGCCTGGATTATGGGAGCTCAAAACATTTTTGTGATCGGCTGCGATAGCTGTACCTTTGAGCATCAGCATTATGCAGACTTTAACAAGGGGGGCATTGGTACCGTCAACACCACCCGCAACTACGATGCCTATGTTTATGGCACTCTAATTATTCAAGCATTCCTTAAAAGTCAGGGAGTCAATGTTTTTAACCTATCGCCCATTGTCGGCTATCACCGCATTGACGATCAGTTTCAGGTGCTGACGGGAAAGAATACCTGGGATGCTTTCAAATAAACTCTTCACCCTTCACCCTTCACCCTTGCCACTGATTTTTTTCTCCTGTTCTTACCATGGTTAAAGTTGTCATCGGTACCGAAGCAAGCCAGTTTATTCCCCAAAGGGTACTGCAATATTCCATCGAAAAGCACACCCCAGGGGTAGAGGTCTACGTTCGTAGCCAGATAGAAAAACCCATGGGGGGAACCAAATTTGGCTTTGTGCGTTTCCATTTGCCATCCATGTTTGGTTTTCAGGGTAAAGCTATTTATCTGGATGCGGATCAAATTGTTCTATCCAACTTGAATGAGCTGGCCGATCTGCTCGATGAAAACCATAAGCTGGCCCTGGTTTGCCAACCTGAAGGCTATTTTGGCCAAAAACCTGTGCCCCAGAGGTTAGAAACCAGTGTCATGGTCTTGAATTGTGACCAGCTGCACCAGTGGCAACCAGAAACAATGTTTAGACCCGTTGTTCCCAATAATTCCCCGCTGCAACCCGGCCAAATTCACTATCGAGATTTTATGTGGCTCACCTGGATGGATAAACAGGATATTTTGTGTATTGATCCTGCCTGGAATCACTTCAATATCCTGAAGGACCATACAAAATTACTGCACTTCAGCCATGTCAGTTCCCAACCCTGGAAACATCCTCGCCATCCCCTGACTGAATTTTGGAGCCATTGGCTGGTACAAGCGATGGCAGCAGGGTATATCAGCCGCCGGGACTTACTGCAGGCTGTCTTGAAACGACATATTCATCCCTATTTCCTGAGGTTTGTTTTACAGACTAGTCGCAGGGAATTCAGCCTACAGTAATCAGGAATTGGCAAACCTAACATGCTCCCACAACGGTTAACGATCTGCACCTTCAGATCCCGAATTACAGCCCGCAGAGCTTAAACTGGCACAGCAATGTAACGTTGCAGACCAGGGTATCGATGGTGAAGCAAGACCGATCAACTCAGGAAGATACATCAACCAACAGGCGCATAAAGAGGTGCTCAGGTGGCGCAAGAAATTTTCATCCTGGTAGGAGATTTCGGCCTTGGGGCGGTACAACGCCAGGTTTTGCATTGGTCCATTCGCACCTTCACCCAACCACCTTGCACCCTTCTGTGGGCAACAGAACTGCCCTTAGACATACCTGCCTGCTGGCAAGTCAAGCCCGAGGTGGCACTGCCTCTGCTAGCTAAACTCTGGATATTGCGCCAGAATTTGCCCGGTCCAGCTTTCTACCTGGACGGAAACCTCATCCTGCGGGGAAATTTAGCTGAGGTTTTGGAGGATTTAGCCCCCGGCAAAATTTTGGTCCCCCAGCGGCTTCCCCTCAAATCCCTACAGTTCTTTGCCGTTTCTGTCCCCCCAGACCGTCAGACATTATGGAACTTTAAACTTCACCCACCTGACCCCCAATATGGCCCATGGGCTGATTTCAGTGGCTATTCCCACAACCTTTGTGGGCCATCCTGGCAACCTATGCCCTATGGCCAAAACCCTGATGCTGATTTGATTGATTGCGCGGCGCTACAACACCGTCCCTGGTATAAACCGGTTGCCCCTGGCTGGGATCTGTGGTTATCCCAGGTTAAACAGGCCTTCCAGACCGGAGTTTTGAGTGGGCAAGAGATTTATGCCGATGTATTAGATCAAAAGCTGCATCCCGATTGGTTGGATAAGCTGCATTTTGCGCTGGGGAATCGAGATTTTTTCGATTCTCAAAGGGAGGCAGCAGTAGCTTTTATGCCGCCAGAAATTCGGGTTTCCCAGACTCAGCAGCAACAGCTTCGAGATCACCATTACCCATTGCCCCAAAGAAGCAGAATCAGGGTGCTTCTATCCAGCTATTTGTGGGCAGTGACCTTACCCACCCGGTTTAACCGCCTGTTCCGTCAACCCAGGGCTGAGGAGAGATAAGGGCGAATTTTTGCCTGCAATGATCCCTCTGCCGGCTACGAAATGCCCGTGGTGCGATCGCAAACTATTCTCAACCATTACAGCCATCAGTGGGCCTTTATCCATACGAACCATGTATCATTATTTTTGCAGTTACGGCTAAGGCCTTTTACGCGCCTATTAGGACAGAAAATATGACCAGAATGTTCGCAGATAAACCATTTTTTTCTCGCCTTAGAAAAACCATTCTAGGTAAGAAAAGTTATTTAATTGTCCTGGTGACGATAACTTTTCTTACCTGTTTGCATTCAACTTCAGCCTTTGCCTCCTGGAGTGAGTGGGAAGATTTAAGCGGAAAACTGACCACCGCTCCCACCGTTGCCTCGTGGGGATCCAATCGGCTCGATGTCTTCGCCCGGGGGGAAAACCAGCACCTCTGGCATAAAGCCTGGAATTAAAGCACCAATCGATTTCCCCGATTCGTAAACTCCACCTGCTCAATGCCCCAGGTGGGGTTGTTTAACAATGTTTCCTGAATGCTGCCCAGGAGAAACTTTTGCTCACAGAACGAGAGGGACTGCAGCAGGCGAGGTGAGGTCCGCGACACCCGCAGGTCAATGGTGACAGTTTTCGTTTCGGGATCCTGGTTGAGGCGGTAACCCGTCAGTTCGAGAAAGGGAATCTTCTGCTCGGCCAGAATCAGTTCTACGGTTTGGGCCAGGTCATTCTGCTGGGACACCAGGATTTCTTCCGTTATGTAAGCTTGGCACTGGTCGTCGGGAACGTAGAGGGCAACGGCCACCGCATCCTCCGGCACCACAAAACGGCGAGCCGTTACCTGGGTGCGGCGGAGGGCCTGCTGTAGAGGACGACTCAGGTCTGGGCTGGTCATAAACTCCTGCACATCCCCAGATTCAGCCATCGGGGCTGGTGTTTGGGCCTGGGGTTCCTGCCAAGAATCCGGATTTAAGCAGCCGGTCAGCCCTAACCCTAAAATTCCAGCGGCAATTAGCCCGGGGTGCCGCCAAACTTTGCCCTTCACCCCAGGGTGGATGAATTCTGGGTACCCGTAACCGGTATGGTGGGGACTGGATTGCACTGGGTTTTGCTTAGGAAAACGGGTCATGGTGAATGCTCCCTGGAATCGACGACATGTGCTGTCGCTGGCAGACTTTACCGTAGACGAACTGGAAACGGTGGTTCAAACGGCGGTGAGTTTTCGAGAAGTCATGTCCCGCCGTACCCGTAAGGTGCCCGCTTTACAGGGGGTGGTTGTCACCAACATGTTTTTCGAGCCTTCCACCCGTACCCGCAGCAGCTTTGAACTGGCCGCCAAACGCCTGTCGGCAGATGTGCTCAACTTTGCCCCGGGGTCTTCCTCCCTGACCAAGGGAGAAACTATTCTGGATACGGCCAAGACCTACCTGGCCATGGGCACTAACCTGATGGTAATTCGCCATCGGGATGCAGGGGTCCCCCAGATTATTGCCGACGACATGGATCGTCTGAACACGGGGGTGGGGGTGCTGAACGCCGGGGACGGTCTCCACGCCCATCCATCCCAGGCTCTGCTGGATTTATTCACACTCTGTCGCACCCTGAATCCGGAAAATCCCACCACATCTTTACTCAAGGGCAAAAAAATTGCCATTGTGGGGGATATCCTGCATTCCCGGGTGGCCCGCTCTAACCTGTGGAGTTTAACCGCCTGTGGGGCATCCGTCCATTTAGCCGCACCCCCAACCCTGCTGCCCCCCGGTTTTGCGGAGGCATTCATGCAGCAGTCGCCCCTGGATATTCCTCGGCCCATTGTGCAACACTCCAGTCTGGCCCCAGCCCTGGAAACAGCCGATTTTGTCATGACCCTGCGGCTGCAGCGGGAGCGCATGACCCAACATCTGCTGCCCAGCTTACGGGAGTATCACCAGGCCTTTGGGGTGACCCGCGATCGCATCCGCCATTGCCAACCCACCGTGAAACTCCTGCATCCTGGCCCCGTTAACCGGGGGGTAGAAATTAGCTCAGACTTAATGGATGACCCAGACCTAAGTCTGATTTCCGACCAGGTCACCAGCGGAGTCGCGGTACGCATGGCGCTGCTGTACCTGATGGGAACTAAGCGAATTCAGGAGGGCGAACATCCAGATACCCATCCCTAAATGCCAATGGGATCAACACCGGGGACATGGCGGCGAGTTTAAATTTAGTTGATCAACCTTCTGATTAATTCCCTGGCAAGGTATACCAAAGTTAGGCAAAATTCGGTGTTGCAAATTGCAATCTGATGTGAGCTTCATGCTGCTTCTATCCTAGAGGCAGCGTTTGGCACCAGGAAAACTGAAAAAATCCCAGGAAAACCGGGAACAAGTTGACGTTTACCGCCGAGGATAACTATGGCTATAGAAACCACAGGGCGCTATCTAGTACTGTTTCCAGACGATGATTTGGGGGCTGGTATTCAAGCCCTGCGCGATGCAACGGGCATTCAAGGAGTAGCCAGAGCCGCCGATTTCGAAGACCATGCTTTCACCACTGACGAGCTTGACAGCCCAGAGGCCTCCGTGTTTGACGAGTTAGGGGTGGCTGTGGTGCCCCTTGATCCTGATCAGGTCCAATCGGTGCGAGTGGCTGCAGCAGTCCGTGGCCATGTCTTGGCAATTCAGCCTGAACGCATTGTTTACGCCCTCGGACAGTCTGGCCTATCGGCCGAGTATTTGCGTGGCTACCGGGATGCCGTTACTCACCTGTACGACCAGACAGAACCGGCGGCAGGGCGTGGCAATGGCCGTTCCCAACGGGTAGGGTCAGTTCTGTATCAGGATGCCACTGCAACCTGGGGGCTACAGGCCGCCGGGGTGATTAATTCCCCCTTCAGTGGCCTGGGCATTCGGGTTGCCGTTTTGGATACCGGGTTAGATCTAACGCATCCTGACTTTGCAGGACGTACCATCCGGAGCCGGTCCTTCATAGAGGGAGAAGATGTCCAGGATAAAAACGGCCATGGAACTCACTGCATTGGCACCGCCTGTGGTCCCCAGGGCCCGGCAGAAGTTCCCCGCTATGGGGTTGCTTACAACGCTGAAATTTATGTGGGTAAGGTCTTGAGTAACCGCGGGTCGGGGTCTGATCGGGGCATTTTGGCTGGCATTGAATGGGCCGTTAATAATCGCTGCGCGGTCATTTCGATGTCTTTGGGAGCACCCACCCGTCCTGGGGATACCTTCTCACCCATTTACGAACGAATCGGCAAACGGGCCATGCGTCGCGGATCGTTAATTATTGCAGCAGCGGGTAACGAAAGTATGGATCGATCCACAGGGGGGCGGTTAGATCCGCCTAATCCGGTTGGTTATCCGGCAAATGCCCCTTCCCTGATGGCGGTAGCCGCCCTAGACAACCAATTACTCATCGCCCCCTTTTCTAACGGGAGCATTAATCCGGATGGTGGTCAGGTTGATATTGCCGGTCCTGGGGTAGATGTATTGTCGACCTGGCCCATGCCCACCCGCTACAACACCATTAGCGGTACGAGCATGGCAACTCCCCATGTTTCCGGCATTGCCGCCCTTTATGCAGAAGCCACCGGAGCCCGGGGGATGGAACTTTGGGCCTGGTTAATGCGGGATGCTTGGCGGCTGAGTTTATCCTGCGCTGATGCTGGCATCGGTTTAGTAAAAGCCCCGGTCATCATTTGAAGCTATCAACAGTGGGAAGAACCTTGTGAAAGGGGCCGTTGCCAGGATATTGCTCTCATCGCAACGGCCAAAGACTATGAACCCGTCTCAATTCCGAAGACAATTAACAAACTGGCTGATTGCCGTCATGATGACAGTAAGCCTGATGGGCTGTTGGCCTGATGGGTCGAATGCTGTAAATCAAACCCCAGGAGCTGAAATGGACAAAATTCAGGTCACAGTGTCATTGGATGAGGCTCATATCAGCCAGATCAACCAGGTTGCTGATCAGCTTAGGGCCGCCGGTTTAGAGGTGGATCAAGTGCTTTCAACGATTGGCATTGTGACGGGTTCCATAGAGTCGGAAAATATGTCGTCCCTCTCCCAGGTGGATGGGGTTGAATCGGTTGAACAAGATCGGACTTATAAATTAGCTCCGCCAAATTCTGATGTGCAGTAGTAGGTAAAAAGCCCAGCTCAGGCCGGCCCAGCGCCCAGCTGCAGTTCCCTGACAGGTCGATAAATCAACCATAGACACCTCTACGGGGGGAACTTGTCAGGCTCAGCCAAACGACCCTACTTTCAATAGACCGTTTATTGAAACAATGTTCCCTAGCTCCACGTTCTCCCATAATTCATGCCCTCTGCCTCTACCCTCGCCGATACCTCGACATTCCCAGATAACTTCCGAATTACGTTTGCCCCCCTCTCGCTGGATGAAGTCTATGCCCTGGCCGATAACCCCGCCAATGGCGCAGTGGTGGTGATGAGTGGCATGGTCAGGGACAATACCGAAGGCAAACCCGTGGTGGCGCTGGAGTACCAGGCCTATGAACCCATGGCCGTGGAGGTTTTTAAGCAAATTGCCGCGCAAATTCGCCAGACCTGGCCCGATATTACCCGCGTGGTGATTCACCACCGTACCGGCAAACTGACTATCGGTGAAATTAGCGTGCTGGTGGCGGTGGGCTGCCCCCATCGGTCAGAGGCATTTGAAGCCTGCAAGTTTGCCATTGATACCCTGAAGCATAATGCTCCGATCTGGAAGAAGGAGCACTGGCAGGATGGGTCTACCAGTTGGGTGAGTATTGGAGCCTGTGAGCAGGGGCCAGAAGGGGGCTGAACTTTCCTGGCTGTGGATACCGTAGTATCCACAGCCACAGGTACCGACAGCGAGATGGCAACACCTCCTACTCCATCTTTTCGCCACTGAGAATAAAGATCGGATCAATCGCTCGAAACACCTGCTGATTCCCCTTGGCCTCCAGGCGATTCACTGCCGGTTGAGCCGCTTCAATATTGCGTACCCGCAGCTCTGCAAAAGTTTCGGAGACAACGTAGAGGGTTTCCAGATTCCCCGCCGTCACCACGATTCTGCCTAAAGATGGCAGATACTCCCAGACGGTAAGCAGGATATCCTTCAGGGGACGTCCCCCTTCCACAAAGATGCAGTCGGGGTGGTGGGGCAGTTCTCCCAGGCAGTCGGGGGCGTTACCCTGGATCACCTCCACGTTGGTGAGTTCGAAGCGATCGCAATTCCGCCGCAACAGCTCCACCACATCCTCATCCCGCTCCAGAGCAACGACCTTGCCTTCCGGGCACATCAACGCTGCTTCAATGGCCAGGGTGCCGGTGCCCGCCCCAATATCCCACAGCACATCCTTCGGTTTGAGCCGCAAATAGCCCAGCAGCAACAGCCGCACTTCCCGACTGCTGAGGGGAATGCCGGGTAACTGCTCAAATAACTGATCGGGAATGCCGGGGGTGACATAGGGCCAGAGACGGGGCATGGGGGAAGACCTGCGGTGGTGAGCAATCTATCAAAGGTTTAACACCTTAAGGGTCTCCAGGGATGAATCGCTACAGCCGGTCACGTATCCCCCCTGCTGTTTGATGGTTTTAAGCTGTTCCAGAGCAGTAGCGGTGATGGCTTCTCCGGCAACAAGGGTGGGGATACCGGGGGGATAGGGGGAAATCGTTTCGGCACTGAGGCGACCGATGGCATCACCCGCAGACAGGGATGCCGTGGCTGCGAAAAAGGCCTCCCGGGGGGTAACGACGGGTTGGAAAAAGGGGGGTTGCTCGATAGGGTAGAAACCCGGTAGGGGCAAACGGCCGTTTGCCCCTACAACGACACCTTCTTTTGCCAGGATTTTGAACCCCGCTAAAAACCGCTCACTATCGGCAGGGGTGTTGCCAATCGAGACGATGAACGTCAGGTGACGCAATTCCGGCAGTTCGGCAGTAACGCCTAACTCCTCGTGTAGGATTTCGTCGGCTTCCAGGCCCGTTATGCCCAGGCCGGAAACATCCACCGTCAGGCGGGTCAGGTCAAGGGCTTTGACCGATGAAAAGGGCAGGACATCTGCCGGCTGCACAACCCGTAGAGATGGGAGTTGCGCCAGGCCGGAGCGCATTTGCCGAACCAGCTCAAGGGTGTCCGACAGTAGCGCTTTCCCGTTTATGGCCATCTGCTGTCGGGCCGCATCCAGGGAGGCCAGCAGCAGGTAGCTGGGGCTGGTGGACTGGGTCAACTGCAGGGCGGCTTCCAGGCGAGAACGATGGATCCGATTACCCTGCCCATGCAGCATGGATGCCTGGGTCAGGGCTCCCAGCACCTTATGGGTGGACTGCACGACCAGATCAGCTCCCTGGTTCAGGGCCGTTTCCGGTAAATCAGGATGAAAGGCGAAATGGGCCCCGTGGGCTTCATCCACCAGCAGGGGAATGCCGCGAGCATGGGTCAGTTCTGCCATAGCGGCAATGTCTGAGCAAAGGCCGTGGTAGGTGGGTGATACCAGCAGGACGGCACGGGTATCGGGATGGTGGCGGAGGGTGGTGGCGATCGCATCCACCCTAATCCCCAACGGCAGACCCAGTTCTGGGGAATATTCCGGTTCCACAAAAACCGGCATTGCCCCCGCCAGCACCAGCCCTGCAACCACGGAACGGTGGGCATTGCGGGGCACGATGATTTTATCTCCAGGGCCGCAGGTGGCCAGAATTGCCGCCTCAATGCCGCAGGTAGAACCATTGGCTAAGAAGTAACTGTGTTCAGCGCCAAAGGCTTCCGCAGCCAGGGCCTGGGCGGCCTGAATCACTCCCTCGGGGGCAAACAGGTTGTCCAGTTCTGGAAGTTCTGGTAAATCAACCTGGAGGGCCGCCTGGCCCAGAAACTCTTGCAAATGTGGAGAAGCGCCCCGTCCCCGCTTATGGCCGGGGGCGTAGAAAGGAGCGTGAACACTACATCCGCTGGCTTGGATGGCTGAAAGTAAGGGCGTTTGGGTTTGGTCGAGCATTAGGTAGAAGGGGCTTTGCTTAAACCAGCGCCCCGCCACAGCTTGAACCACTGCCAGCGGTACAGCCGTAGCAGTAGGGACGGGTTTCCACGATGTTAATCAGGTCCAGGGAATCAGCTTCCAGCAGAGTTCCCACGGTGAGGGTGCGCCCGTCGGGCAGGCGGGAGGGGACGTTCTCCATCTGGTTGAAGTCGCAGTCGTAGATATGGCCCCGGTAATCCACAGAAAGCTGGTTACGGCACATCAGGTTACCTACGGTACCTTCGTTGTGGTGGCTGGCCAAAAACTTCAGGTAGGGCCAGTAGAGGTCCTTGGCGTTGAGGTACTGCTTCACCCGACCAATGGGCAGATTGGTGATGGTGAACAGGTGGTTGAACCGAATATCAAAATGCTCTTGCAGGTAAGCTTTGTAGTCTTGCTCCAGACCAGCCTGCCCGGGAGTCAGGGAAAACTCGTCGTTGCGGGGCACCTGGGGATTGTAGACCAGGTCCAGCTGTAGAGCAGGGTCTTGGCCATAGCCCAGTTGATTCAGGCGCTGCAGTGCCCGGATGGAGTCGTTATACACTCCGGCCCCTCGCTGTTGATCGACATTATTTTCCAGGTAGCAGGGGAGAGACGCCACCACGTGAATCTGACGGCGCGCGAAATATGTCGGCAGGTCTTCATAACCGGGCTCAAAGAAAATGGTCAGGTTAGAGCGCACCATCACCGCTTTTCCCACCTGACGAGCCGCTTCCACCAGGGGCCGAAACCCGTAGTTCATCTCTGGCGCGCCCCCGGTCAGGTCCACCGTTTGTACCTGCGGAAAGCGCTGAATGAGTTGGATGAGCTGGTCGCAAACTTCCGGCGACAGCTCTTCCGTGCGCTTTGGCCCCGCTTCTACGTGGCAGTGGGTGCAGGCCAGGTTGCACTTACGTCCCAGGTTAATCTGCAGCACTGAAATGGGGAGCTTGCTGAGGGGGTGGTTAAGCTTGTCAGCGAACGGAGTGAAGGAACTGGACGGAGCAGACTTGGCTGGAGATTGAACCATGGAAATGCAGGTATGTCACGGTAACTTAAAGGGTCAGTTTGATTGTAAACACCGTGGATGAGAAAAACCTGAGAAGAGTATTCCCTTTCCCAGTATGGCCCGTTACTACAGCTCTAGAGCATCGGTTCAGAGTCGCTAGAAACCCAGTTTCTTTATCGGCTGGCACTTGACTCAGAGTACTCCAGAGTAGAAACCGGGTTTCTGTACCGGCGCTCCAGGGCCTCACGCCTGGGTAAAAGCAATAAAAAAGGCAGAACCCTTGGGAATTCTGCCTTCGTCTTTTAGCGTTCGGTTATAGCTTACGCTGCCAGCAGTTGACGCAGCACATACTGCAGGATGCCACCGTTACGGAAGTATTCCACTTCATCCAGGGTGTCGATGCGGCACAGCAGGGGCACTTCGGTGGTGGAACCATCAGGCCGGTGGACCACCAGCGTTACCGTCATGCCGGGCTGAATGCCGCCGCTGAGGCCAGTCAGATCAAAGGTTTCGGTGCCGTCCAGCCCCAGGGTTTCCCGATTGCTGCCCGGCTGGAACTGCAGGGGCAGTACCCCCATGCCCACCAGGTTGGAGCGATGGATGCGCTCGTAGCTTTCAGCGATAACGGCTTTGACCCCCAGCAGGCGAGTGCCCTTGGCCGCCCAGTCGCGGGAGGAGCCGGTGCCGTACTCTTTACCGGCGATGACCACCAGGGGCGTGGCTTCCGCCTGGTACTGCATGGCGGCATCATAGATGGACATTTCGGTGCCGGCGGGCATGTGCCGGGTGACGCCGCCGGAGGAACCGGGCACCATTTCGTTCTTCAGGCGAATGTTGGCGAAGGTGCCCCGCATCATCACTTCATGGTTGCCCCGACGGGACCCGTAGGAGTTGAAGTCCGCCACCACCACGTTATTGTCCACCAGGTAACTGCCGGCGGGGCTGTCGGTTTTGATCGCTCCAGCCGGGGAAATATGGTCAGTGGTGATGCTGTCCCCCAGCAGGGCCAGGGGACGGGCCCCGTGGATGTCGCCCAGGCCGCTGCCGTTGACCGCGGCCGCCATGCCCTCAAAGAAGGGGGGATTCTGCACGTAGGTGCTGTCCCCTTTCCAGGCGTAGGTTTTGCTGTCGACGGTGTCGATTTTCTGCCAGTCGGCGGTGCCGGTGAAGACATTGCTGTAGCGGCTGCGGAACATTTCTGGAGTCAGGGCGGCGGCCATGACAGATTTGATTTCTGCGGTACTGGGCCAGATGTCCTTCAGATAAACCGGGCGACCGTCCTGGTCCTGGCCGATGGGATCGGTTTTGAGGTCGATGGCCAGGCTACCGGCGATGGCATAGGCCACCACCAGGGGCGGCGAGGCCAGGTAGTTGGCTTTGGTGTGGGGGCTGACCCGGCCCTCAAAGTTGCGGTTGCCGGAGAGCACCGCTCCCACGACTAAATCCTCATCCTCCACCGCCTTAGCGATCGGGGCAGGCAGAGGACCGGAGTTGCCGATACAGGTGGTGCAGCCGTAGCCCACCAGATTAAAGCCCAGGTTGTCCAGGTCTTCCTGCAGCCCGGCTTTTTCCAGGTAATCTGACACCACCTGGCTGCCGGGGGCCAGGGAGGTCTTCACCCAGGGCTTGACGGTCAGGCCCTTTTCCCGAGCTTTGCGGGCCACCAGACCAGCCCCAATCATCACAGAAGGGTTAGAGGTGTTGGTACAGCTGGTGATGGCGGCGATCACCACGTCCCCATCGGTGAGGTTGTAGTCGGTGCCCTCTACGGGAACGGAGCGCTTCTGGCTGTAGTCCTTGCCGCTGAAGGTGGGGAAGTCACTGGTTTTAAACTGCTCCGCCAGGTTCGACAGCAGTACCCGGTCTTGAGGACGCTTCGGCCCCGCCAGGGAGGGTTCCACCGTGGAGAGGTCCAGCTCCAATGTATCGGTGAATTCGGGGTCGGCCATGTCGTTGTAGCGCCAGAGACCCTGGGCCTTGGCGTAGGCTTCCACCAGGGCCACACGCTCGGGGTCGCGACCGGAAAATTCCAGGTAGTGCAGGGTTTCTTCGTCGATGGGGAAGAAGCCGCAGGTAGCCCCGTACTCGGGGGCCATGTTGGAGATGGTGGCCCGATCCGCCAGGGTCAGGTGAGCCAGCCCGTCGCCGTAAAACTCCACAAATTTGCCGACCACGCCCTTCTGCCGCAGCATCTGCACCACTGTCAGCACCAGGTCCGTGGCGGTGGCCCCTTCCGGCAATTGCCCGGTCAGCTTAAAGCCCACCACTTCGGGGAGCACCATGGAAATGGGCTGGCCCAGCATGGCGGCTTCTGCTTCAATGCCGCCCACGCCCCAACCCAGGACCGAGAGGCCGTTGATCATGGTGGTATGGCTGTCGGTGCCCACCAGGGTATCCGGATAGGCGACGGTTTCGCCGTTGTCATCCTTCGTCCACACCACCTGGGCCAGGTACTCCAGGTTTACCTGGTGGCAGATGCCGGTGCCGGGGGGCACCACCCGGAAGTTGTCGAAGGCGTTCTGGCCCCAGCGCAAAAAGGCGTAGCGCTCAAAGTTGCGCTGAAATTCTTTATTGACGTTTTCGCTGAAGGCGTCGGCGCTGCCGAAGGCATCCACCATCACCGAGTGGTCGATCACCAGATCCACCGGGGAGAGGGGGTTAATCTGATCGGGGTTGCCCCCCAGATTAACGATGGCATCCCGCATGGCCGCCAGATCTACCACGGCGGGGACGCCGGTAAAGTCCTGCATCAGCACCCGGGCCGGGCGGTAGGCAATTTCCCGACTGGAGGTTTTAGCCTGCAGCCAATCGGCCACCGCTTTCACGTCATCCGCCGTCACTGACCGACCATCTTCATAGCGCAGCAAGTTCTCCAGCAGTACCTTCAGACTGAAGGGCAGACGACTGACGTCCCCCAGGGTTTTAGCGGCCTCCGGTAGGCTGAAGATAGTGTAGGTTTTGTCAGCTACGGTCAGGTTGGTTTTGGCGTTGAAGCTATTCACAGCGGTGGTCTCTCCGGTCGGTACAGAGTGGTGTTCGGGCAATGGGTCGGCCATTGCGATGATAGAAAGAACTTAGCAATATTACATCTTCGGCAGAAGGTTGCTGTAGATTTTGATGCCGAACCTTCACCGGCCAGGGTTTATTGGGCTTTACTTCCCCGCTACGGATATTTCCGAACGGTAGCCGGCGGCTGGATAGGTTTCACGCCTGGGGTCTGGCGATAATCCTGGGAAATTATTTCTTGATCGGCAACGGTGGGGGCCATGACCCGATGGACCTGATGGACAAAAAAGCTGATCCAGCGAACATGCTGCCCATGCTGGCTCGGGAATTCCCCCCGCTAAACGTACCGCTTCCAGGTAGTTGGCGTAGAGGTGAAACTGGTCGGCAGCGTTGCGTCCGTAGGTGGTGAGGCCAATCAGAGACAACATTACCCTCCCCTAAACCGAAGCCGCCTGCAGGGAAGGCTCCACCGCTGCCGCCAATTTCCGCAGCATTTTGGCGGTGGTTTCGAAGTCTACACAGGCGTCGGTGATGCTCTTGCCGTATTCCATCTCCCGCAGGTCCTGGGGAACCTTTTGATTGCCAGCCTTCAGGTGGCTTTCAATCATCACACCCAGGATGTGGTTAGACCCCTGCCCCACCTGCTGGGCCACATTATCCAGAACCATGATCTGGCGGTTATGGTCTTTGTTGGCGTTAGCATGGCTGCAGTCCACCATCATTCTGGGGTTGAGCTTGAGGCTGGCCATTTCTTCTGCGGCCCTGACTACATGCTCCCCAGAAAAGTTAGGTCCGGCCTTGCCGCCCCGCAGCACCAGATGGCAGTCGGGATTGCCTGTGGTGGTGACAATGCTGGCCAGACCAGAATGGTTAATCCCCAGGAAATGGTGGGGCTGACTGGCTGCCAACATGGCATTCATTGCCGCCTGCAGGCTACCGTCGGTGCTGTTCTTGAAGCCAATGGGCATGGACAGACCAGAGGCCATTTCCCGGTGGGTCTGACTTTCCGTGGTGCGAGCCCCGATGGCGGTCCAGGCAATCACATCGGCAATGTACTGGGGCGTTACCGGGTCCAGCAGTTCGGTAGCCGCGGGTAGTCCCAGATGGGCCAGGTCCAGCAGCAGTTTTCGGGCCAGACGCAGACCGGTATTAATGTCGTAGCTGCCGTCCAGGTGGGGATCGTTTATTAACCCCTTCCAGCCAACATTGGTGCGGGGCTTTTCAAAATAAACCCGCATCAAAATTTCCAGCTGACCGGATAGCTCATGGCGCAGGTTCGCCAGCTTTTGTCCATACTCATAAGCCGCATCTACATCATGCACCGAGCAGGGACCGACAATGACCAGCAGGCGGCGGTCTTCGTTGTAGAGAATGTTGCGAATGCGATCGCGAGCCTCCGCCACCACCGCGGCAGCCTCATCCGTCATGGGAAACTCGTGGTGCAACAGAGCAGGGCTAACCAACGGGCGCGTCTCAACAACGTGAAGGTCTTGAGTTTGATACATGGACATGATCAGATAAACCTGCGGTGCGGTAAAAAAACCTTTTGAAATGGTAACTTACTCAACCATTGTCAGGGCTAGGGAGAATGTTTTTGCCCCGCGAGATATAAATCTCTATAGAAAGATGGGTATCGGGGGCCGGGCATTGGGTGCCGGGTATCGAGTTCCGGGCATTGGGTATTCGCTGACACCTAAAACCTATTACCTTGCACCTGAAACCTAGCACCCGCCACCCTTCACCCAATCAATCAACCACCGCTTCGCCCGTCTCACTCAACGCCGGCAGCATTTCTACCTCGGCATTGTTATAGAGCACCATGGTCGTAGAATAATTCTCTTCAAAGCCGATGCGCTTGTAGAAACCCTGCTGGTGGGTGGTCATCAGATAAATCCGTTCCACCCGGCTCATGTGGGGATGGCTGACCAGGGTTTCCACCATCTTGCGGCCCAGGCCACCGCCCTGGTAGGCGGGATCGACCACTACATCCCAAATGGTGGCGCGAAATACGCCGTCGGAAGTTCCCCGGGCAAAGCCAATCAATTGCTCTCCATCCCAGGCGGTGACGATGGGAAAGCTATTGGCCATGGCCATGGCCATGTCTTCTCGGGAGCGGTCTTTAGCCCAAAAGGCGGCGGCTTTGAACAGTCGAATGAGTTGATTCAGATCGTGAGCAGACAGGTTATCGGTGTACTTGAATTGAATAGTGCTGCAATCCATTGTTGAATAAAGTCTCCCCTACTAGGGCATGCGATTGAATAGCGAATCCTGGTCCAAATCCCCAGAACCTTGGAAGACGAGCTCAAGGCCAGGAATAGACCGGACATTAACGAACAAATCCGAAACGGGTATGCAAGGGATCGATCAAACTCATTGAAGTTGCGCTTCAGTCAGAATAAACAGATTTTCTGAATAGTGGTATACCAAAACGGGAAATCCGTTGACATTGCCAGGAAATCCTGACATTTGTAAGGGATCTGCTGTCGGGCTTCCCAATGCAACCCTTGCTCGGCTGCCAAAGCCCAGGTGGTAGGATATATATCGTGTCTCAGTCCAGCAGTTGAGTTTTGCCGACGGAAAGCGGCAGCTTTCGATTTGGGCCTGGTACATAAGCATTTCTGCTGCCCCTTGGCCAGAGTGCAGGTGTGGACATCGCTCCTTGAGATGCGGTCTACGCTACGGTTTACTTAAGTTCTTAATGTTCGCTGACCTGGCTGTCTGATTCATGTTGCTAAAGAACCTTCTAGGTGACCCCAATGCCCGCAAGCTCAAAAAGTATCGTCCCGACGTTGTAGACATCAACCTGCTCGAAGAAGAGGTCCAAAACCTCTCGGACGAAGCGCTGACGGGCAAGACTGCTGAATTTAGACAGCGAATTGACCAGGGCGAATCCCTGGATGATTTGCTGCCCGAAGCCTTTGCCGTGGTCCGGGAAGCCTCTAAGCGGGTACTGGGCATGCGCCACTTCGACGTCCAGTTAATCGGCGGCATGGTGCTCCACGACGGGCAAATTGCCGAAATGAAAACTGGGGAAGGTAAAACCCTGGTGGCCACCCTGCCGGCCTACCTCAATGCTCTTTCTGGCAAAGGCGTTCACATCGTCACGGTGAACGACTACCTGGCCCGCCGAGATGCCGAGTGGATGGGGCAAATCCATCGCTTCCTGGGGCTTACCGTGGGGCTCATTCAGCAGGGCATGAATCCAGCCGAACGGCGCAAAAACTACGGCTGCGATATCACCTACGGGACCAACAGTGAGTTCGGTTTCGACTACCTGCGGGACAACATGGCCACCTCCATCGCCGATGTGGTGCAGCGCCCCTTCAACTTCTGCATCATCGACGAGGTGGATTCCATTCTGGTGGACGAGGCCCGGACACCGCTGATCATTTCCGGCCAGGTAGAACGCCCCAGCGAAAAGTACACCCAGGCGGCGGAAGTTGCCCGGGCCCTCAATGGCGAAGATCACTACGAGGTGGACGAAAAAGCCCGCAACGTGCTGCTCACTGACGAAGGCTTTATTGAGTCCGAAAATGTCCTGGGGGTACAGGACCTGTTTGATCCCAAGGATCCCTGGGCCCACTACGTCTTCAACGCCATCAAGGCCAAAGAACTCTTCGTAAAAGACGTAAACTACATTGTCCGCAATGGCGAAATCGTGATTGTGGACGAATTTACCGGACGGGTGATGCCCGGTCGCCGCTGGAGCGATGGCCTACACCAGGCCATTGAAGCCAAAGAGCATGTAGAAATTCAGCCGGAAACCCAGACCCTGGCCAGCATCACTTACCAGAACTTCTTTCTGCTGTACCCCAAGCTGTCGGGCATGACCGGCACCGCTAAGACCGAAGAAGCAGAATTCGAAAAAATCTACAACCTTGAAGTGACGGTGGTCCCCACCAACCGTCCCCTGGCTCGTAAAGACCTCTCCGACGTGGTCTACAAAACCGAAGAAGCCAAGTGGAAGGCCGTGGCCAAAGAATGCGCCGAAATGCACGAAGCCGGTCGGCCCGTTCTGGTGGGCACCACCAGTGTGGAAAAATCTGAGGTGCTGTCCACCCTGCTGAGCCAGCTAGGGGTTGATCACAACCTGCTGAACGCCAAGCCCGAAAACGTCGAGCGGGAATCGGAAATTGTCGCCCAGGCCGGTCGGAGAGGGGCCGTCACCATTGCCACCAACATGGCCGGGCGCGGCACGGACATCATCCTCGGTGGGAACTCGGACTACATGGCTCGCCTGAAAGTGCGGGAGTTCCTCATGCCCCGTATCGTCAAGCCTGAAGAAGACGATAACTTTGCGGTGCCATCCATACCGGGTACCAAGAGCCGGGGTAAGGCTCAGGGCTTTGGCGACGGCAAAAAGGTGAAAACCTGGAAGGCATCCCCCGATATCTTTCCCGTAGAGCTTTCTCAAGAGACCATCGCCGAACTAAAGCAGGCGGTAGACCTGGCGGTCGATACCTATGGCGAGCGCAGCCTGCCCGAACTTCAGGCAGAAGATAAGCTGGCCACCGCCGCTGAAAAAGCCCCCACGGAAGACCCCGTGATCCAAAAGCTGCGGGACGTGTACAACCGCATTCTGCACGAATACGAGGAGCACACCAGCACAGAACATAATGAAGTAGTCCAGTGTGGGGGGCTGCATGTCATCGGTACCGAGCGTCACGAGTCCCGCCGCATCGACAACCAGCTGCGGGGTCGGGCCGGTCGTCAGGGAGACCCAGGTTCTACCCGATTCTTCCTCAGTTTGCAGGACAACCTGCTGCGTATCTTCGGTGGCGACCGGGTAGCCGGTCTGATGAACGCCTTCCGGGTGGAAGAAGACATGCCCATCGAGTCTGGCATGCTCACCCGCTCCCTGGAAGGGGCCCAAAAGAAGGTGGAGACTTACTACTACGACATCCGGAAGCAGGTCTTCGAGTACGACGAAGTCATGAACAATCAGCGACGGGCCATCTACGCCGAGCGTCGCCGGGTGCTGGAAGGGGATGCCCTGAAGGAAATGGTGATCGGCTACGCTGAGCAGACCATGGATGACATTGTGCAAGCCTACATTAACCCGGAACTGCCGCCGGAAGAGTGGAA
>CAZPYG010000023.1:0-52001 GCA_964590465.1 uncultured bacterium | reverse complement strand
CTTGAATTGCGCACTGTAATGCTTGCGTTTTCTGCTCATGAACTACTCCTATCATGATTTGAGTGGTTCAGAGCTTAGCCACCTGTCCAGTTTTTGGGGTCCACTATAATCTACTGATTCTGAGACTGCTTCTGCTGGTGCTTTTGGTACCGGGCAATACGGCTCTCCCAATCACCAGCCCAACCTTGCTTATGGGCCTCACGACACAGGCAAATGGCCTCTGCTAGCCGCCCTTGTTTTTCTCGAATGATGGCCAGTTGGGTGTATCCCGTATGGACTGGCAGTGGGGCGGCAGTTTCAGGTAGTGGCTGTTCACTCTGTTCCACGGTGAACTGACTCAATTCTTTAAACTCCTGGTGAAATAGCTGTGCCACTTCAGGGGCGATCGCAATTTGCTCATTGCAGGCTGAGATCGCCTTCTCCAGGGTTCCGGACTCTTTGTCCCGTAGTTTGTAGTTACTACGAATCGCTTCAAGCAGTTCAAAGTGCTTTTTCATTAAAATGAACGAAGTTTTTAGGGTTGGCTACTGCAATGGTCATGGAAATAGGCCCAGGCTAGCTGGGCCACGGACCTAATTGTGAGTTGGCCACAACCAGAAGGTCATGAGGTTAACAAGACTGGAGCAAGTTATAGATATTGAGAGATAGATATCACAAGGTTTTAAAATGGAGCTAAGCGGATTCGAACCGCTGACCCCTTGAATGCCATTCAAGTGCTCTACCAACTGAGCTATAGCCCCTTGTGCGCGTTGCGCATCATTAATATTCCCGTGAAGGGTGCCCCCTGTCAACCCCTGAATTTTCCCTTACGGCAGACGAGAAATGGTCCCATCCGCGCTAGAGTCAGAGATCAGGCGAACGATTTTATTATAGCCATGGCGACCGTACCCCCTGATTCCCCCAACCCAACCAACATCTCCAATGAGAACCCCTCCAACGAGAATGCGGTGCAACAGCTGCTGACCCAACTGCGGCGAAAAGAGGGCAATTGGGTAGACTGGGCCCAGAGCTGCCGCACCCTGCAGCAGGCCGGATTCACCCCCCAAGCCATTTTTGAGGAGACGGGGTTCGAACCCATCCATCAAAACCAGATTGTGGTGGCGGAGCAGGTGTATCAGTCGATTCTGAAAGCGGGGGTAGATGAGGCAGCGAGATCGCACTTTTCCCACCGCGGCAGCGACCTGCTCTACGAACTGCGCATCCTTTCCCAGGTCGATCGGGCCAGCACTGCAGAATTTGCCCTCACACATGGCATCGACTCCGACCAGATCAAAGACCTGGTTAAGCCCATCAAAGAATACTCCTACCGCAAAGAAAATCCCCCCGGCTTTGGGGATGGTCCCGGAGATGCGATCGCCTACCACTACTGGCGACTGGCCCGACAGAAAGACGATCTGCAGGAACGCTCTCGCCTGATTGCCCAGGGATTGCGGTTTGCCGGTAGTGCCGCGGCCCGCACCCAGGTCGAGCAGCTGTTGACCGACTTCACCGTCGAAAAAGCCCGCCCTGCCCCTTCCTTACCGCTCTATCGCCTTGAAACTGAGTCTGAGCTACCGCGCATTATCCCCATTGCCGGACAAATGTCCCTCGGCGTACGTGACTTTAATGCCGTTCCCGTTGCCGTGCCAGAAGACCCCTTCGGCATGGTCACTTTTTCTGGTCAGGGAGCCTGGATTGCCGTCCCCGGCTGGCAGGTGATTTTTCAGGCCGAAGACCCGGTGGGCCTGCTGACCTCATCCCGTCAGGTGCCCAACTATCCCGTCGATGCCGCCGAGGAGACCGTACTGGTCATTGTGGACCGCCACCAGCGGGACTGGGATGCCGACAGCTACTTTGTGATCGCTGAAAACGATAGCCTCAGCCTGACCTGGCAACCCGACCCCATTGATGCCAAAATCCTCGGCAAAATTATCCTCATCCTGCGGCCTAAGCGCGTTTTGGATGAAGCCTACAACCGCGAACTCTGGCAAATTGACGAATAGGAGAACCCCATGGGCATCGAACGCCGCATGTCTCGCTTCATGTTTTTGAATAATGAAGTGGTAGAGCTACGCCAAACCTGCTTCACCCCCGGTCGCGTCTTTGAACCCGGCAAATACCTGGCCGGCGAACTCCCCGACGCCGCCTTTGATATGGGCCTGGTGGAGAAGCTACCGCCGGTCCGAGGCAAGAGTGAGGAAGTGGGAGACCCTGAAGGTGGTCGGGAGCAGGTGGAGTAGGTAGGTCAGTGGGGAACTGGGGAGTGGGTGAGGTAGGTGAAGGGTGATGAGATAGCGAGATGGTGAGTCAGATACACAGGCTATTTCACCGACTCTACCCACCAACCTCACCTACCCCACGTACCTACCTACCCCACTCCCGGCTAAAGTCTGGCCCGGTGGCAATGGGCATGGCCCGGGGCACATTTTCCGTAACTTGCACCGCAATAATTTGATTGGGTTCAATCACCACCTGCTGGGGGGAAGTCCCTACCATGGTGGTGGCCCCAACAATTGCCCCGCCCAGCAGGCCAATGCCGCTAAAGCTAGTCAATATGGCCAGGGCCAACGCCCCAGCCCCCATTCCAGCGGCAACGCGACCTCCATTCACCTGGGGTGTCCCGATTAAATATTCGGACGTACTCGCCAGGGGGACCCGTTGGCCGGCGGGGACAATCAACATTTCGCTGATCCAGTTCTGGTTGGTGCCGTTGGGCTGAAATTGACCGATTAATTGGCTACCGCGGGGGGCCAGAACTCCCTGGGTAATCGGGTCACGGATCTCGCTTTCCAGGACCAGAACTTCGTTCAGGTTGGCCCCGGGTTCCAGCACCAGGGGCTCAGTACCGGGGTAGCGCAGCTGTAGTACCGTACCCGCCGCAATTAGAATATCTGGTGGTATCTGCTCGTTTTGGGGAGCTACCGTCTCCTCATTCAGGTCATCATAGGTGGCCCGGCTGACTGTCCCGGGCAAAGGTTGTCCAAAGTTGATGGGTTCCGCAGCGGCCACCACGAATTCCCCAGGGGCAGGGTCCCTGGGCGGCACCACCGCTGCCGTAGAGTTCGAGGTGGGGATGGTGGGGACCAGCAAAATATCCTCAGAGGGTGAGGGTTCAGCTACGACACTGGTCTCCGGAGGAACTTCATTGATGGGGGTTACATTGCCGCCGGGGGAGTCCGTCTGAGGGGGCGGTAACGGCTCTGTTGCGATCGCCGGAGACTCACCGTCACCGGGGGACCCTGAAGATACTGCCGGGGAGCTAACTTCTGCAGAGGGTGGCGCTGGCACCACGGATAGCTCAACGGCTTCTGGTTCAGCAGGGGAAGTTGCCTCTTCCCCTGCGGCATCAGCGGCAACCGTGGCAGGTGCAGCTAAAGGTTCCTCCCCACTGGCCCCATCAATATCAGGGGCGGTATCAATGGTTTCAGCCTCAGCCGTCACGGCAGGAGGCGCGTCTGTAATGGGCTGGTTCTCAGTGCTCAAGTCTTCCTCTCCGGGGCCAGGGGTATCCACGGAATCCGCCGCATCTTCCAGGTTGGCCCCAGGGGAGTTTGCTGGCTCGACGACCGCTACAGAAGGGCTCTCAGCCCCAGGGACAGGCGCATTGCCCGTGGTTGCGCTGGAGGGGGGCACAACGGTAATCATGCCCTGAGGGTCTGCCCCGGCATCGGTTGGACCAGCGGTGGTGAAGGCCGCAGCGTCACTGCCCCCAGGGGAGGCCCCATCAGCGGGAGAAGAGGCCAGGCTCTCCGATGTAGGGACGGCCTCCTGGGGCACGGTCGCCAGGGGAGCAACCTCTGCATCCAATTCATCTAACCCAGGCACTGTAACCTGCTCAGTCTCCGCCAGACCGATGCTAAACGGATCAATGGGCAAAGTTTCCGGCAAATTCTCCAGGCTGTTTACATCGTCGGGCAGCATTAAATTGGCGGCAGTGGTGCTGAGCCGCCCCTGCCCTGGTCCAGGGAAACCCAATCCCGGATCAGCGGCGGGAATGACAGGCAGTTCCACAATCATTCCGGTAGCAGCAGACGATGGAGGGGAGGTCGACTCTGTCGCCGGGGGAGGGGCTGCGCTCCCGGGGGGCGGATTCAGGGGAGGATTGACCTCCCCTTCGGACAGCGGCAGGGCGGGGACCTCAATGACATCAGCGGAACTGCTGGGGGATGGGTTCACCCCCACCGGGTCATCTCCCGCTGGAGACCCCAGGGCGACCGTTCCGGCTTCGGCAATTAACGCCGTTAACATCCAACGGGTCTGGTCCCCCGCTGTCATGGATGTGAGTTGGGTGGAATCGGGCTCTAGAACCGTCCCAGGGGCTAGCTCCAGCACAATTTGCAGGGAACCTGCGTCACCTTCAGAGAGGCGAACGCTGGTTACTGGGCCATCGTAGGTTTGTTCTGTCTCGACCTGCCCCAGGGCCGTTTGGGGAATGACTAAGATGATGCGAGTGGGTTCTGGGGCGACTTGAACCTGGGGCACTACCCCCTGGGGGAGGGTGACCGTCAATTGCTGGGTTGCCGGGTCAAACTGCCAGGCCGAGAGGGTGGCTGCCGCCGCCGGACAAACTACGAGAAGGGTAGAGGCCATCAAGCCGGTTCCAATCCAACCACTGATACTGCGACTGGCTATGGAGTTTTGCATCCTGTCCTGTTTCATAGGTGTCCCTCCCTGGGAATGGGTGCGGTATCTTCCCCGCCTGCTTCACCGGTGACGCTATATCCAGCGTTAATCCCTGTCAGATGAATGCTATATACAGCGTCATTCCAATGATCTACTTAAGGATACGCACAATCCTATGAAATGCAAGGGTTTTTCTGGGAAAAGTGTCATCCGGGGGATGGTTTTCGGTACCGCCGCAATTCGTCTTACACTTGCTTCAGAAGGTACAACAAACTGGAGGTCAAACCCATGGTCATGGTGGAATCGACAATGCTGCAGTTGGGCACCGAGGCCCCGGATTTCTCCCTAACTGATGTGGCTTCCGGCGACACCATTACCCTGAATACCTTTGCCGATGCCCCGGGCCTGCTGGTGATGTTCATCTGCCAGCACTGTCCTTTTGTAAAACACGTCCAGGATGAGTTGGCCCGCATTGGTCAGGACTACGGTCCCAAAGGGTTGGCCATTGTGGCGATTAGCGCCAATAGCTTGCAAACCCACCCCCAGGACAACCCCGAAAATCTCAAGGCCCAGGCCCAGGCAGTGGGTTTTACTTTCCCCTATTGCTTTGATGAAACCCAGGAAACCGCCAAGCGTTATACCGCTGCCTGCACCCCCGATTTTTTTGTGTTTGATCAGGATAAAAAGCTGGTTTACCGGGGACAACTGGATGATAGTCGTCCCAGCAACGGCGTCCCTGTAACTGGCAAAGACCTGAGAGCTGCTTTAGACGCCGTGCTGGCGGGGCAGGAGCCATCTGCAGAACAGAACCCCAGCGTTGGCTGCAACATCAAGTGGACCCCGGGTAACGAGCCTGCCTACTTCGGCTAGGGGTTATGGACAGGGGGATATTCCTGCCGTCCCGGCGGTGGCTCCGGAATTGTTGACATTTCCGAAGCTGTTGTTGTTATTGGCGTTGAGCTGGGCCAAATCGACAATGTGCAGGGCTCCGGTGCCCGTCACAAATAGGTTAGCGTCGAAATTGGTAGTGCCAATGCTGGTGTTATCGGCAACCACGGCGCAGAAATCGCTGGCACCCTCATTCCCCAGCTCAATGGCGTTATTTCCCGACTGCTGCAGCTGATTTCCCTGCAATATCAGGGTCGACAACTGGCTGGTACTGTCGGCAAAGGCAAAGATTCCGGTGTCTCCGGCAGACTGGATCGGGTTGTTACTGAGGGATACGTTGGCGATGGAGCCCCCCTGGGTGGCCAAGATGCTCACCCCATTGCGACCAGCCTGATTGATCTGGTTTTCGGTCAGGGTCACGGTGGCAATCTCGCCTCCGGTTTCGGCGAAGACCGCGATGCCATCGGCGAGGGGGGTACCCGGGTCGTTCAACTGATTACGGTTAATCTGCACCTGATCCACCCGGGCGGAGTTAGCGGCAAAGACCTGAATACCGCTGCCCGCAGACTGGCTAATCCTGTTGTCGTCGATGGTGGCCCGGGTGATTTGTCCTGCTCCACTGGCGAACACTTGAACGCCTTCTCGCCCGGTCTGGTTCAGGGTGTTGGTGGCAATGGTGATTTGGTTGAGCTGGCTCTGGCCATCGGCGAAGGCGAGAATGCCCCCGCCAGAAATATTCTGCAGCTGGTTATTCAAGATTTGCCCATGGCCCACCTGGCTCTGGCCATCGGCAAAGGTCTGAATGCCTGTTGCCCCGGTTTGGGAAACCTGATTCGCCTGAACCAAGACGTCACCGACGGTGCTGCCGTTATCGGCAAAAACCAGAATACCGTTGCTGCCCACCGCAGGGCCAGAAGTCCCCGAGCTGCCCACCTGCGTCTGAGCAATGGTAATGCCAGAGATCTGGCTGCCGTTGTTGGCCAGCACCAGCACCCCGTTTTGGTCTGCAGCCAGGGCCTGGCTATTGGCCAGGGTTACGGTCTGCAGTTGGCTGCCGTTGTCGGCCAACACCAGAACTCCGTTTTCGCTGGCCTGGGGGATGACGGCCTGTTCTAGGGAGGCCAGTTCTATCTGAGAACCGCTATCCGCCTGAATCAGAATGCCGTTGTTAGCCCCTGCGATGATGTGAAAGTCATTGACCAGAGCTTCATTCAGTTGCGACCCATTTTGAGCGGAAATTAGCAGACCGTTGCCTGCGGCGCGGGTGACCCCATTGCGGTACACCCTGGCGGTCGTCAATATACTGCCCCTATCGGCCTGCACCAGCACACCATTGCTACCGACGGTGCCGATAACGTTATCGGCAAGGGTGGTCAGTCCAACGGTGCTGCCCCGATCTGCGAGGATGGCCAGACCATTTTCCGTCGCCTCTCCCACCCGGTTCTGGGAGAGGGTGACGGTGGCGAATTGTCCGCCATTATTCGCCAGGGCCAGCATGCCGTTAGCACCGCTCTGGGAAATGCTCAGGTTTTCTAAGGTGATGGCGCTGATCTGCCCGCCATTATCCGCCAGGACCAGTACGCCATTGGTGCCCCCCCGGGTGATGGTGGAATTTGTCACCCTCACCGGGCCCATATCGCTGTTGGTGTCGGCCAGCAGGAGGATGCCGTTTTCCCCACTGGTGCCCACCTGCAGTTGGTTCAGGGTGACGTTACCCAGACTGCTATTGGAGTCGGCCAGCACCGCAATGGCATTTTCCCCGGCGCTATCCACCTGGGTGGAGTCCAGGGTCAGGGTGTTGAGTTGGCCGCCCTCGGTCACCTGCACCAGGAGGCCGTTTTCCCCGGCGTTAGCGACCTGGTTATAGCCCAGGTTGGCAGTGGGGATGGTCTGGCCGACAAGATTGAGCAAGATGCCGTTCTGGGAGGCGGTCTGGATCTGGTTGTGCTGCAACCGCACCTCCCCACTCACCTGATTCAGTAAAATGCCGTTGCGGGCGGTGAGAATCTGGTTATGGTCGAGGTGAACCCCGGCAACAGCGTTCCCCTGGATGCCGTCCTGCGGTGCCCCCGGATCAACCGTAAAGCCCGATAGACGGGTGTTGTTCCCCAGGGTGACGGTACCTGGTACGTAGGGACGCCTGCCGCTGCCGGAGTTGGGCAGCAGAATGGGGCCAAGCTGGGTCTGCAGGGGATGGGCTCTGGCGGTAGAAAGCACCTGCACCCCGTCTGGAATGGCAAAGCCCGAAGGTAGATTCCCCGGTTGTACATAGATAATGTCTCCTGCCAGGGCCAGGGCGGTGGCATCGTTAACGTCATCGAAGGGACTGGCCAGGGTGCCATTGCCTCCCCCGGCAGCGGGTAGCACATGCCAGAAGCGATAGGTCTGTCCTGTGCTGGGGTTCTGCGCTGGCGGGTTCTGATCATGCCGCACCGTCCAGACGGGCATGGTGCGCTGGAGGGGTTCTACCAGGGCAGAGGCGACAGTATTCCTGTCTGCCGACCGGGTCCTTTCCTCAGGTGATCTGCCCCCCCAGCTAAACCCGGTTTGCAGCAGCAGGTTGGTACCAAACCGGCCGTCGTGCTGCAACCCCAACCGCAGGTTGACGTGCTCCGTGGGGGTAAGGGCTAACCAGGTGCGCCCCCCCACAATGCCGGATACTTCAGGATGTCCGTAGTAATAGAGTCCGCCAAAGGCCCTGAGGGGGCCAAGGGAGGCCAAATCTGCGATCGCCCCCCCCACCGTGATATCTCCTCCGGTCATGGCGACTTCCCGGGTCATGGGCAGCAGCAACTGGTTGCCCTGAAAAAACGGTGCCCCGGTGGGGGTGAAGGCGGAGGTGCGATCGCCCACCGGCAGGTACAGGTTGGTCCGCAGTTCCCAGCCCCGACCGACCCGTTCTAACCCCAATCCCAACTGGTAAAAGGTCTGTTCGTCGGCCCCCTGTACATCCAGACCCAGATAGCCTCCCACCATGGCCTGTCCCTGGATCAGGGATCGATAACCCATCAACACGCTGCCGCCCCCATTACCCACGGTATCGAGCCTGCCCTGGCCCTGCAAAAACCAGAACTGCTGTCCGGGGGATTGTCCCAGAGGAATCAGGGCATCCACGCTGCCGAAATCGCGAAAACCGCCACCGCCGATCTGGTAGTCAATCCTGAATTGGGGAGGAATGATCGGGACGGTGGTGGCCGCTGGAGCTGGAACCGATGGTGGCCCCCCCGGGGCTGGCGATGGCTCAGCCCACCCCGGCAGAACAGCACTCAACCAAAGAGTCAGAATAGAAGGCAGCAAACATAACTTGCGGTTCATAGACGCTGAAGATGGAGGCTAAGGTTACCTGTCGGGCCTAATCCAGGTCCTGGGGGGATTGTTTACGGCCAGACCCGCAATAAGTTACAGGGCAGTGGTCCGCTCACCCGCACAACTTATGTAAAGAGTTGGTTGTTTTTTGAAGCTTTGAGTGGCGACGGCAGGGGGCGACAACACCATAGAGGGAAACAAATACTTCCCTCTAGAGCCCGATTGGTGCATCAATGATTGATAATGGGGATCGTTGTGTAAAGTTTCATGTCTTATGCCTTTCCCCACAAATCTCACCGCTCTGGATGGTGCAGCCCTATCCCCCGAATCCCTTGAGAATAAGGTAGTTCTGTTCGTGAACGTGGCCAGCAAATGCGGCCTGACCCCCCAGTACAACGGGCTGGTTGAGCTTGATCAGGCCTATGGCGATCAGGGCCTGGTCATTGTCGGTGTGCCCTGCAACCAGTTCGGCAATCAGGAACCCGGCTCCCCCGAGGAAATTAAGGATTTCACCAAAACTAAGTACGACGTTGACTTTACCCTGCTGGAAAAGCAGGACGTTAACGGTCCCAACCGCAGCCCCCTCTATCAGTTCCTGGTGGGGGAAGGGCCTGACATCGCCTGGAACTTCGGTAAGTTTTTGGTGGGTCGGGATGGGGAAGTGGTGGCCCGCTTTGAGCCCCAAACCGCTCCGGATGCCCCCGAACTGAAGGCCGCTATTGAAAAGGCACTCTAAATCCTCATGCCATAGGCCATTGCCTGCTAGGTTGAGCCGATCCCTTTTTGTGGTATATCCCTCAGCCCCCGCAGGGGGGCAATGGCTGTGGTAATTTCCCTGTCAGACCGTATCTTTCTAGCCGACAACGATGGATCAGGGGCTATCGGGGTGAATTGACCGGGCAAAGACTGATATCGTCAAAGGGCAGTTGAGGAGTGAGGGTAATGCCAAGCAGCCTGAGTGGGTTCCAGAGGGTCGCTTTAGCGGCTGGTTGCGGGGGCCTGGGAATTATCTGTCTGGCTTTGGGGCCTGATTTGGCCTCAGCCCAGCCCCTGGATGGGCTGTCTTCCCCGGCAGCTAACTCCTCCGTTATGGATAATATCCGCACCACTGGCACCCTGACCGTCGCCATTCGCAGCGACTCGCCGCTGTTTGGTTACATCGATGAAAACCGCCAGTGGACGGGCTACTGCTTTGATCTGGTCGAGGCCATCGAAACTTCCCTGGAGGCCATGGAGACCATGCCAGGGGATATCGAGGTGGCTTATGTGCCTTCCACCCTGGCGAATCGCTACCAGTTAGTGCAGTACGGCCTAGTGGACCTGGAGTGTGGTCCCAACACCATCCGCACCGACCTGGAGGGTGTAGCGTTTTCGGTGCCGTTCTTCTACACCGGCACTCAACTGCTGGTAGCTGAGGATCAGGTGAACCTGTTGGCTCAAAATCCAACCCTTTCAGGCGCAGTCATTGGGGTGGCGGCCCAAACCACCAATGAACAATTCCTGCGGAGAGCTTTTCCTGAAGCCAGTTTAGTTACCTTTGAAAGCTCCCAGGGGGGCAAAATTGGCTTGCAGGGCTTAAATAACGGTGATTTCGCCGCCTACGCCAGTGACAGTATTCTGCTCAGGGCAGCCCTGGTGGATTCAGCCTGGTCAGAAGACCATTACCGGTTGATTCCAGGTCAACCCTTAACCTGCGACAGCTATGGCCTGATTCTACCCACCGGGGACGAAGAGTGGCAGCGCACCATAGGGACTTTGCTGCAGAGCGAACCTCAGCTTTCGATTCAGGAAAACTGGCTGGGAGAGTATTATCCCCTGGAACTCGCAACCCTTGAGTACTGCCTGGTGCTATCCCTGGTCCTAGATAGATAGGTTTGCGCCTCCAGCAAGGCGCTCTGCCATGCCAGGGATGCACACTCCAAATCATTTCTCCTTAAGATTCCTAAAACAACCTGTATTTTCCCCCGGCGGGTTTGGGTCTTCATCTAGCCTGGGGGTATGACTATTACTCCCTCCAAGTCCACCTCTGCAAAACCCCCTCGCCTGCGGGACAACACCGTTACCCTGGCCCACGGCAGCGGCGGCCAGGCCATGAAGGATTTGATTGAGGCTCTTTTCGTCAGCCAGTTTGAGGGCAAAATACCTCCCTCCCTGGAAGATCAGGCCCGGATTCCCTTGGCAGAACTCACGGCCCAGGGAGACCGTCTGGCCTTTACGACAGATTCCTACGTCGTGGACCCCCTCTTCTTCCCCGGTGGCGACATCGGAACGTTAGCCGTAAACGGCACCGTCAACGATTTAGCCGTTAGCGGTGCCATTCCCCGCTACCTCACCTGCGCCATGATTCTGGAGGAGGGACTGCCCATGGATACCCTGAGGCGGGTGGTTGCCAGCATGGTGACCGCCGCTGAAGCCGCCGGGGTCAAAATCGTTACGGGAGATACCAAAGTCGTCCCCCGGGGAGGAGCGGACAAACTGTTTATTAATACCGCTGGCATCGGCGTGATGCGAAGGGGAGTCACCCCTGCCGCCGTCCACCTGCAGCCGGGGGATGTGGTGCTGGTCAATGGTCCCATCGGCAACCACGGTGCCACCATTATGGTCGCCCGGGAAGAATTTGCCCTTGACACAACTCTGGAAAGCGACTGCCAACCTTTAAATGGTCTGGTGGCTGCCATCGTCGCTGCCTGCCCTGCCGTAAGGGCGATGCGGGATGCCACCCGGGGAGGGCTGGCCACCGTTCTGAACGAATTTGCCGATAGCGCCCGGGTGGGCATTCAGCTCATAGAAGACCAGATCCCCATAGATCAGGCCGTACAGGGACTGTGCGAACTGCTGGGGCTGGACCCCCTCTATTTGGCCAATGAAGGTAAGCTGGTGGTGGTGGTGCCGCCGACTCAGGCAGAGACGGTGCTGGCGGCAATGCAGGCCCATCCCATGGGCACTCACAGCTGCTTGATCGGCCAGGTGACCGAGGGCAAAAGGGTTGCTTTAAAAACCGGGTTCGGCACCGAACGAGTCATTGATCGACTGGTGGGGGATCAGCTACCGAGGATTTGCTAATGCATGAGTTAGGCATTACTCAGAACATTGTTGAGATCGCGACCGAGCACGCCCAGGGAGCCAAGATCCGGCGCATTACCCTGGAGATTGGGCTGCTCACCGCAGTCATGCCCGATGCTATCCGGTTCTGTTTTGATGTGTGTGCCCAGGACACCCCCCTGGCGGAGGCAACCCTGGAAATTATGGAACGTCCCGGCATCGGCCAGTGTCGGCTATGTGGGCAAAAAATAGAGTTGGATCAGCCCTTCGGCGTCTGCGATTGCGGCAGTATGCAAATCGACATTATCCAAGGCGAAGAACTTACCATTAAAGAACTGGAGACCGAGGCTCTATGTGCGTAACCTGCGGCTGTTCCGACGGGGCTCAAGCCACCTACACGCTTCCTGGTGAGGTTGACCACAGCCACACCCATGAGCTGGAAGACGGCACCGTCATAACCCACACCCACGACCCCCATCACGATCCTGCCCACCTCGAACATCATCACCTTAACGGGCATCACCCTGCTGATTCTGCTTCTCACTCCGGTTCTGCACCGGCACCTACCTCACCTACTCCCCCACTCCACCCAGCCAAATCGGCTCAAACCCATGCCCAGGCCCACGGCACGACCCTAACCCTGGAGCAAAATCTGCTCGCCAAAAATGACCTGATCGCCGCTCAAAACCGGGGATGGTTGAAGGGCCGCAACATTACTGCCCTGAATTTGGTGAGTTCCCCTGGGGCTGGCAAAACCACCCTGTTGGTCAAAACCATAGAAGACCTCAAGAATGACATCCCCATCGCTGTCATTGAAGGGGATCAGGAAACCGCAAACGATGCCGAGCGCATTGCGGCTACGGGCTGTCCCGCCATTCAGGTCAACACCGGCACCGGCTGCCATCTCGAAGCAGCTATGATCGAACAGGGGCTCGACCGCCTCAAGCCTCCCGAAAATTCCCTGGTGTTAATCGAAAATGTCGGTAATCTGGTGTGTCCAGCCCTGTTTGATCTGGGGGAAAGGGCAAAAGTCGCCATGCTGTCTGTCACCGAAGGGGAAGATAAACCGATTAAATATCCCCATATGTTCCGGGCCAGCCAGGTCATGGTACTGACCAAAATCGATCTGTTGCCCTATGTCAATTTTGATGTGCAGCAGTGTTTGGCCTACGCCCGTCAAGTTAATCCAGGTCTGACGATATTCCAGGTGTCTGCAACCACCGGAGCAGGTTTGACCGAGTGGTACAACTGGCTGAAATCCAGCCTTAATGAGCCCTAGAACGCCGGTTCAGAAACCCGGTTTCTACTCCAGGAAAGACCAAATCCCATGGGCTATCCCATGAAGAAACCGGGTTTTGAGCCACACCGTATCGATGCTCTAGGTCCGTTTCTTGGGATCAAGGCTGCTAATAAAAGCAGGGAGTAGGGAGTAGGGAGTAGGGAGTAGAGTGGGTGGTCAAAACAAAACCCAGCGCATCGATATAAAGAGCCTCCCAAGGTGCATCTGGGGGCTTAGTTACATTGAACGGGCAAACTGACGTCCCCGGATTTCCTGCCAAATGCTGTGAATTTTAGCTTCCCACTCGGGGCCTTCAAGCTCCGTGGGGTATGTCATTTGCAGGCAATGGTGGGCTAATTTATCGGTCAACATACGGGCAATCTGGTCAGGATTTAAATTTATCGGGAGATAAAAGTCATAGTCTGCCCAATAGATGAGTTCGTAGTCATAGAACCCATCAGCATTCAGGAAATGACTGGCTTTGAGGATTTGTAGGCGATGGGTTTTGACAGATAGCCCTGCCCGGCGCGATTCCTGACGGGCTTTGATTTCCTTCTGGGTTTTAGGGGTGCTGACTCCGGGCAAAGGGCCTAAAAAATCAAGATAGATGTGCAAATCATTATCGACGGAGGGCTTAGCCACCATACGAGTCGAATTGAGCTTTAGGCGCTTGGCTGAGTAAATCCAACTTCGCACGGCCCTTGGAGTATCTCGTCCTTCTACCAGGGCAATGACGCCAAAATCTCCTTCCAGGGTCCGCATGGATTGAAAAGGTTTGGGCTTATCATTTTTAGGATCGGCCCGCCATTTTAAGAGGCGGCCGATAAAGTTGAGGATATCTCCTAAAAGTAGATCAAACCGCATGGCAGTTCCTATGTATTGAACGAAGGTTCAGCGTATGTATTTGTTAGGGATAAATCCCGGACTCTATGGCCTTAAAGCCCTTTCTACAAGCCTGCCGTTGAAAATATGATCCCATGCATGAACCGGCCCATTCCCTGTATGGGATGAGTTCCGGGAATAGATTTAACCCTCTAGATCAATTGTTCGATGGATTACTTCAGGCGGGGTATTAATGCCAGAGCCAGAGATTCGACTTTCCACTCCTCAGGTATGTTTAGATTGCCCTGTCTGGGACTGAAGGTCCCGGTGAATGCGTGAAATAATTTGTTAAGTTTTTCTCAATCCATACGGATCGGGTGCATCCCGACTTTGCACTCCCTCACCCTAAATCCCTCTCCCAGAGCGGGAGAGGGACTTTGATCCGGCTCCCCTTCTCCCATTTTGGGAGAAGGGGTAGGGGGATGAGGGCAGACTTGCAAAAGTGGGATGCACTCTACGGATCGCCCATGATGCAGCGTTAGTCAGCATCATGGGCGCTAATTGCTTAAGCAAGGATTCATCTATTTAAAGATATTTTTACCGCTCAGGGGAAATCCGTTATTTAAACCATAAAACTCCCCTCTCGTTGAAAAGACTGCTTATGGTGCCCTACCGGGAAGCTGGCCGAAATTTCATCCACCCTCTATCTTTTTCAAATAAGGTGATTTAATGCAGGTGCTTCAGGTGATGCTTCGAAATCTGTCTCGGTTTGCGCTGCCGCTGTCTCGGTTTAGAAAGAGTCTCAGGCTTGTTGTTGTCGGGTTATGTCTGGTGGGCTTGTGTGCTTGCAATACCATAATTCCGGATACTGGTATTGGCTACAAAAGCGTTTCCCCCAGCCAGGATGGTATTGGCAAAGTCTATTTAGGCCGAGAAATTGCCCGCACCATGGGGCACGAAGGGGCCGCCTGGCTAGAGCGCCCCAGTCGCATGTTGCAAGAGCGTCCCCAAGCCGCGATCGATACCCTTGAGCTCAAGCCCACCGATGTGGTGGTCGATGTGGGGGCGGGGTCGGGATATTTTGTCATCCGCCTGGCCCCATTGGTTGAAGCGGGACGGGTGATCGCCGTAGATGTGCAGCCCGAGATGCTAGACCTGATTCAGCCGAAGCTGGATGCCATGGCCCTTGGCAACGTGCAACTGGTGCAGGGACGGCCCGACTCCCCTAACCTGCCCTCCAATGCTGTGGACCTGGCCATTATGGTGGATGCGTACCATGAATTTGCCTATCCCTACGAAATGATGCAGGGGGTGGTCGATGCCCTTAAACCCGGTGGTCGAGTGGTCCTGGCAGAATACCGGGCGGAAAACCCCCTGATTATGATCAAGCGCCTCCACAAAATGAGTGAAGCCCAGGTTAAGCGGGAAATGGCTATGGTGGGGCTAGAGTGGCTCAAAACCGAAGAAGTCCTGCCCCAGCAGCATTTGCTATTTTTCCGAAAGCCCGCCTGACCTGCTCAAACGCTCACAAAATGAGACAATATCAGCGGTGCCTTCCTGGGCCCCACCCTGACGATGTTTTCAAGGAATAGACCCCATGCTTAAGCGTCTGGCAACAGTGCTTTTGATTGTTTTTGCGCTCACCCTCCAAAGCTGTGTAGGGGCAGGAACTGCGTTCCAAGCCTATGGTGATCAGTATGAAGGCTATGAGTTTGTCTATCCCACCGGGTGGGTTGAGGTGCAGGTGCCCGGTGCCGCGGACGTAGTTTTCCATGACATCGTCAATGAAACCGAAAATGTCAGTGTGGTCATCAGCGAGGTCCCCGAAGGCAGAAGTTTGGAAGATCTGGGCACTCCCACGGATGTGGGCTACAAGCTGTCTAAGAGTTTCAATGCGATCTCAGCAGGGGAAAGCGAAGTGGAGTTGGTCAGTGCCCAACGCCTGGATACCCCTGACAACAAAACCTATTACATTCTTGAATATGTCGCTGACTTACCCTCCGGCGTTCGCCATAACCTGGCCAGCGCCATTATCCGCCGGGGTAAGCTGTTTACCTTCAATGCCTCCACCCGGGAAGACCGTTGGGATAAGGTCAAAGATATGATGAAACAGTCCGTCGCCTCCTTTAAGGTGTACTAGTTTAAGGTGCCCTAGTCAGGTGTACTGGTTGGTTTAGGCCGGAGGGGTGTCGGTGTCTCTTCCTCATACTGCATGTTTGTTTTGTCGGATGGGTAACGCCCCACTGCCCCAAGCAATGACCATGGCTTCCCCGCAACTACCTCAATTCATTCTGGCGTCCGCCTCCAAGGCCCGACGGCTGCTGCTGGTTTCCGCTGGCATCCATCCCTTTGTGTATCCCAGCAAGTTCGACGAAAACCAGGTCGAACTCACCACTCCCTCGGTGTATGTCACGACCCTGGCCCGTCGCAAGGCCGAAACCGTTGCTCCCCATTTCCCTAACGGCTTGATTCTTGGCTGTGACTCGGTTCTGGTACTCCATGGCGAAATCTACGGTAAGCCCGAAAGCCGGGATGACGCCATCGCCCGTTGGCAATTCATGCGCGGTCAGGTAGGGGAACTGTACACCGGCCATACCCTGATCTCTCCTGGGGGCATCACCCTGGCTCGGTGCGCCATGACCCGAGTTTATTTTGCCGACCCCGACGACGCCACCATCGCAGCCTACGTGGACTCAGGGGAGCCCCTAAACTGTGCCGGAGCCTTCGCCATTGATGGTCGCGGTGGTTTGTTCGTAGAGCAGCTTGAGGGTTGCCATACCAATGTCATTGGGCTCAGCCTGCCCCTGCTGCGATCGATGCTGGAAGAACTGGGGTACAGAGTGACCGATTTCTGGTGAGGGATCATGGGTAAGCAACCTTGGCCGACGGTTCTAAAACAGTTCTAAAAAACGCTGTTTTGAAAGTACTCAATTCCGGTCTTTACCGCTTCGTAACCAAACAAAAGAATCAGGACCGACAGGGTGCCCCCCAGAACACAGAGCACCAGGCCACCGATGCTGATCACCCCATCATCATCCAGCAGTCCAAAGCCTGTGACAAAAATTCCCATCGCTGGCAGGGTATTCGTACCGGGAATCGGAATCATCATCGAAATGGACATCAACGAAATGGCAAGGCCAATCACCACCCGTCCCGGTAAGCTGGAGCAAACATAGGTCAGGCGGGGACGGGAAATCGCCTCCAACCGTCGCAGCCAGGGTACCCCTGCTTTCACCACCTTTTGGACGGCGATTAAATCAAACTGCTTGTCTTTCCACTTTTCGGGTACCCAGGGGCGAGTACGACCGATGACCAATTGAACAGCCAGCAACAGCATGACAATCCCAAAGGGAACCGAGTATCCCGGCGCGGGGACTGGCAGGGCCGATGGTAACGCCAAGAGCACAAATAAAAAGCCAAAGGTGCGTTCCCCTGCCAGACTCAAAATTTCTTTGAGCGTGACTTGAGGGGTTTGAACGGCTTCAAAGAAATAGCGGTGTAGTTCGGTTGAAAGTCTTGCCATACGGGGTATTGCAGAGCCAGGAATAATTGGCCTCACTGTAGCAAATTAAAGGAATATTCCCGATCTAACCCTGTCGGGACTTTATCACAAATTTATTGAACCCCGGCGGGGAGAACTCCCCTAATGGGGAAGCAGTACGTTGCGGTTCAGGAACTGCTGAATCCGCCGTTGAAAGTCTTCTCCCGACTGTTCAACCACATCATTGTGATCAGCATCGGGTACCAGCCAAAGTTCCTTGGGTTCTGGCGTTGCCTCGTAGAGTTGCTGACTCATGGAGGCTGGCACCGAGGCATCTTCTACCCCGTGGATATAAAGCACCGGCATATCCAGTTGCGGTACTTTGGCTAGAGATTCGAATTTTTGGGTCAGCAGGCGTTCCACCGGGAACCAGTTTCCATAGCTCGACCGGCGGGCCATATCCGTTAGGGAAGTAAAGGAACTATCCACGATGAGCCCTGCCTCTTCAGACACCTGATGGGCCAAGTGGATGCCCACTGCCCCCCCCAGGGAGTGACCATAAATGATAATGTCGCTGGCCGGAATTTTTCGCTGCTGAAGCAAATAGTTCCACCCGGCCAGGGCATCTTCATAAAGCTGGGCCTCGTGGGGAAACGGTCCTGAACTGAGGCCGTATCCCCGATAGTCAATCATTAAGACCGAAGCCCCAAGGCCATAGAGTTCCAGGGTCCAGGTCAAGTTTTTGGAAATATTGGCCGCATTACCGTGCAGGTACAGAAAGGTTAAGTTCCCCGGAGCCGGGTTTGGCAACCACCAACCATGGACCTGGCCATCGCCCACCGGAATCCAAACCTCCTCGTAGGGCACCCCTGCCGATTCAGGAGTGGATTCCAGGGTTCTACTGGGAAGAAAAATCAGCCGCCGTTGCCCAACATACAACCAGGCAAAGGCAACCCCATATAGTAAAAGCAAGGTCCCTAACAGGGATAATACGGGCTTAACAAAAGGCATTGCTCATTCGCTGACCTGGGGAGATTTCCGATGCCACTGGGTGGACTGCTCGTAGGCGTAGCCCACTTCAAACAGCAAGTCTTCCCGCAGTACGTTGCCGATTAACTGAATACCGATGGGTAAGCCCTGGTCATCAAAACCACAGGGCAGGCTCATCCCCGGCAGACCTGCCAGGTTAACCGGAATGGTCATCAGGTCCGACAGGTACATGCTGAGGGGGTCGTCTACTTTTTCCCCTGCTTTGAAGGCTGTGGTGGGGGAGGTCGGACACACCAGCACATCCACCTGCTCAAAGGCTGTTTCGAAGTCTTGCTTGATCAGGGTCCGGACTTTTTGCGCCTTCAGATAGTAAGCGTCGTAGTAGCCGGCGGATAGGGCATAGGTGCCGATCATAATCCGTCGCTTCACTTCCGCCCCAAAACCCTCGGCGCGGGTTTTGGTGTACATCGACATCAGGTTGTCGTTATTGTTGCGCACGCCATACTTCACCCCGTCATAACGGGCCAGGTTTGAGGAGGCTTCAGACGGGGCAATGATGTAGTAAGTGGGCAATCCGTAGGGAAACTGTGGACAGGAAATTTCCTGAATTTCAGCCCCCAACTCCTGGAGCTGTTGAATGGCTTTTTCGACCGAGGCTTTGACAGTTTCGTCAATCCCTTCGGCATTGAAGGTTTCTTTAATAACCCCGATGCGCCTACCCTTAAGATCGGTCTTCAAGCTTTTGGTATAGTCGGGAATTTCAACGTTAATGCTGGTGGAATCTCGTGGATCGTAACCGGCAATTGCCTGCAGTAATAGCGCTGAATCTTCCACCGTGCGGCTCAGGGGGCCAATCTGATCCAGGGACGACGCATAGGCTACCAGCCCAAAGCGAGACACCAGTCCGTAGGTTGGCTTTAGTCCTACCACTCCACAGAACGAGGCCGGTTGCCGAATTGAGCCCCCCGTATCGGACCCCAGGGCGACGACACATTCATCCGCCGCTACCGCTGCCGCAGAACCACCAGAGGAGCCACCGGGCACCCGTTCCACATCCCAGGGATTACCGGTGAGTTGATAGGCCGAGTTCTCGGTGGAACTGCCCATGGCAAATTCATCCAGGTTGGTCTTACCCAGGGTGATGGCCCCCGCCTCCATCAGCTTCTGGGTGACGGTGGACTCGTAGGGGGGCACGAAATTTTCCAGCACTTTAGAGGCACAGGTGGTACGGATTCCCCGGGTACACAGATTGTCTTTGATGCCCATGGGAATCCCCGCCAGGATGCCAATGTCTTCCCCGGCGGCGATTTTGTCATCTATCTGCTGGGCCTGGGCCAATGCCTGCTCGGAGGTCACGGTCAGGTAACTGTGCAGCTTAGGTTCCAGGGCCGTGATGCGGCCCAGATAGTCCTGGGTGATGTCAACGGCAGACCGTTCTTTGCTGACAAGCTGTTGATGCAGTTGGCGGATGACAGACATGAGACTCCTTGGCGGCTCAGACAATAATTCAGCACCAAGGTATCAGTATAGATAAGGATGGGGGGAGAAAAGATACCGGGTGTAGAGGGATCTCCATGCTAGGGCAGCAGTGGGCCCAGGGGGCAGGGGGGGAAGTCCCCTACAGCATGGCTTTTGGGAAAATGCCTCGGGAGGCATCAATGTCACCCTGGGCCACTTGAGCCGCAGCCCGTTGGGCGACAGCTAAGAATTGATCCACCGCCTCCTCGGGCATATCAAAGGAGGTGACCAATCGGACCAGAGGCATTTCTTCCCCAGACCAGCCGTAAAAGATGAAACCAGATGATTTCAATTCCTCCAAAATCGGCTCTGGGATATGGACAAACAGCTCGTTGGCCTGGACCGGGTAAGCCAGAACGACCCCCGGAATTTTCTTCAGGCCATGGGCCAGGCGATTGGCTAGGCGATTGGCGTGCTCGGCGTTATGACGCCACAGGTGATTGTCCAGATAGGCCTGGAACTGTACCGATAAAAACCGCATTTTGGAGAACAGGTGCCCTCCTCGCTTGCGGCGAAATTCAAAGTCTCTGACCAGTTCTGGTTTAAAGAAAACCACCGCCTCTGCGGCCAGAGCCCCATTTTTAGTAGCGCCAAAGCTGAGGATGTCTACCCCAGCCCGCCAGGTCATCTCCCCGGGGGAGCAGCCTAAGCTCACGACAGCATTGGCGAATCGAGCCCCATCCATGTGTAAATACAACCCGTGGTCGTGGGTGACCTTGGCGATCGCCTGAATTTCCTCTGGGGTATAAACGGTGCCACACTCCGTCGCCTGGGTAATGCTCACCGCTGCCGGTTGCACAGAATGAACCACTCCTGGTTCAGCTTGATCCAACCAACTGGCCAGGCTATCGGCGGTGATTTTACCGTTTTCCCCTGCAATGCATACGAGCTTGGCACCGTGGGTGTAGAACTCAGGAGCACCACATTCATCCCTATTGATATGGCTGGTCTGGTGGCAGTAGATGGCCCCGTAAGGAGGGGTGACGACCGCCAGGGCCAGGGCGTTGGCCGCCGAACCCGTCGCCACCGGAAACATAGAAACTTCAGTGTCAAAAAACTGGTTAAATTGCTGCTGCAGGCGCTGGGTAATGTCATCGTTGCCGTAGGGCATGGCGGTGCCGCCGCTGTGGTTGAAGATGGCGGCGGCAATGGCGGGCGAAATTCCGGCGGTGTTATCGCTGGCAAAGTTCATAGCGGGTTCAAAGCTTTCGATTAGGTGTGCTTACATTTAAGCGAGTCCAGCCCGTCCTAGCTGTTGTCTTTGTCGCTAACTGCAGCCCGAATCCCCCTGGGAGGTGTCGTTTGCCGACTTCTTCAAAACCTGGGAAAGACCGATAAAAAGATTAAAACCGCGTCACAAAAATTCGACTACAACCAAATCCCGATGTTATCCTGGTATTGGTCAGTTTTCGGTAGATTAAGCTTGTTTCATTTCATTTCGATTTCCGTTACAGGTCCGTCTCCGTTTACTCCCTATACATTTCATTCCAGGAGAGGATCCTATGTCAGTTTACGTTGGTAACTTGTCTTACGACGTCACCCGCGAAGATTTAGAGCGGGTATTTAGCGAGTATGGCGAGGTAAGCCGAGTCAGTCTGCCCACCGATCGTGAAACGGGTCGCCCCCGGGGTTTCGCTTTCGTTGATATGACTGAAGAGTCCCAAGAAGATTCCATCATTGAAGCCCTGGATGGGGCTGAGTGGATGGGTCGCGAGATGCGGGTGAACAAAGCTCGCCCCCGGGAAAATTCCCGCAGCGGTGGAGGCGATCGTAACGGTGGTGGTAACTATCGTCGTTCCAGCTTCTAAGACCCTAAGGTTAACTGCCTGAAATTTACCTTTTGGGTTTTCAGGAGTGAGCATTTTGCTTAACGCAGTAGGGAGAAGGCCATGGCCTTCTCCCTTTTTATTGCAGTATTTGTTGCCGTAAATGATTTGTGGCCATTGCTAACTTCACCATGGCACTTTCTGAAAGCTTGATTCTGGGGTTCCCTATTGCCTTGAATTAAAGGCTGCATAGGGTTCTAATGGGGAAACCTGCCAGGCCGAGTACCAGGACTCTATATAGGGGCGCAGTTCTGTGCATAAATCACGATAGGCCTCCCGATTGGGAGAATCGGCCAGTTGTTTGGCCAGATCTTCTCCAATGGCTTGCAGGTCAAAGCCGGTGGGCTGCCCCTGCTTCAGGACGATGTTCCCATTCACCAGCACAGTGTCCACGTCGGCAGCCTTAGCCCGCATCAGCATGACTTCTAGCGGATTCGCCTCGGGGGCAAGCCAGGGCCAGGTAAAGGAATCGCAATCGACCAGCACTATATCGGCCTTAAACCCGTCGGCCAATTGCCCGATAGAGTTTTCCTGCATCAGCAGTTTGGCACTGCCCTGGGTGGCCATTCGGAACATCTGTTCCCAACCCGGAACGTCGCCTTTGAGCTGAGGTTCCCGGTGCAGGCGTGTGGCCAGACGCATTTCGGCAAACATATCCTCATCATCGCCGATGGCCGTGCTATCCATCCCCAGGCCCACGGTTACGCCCCTGGCAAGCAGGGCGTTGAGGGGCAGTACACCCGCCCGCAGCCGCAGGTTTGAACTGGGGTTATGACTGATGGATGCCCCCGTTTGGGCCAATAGCTGGATATCGTCTTCCGTCACCCATACCCCATGGGCCATGGAGAACCGGGGACTGAGAACACCTAAATCATGCAGATGACGAATCACCGACTTGCCATAAAACTTTGGCCCCAGAAGTTTTTCGTAGATGGACTCCGTGACGTGGGTTTGAATTCCGGTTCCCAGGTTTTCGGCAGCTTCGGCAATGGTTACCATCAGTTCGTCTGAAACCCATTGGGGACCGGGAGGGCCGAACCAAACGTTGATGTGGGGGTGGGAATGGTGACTTTTGACCAGATCGCTAACCAGGGCCAGGTAGTCTTTGGGCGGTAACGGTTCGGCCAGGGGCACCATCTGCCTTACTTTTTGGGCCAAAACCACCGGCAGGGATTGCAGAAACGCTTCGTCCTGGTCTGGACCGTGAACCAGGAAGCTCTGGTATTTTGCCCCCGCGGCCAGGGCTACCCGCATGCCTGCCTGGTCATAGGCTTGCAGGCGATTGGTTAAGTTGTCCTGGCAATGCTCCAGGCTGCCCGAAATGGAGGCGAAATCTAAAACAGTAGTGACGCCGCTGCGAAGCAGACTGGCAATGCTGAATAAGGTTTTAGGATGGGGGGCCTGGTGGCGCAGATAGCCCAGAGAAAACAACCAGGGTTCTAGCAGATCATCGGCGATACCCTGGAGGGAGTTGGGCACCCCGTTACTGTGGTGATGGGCATTAACCAACCCCGGCATCACCGCGAACTGATTGGATCCGAGGGTAGGCGCGTTGGGATACTTTCGCTGAAGGTCCTCCTGGGGGCCTACCGCTGTAATCGTGTCTCCCTGAATGGCTACAGCCCCATGCTCCAGGGTGGTTTGTCCTGTGAAAACCCAGCGTCCCACCACGAGGCGGGTGTCGGTAGAGGGTGTCATCGCAATTTCTCCAGACATGGGGTATCGGATGGGTCAGCTATCACACTACCGGGATAAATCACCCTTGCAGGTCATTGGTCGTCTCCGGAAGCAGACAGGGCCGACTTGTTTTTCACTATATCGAGGATTCAAGTCATGGTCCTATGCAAATTCGGTGGCAACAACTGGTGATCAAACTAACGGTTTGGGGGACGATGGAAGTCATCCTTAACCTGGTTGGTACTGATTATTTTTATTTGGCTGATTACAGTGAGTTTCTACACCGCAGCTATGGCGATGGGGTCAGGCTGCAACAGGTTTTGTAACGGAACCCAGAACCAGCATGATGCCTAAAAATATCAGTATCAGGAACAGAAACCGCTCAAACTGGTGAACGGGCATGTGGCGATTCAACCAGCCCCCCAACCAAAAGGCGGGCATGATGATGGGTATCGCCATTACGAATAAGCGCAGCACAGGCTCAGTCCAGAGTCCCCCCAAGCCGTGGCTGATCAGCACCCCCAGGCCCGTGACCAGAAAACTGCTCTGGAGGGTGGCTCGAAAGATTTCGGGGGGCCAGCGGTTCATGGTGGCATACACCACAACCGGTGGTCCTCCGGTGTTATAGGCTCCCCCCAGCACCCCCGCTAGGAGACCAAACAGATAGGCCCAACTTAAACGGTGCAGCGGCGGAATCGGCAGGGCGAGTAAACGATAGATCCCAAAGGTCATGAGAAAGATGCCCAAGCCCTGCACCAATCGTTCTGCAGGCAGGTACCGCACCAGCACCACTCCCAGGGGAATCCCCACCAGGGTTCCGAGCATCAGCCGCCATACCAGGCGCAGTTTTGCTTCCCGCCAACTGGTGCCCATCACCATTAGGGCTGTGGCCCAACCCACCAGTCCGTAAAGGGGAATAGCCACTTCAATACCCACGACCAGGGTCAACAAGGGCATGGAAAATAACGCTCCCCCAAAGCCAAAGGTTGAGGCCGTCAAGGTCGCTCCAAAAAGGACCAGTAATGTCAGACCGGATTCCAGCAGCATAGGGAGCCTCTTGAGATCGAATTGATTCGAACGTGAAGGTATGGCTTGAAGCCCAGAATACTAGGATATAGGTGAACCAGAGTGAACATCTGCAGCGGCTTGCCTGACCTGCCTTGAGCCGTTTAGGCCTTCCGGTCAGGTCAACGTCGCAGGGGCAAGGTTAACCGGGTCGTCAAGTTGTAAGCTATCCCCACGGGTGAATTGTGCCGTTTGCCTGGATTCCTGTCCATTCTTAAATAACACCAATGGCTATGACCCTGGCCCAGGTTTGGGGCGCGTTTCTGATTTTTGTGCTGGGCCCCATTATTGGCGGCTTACCGTTGACCGGTTGGGTGACCCGGCTGGTTTCGGGTAAAAAACTGCGCCAGCTGGGCACGGGTAATGTGAGCGTTTCCGCCGCTTTTTACCACGGAGGACGGGGGGTGGGCATTCTGGCGGTACTGATGGAAGCCGCTAAAGGCATCGGGGTGGTGTTGTTGGCCCGTTACTATTTCCCCGATGATACCGTCTGGGAAATTGTCGCGTTGATCGCCCTGGTGATGGGGCGATTCTGGTTTGCCAATGGGGCTGGAACCACCAACGTGGTTTGGGGGTTTATTGTCCACGACTGGGTTACGTCGCTGCTGACGCTGCTGGTCAGCGGACTGGGCTTCACCATTTTTCGCGAACGCCGGCAGGGGCGGCTTTTAGTGCTGGTTTTGTTGCCAATTTTTACGGCTCTGCGTCACACTCAGGATGGTCCTTTAATTTTGGCGGTGACCTGCCTCAGTGCTCTGATTGCCTGGATTTACCACAAAATCCCTGACGACCTTACCCTGTCTCTAGATGAGGGACGACTGGAGTCACGCAGTATGTTTCGATTTTTTCGGGGCGATCGCAGCCTAGTTTCCCTGGATCGGCCCCTCAACCCCACCAAGTACGGCAGCAAAGCGGCGGTTCTGGGGCAGCTGCGCACCTGGGGGTATCCCGTACCCCGGGGCTATGTCCTGCAGGCGGGGGATGATCCGGTCACCCTGCTGGAAATTACCCAACCTGCCCCTGGTCAGCCCCTGGTGGTGCGATCCTCAGCCCGGGATGAAGACACCGGGACCCTATCTGCCGCGGGGATCTACGAATCTTTCCTCAACATCACCAGTAAAGAAGCGCTGGCCCAGGCCATTGCCCGCTGCTTTGCCTCCTATAATTCCCCCCGCGCTGTCCAGTACCGGCAGGATAACGAACTGCCCGACACCGGCATCGCCGTTGTGGTGCAGCAGCAGATTCAGGGACAGTTTTCCGGAGTGGCCTTCAGCCGCGACCCCGTAGCCCGCTGTGGGGATGCCGTGGTTATTGAGTCCCTGCCAGGGGGCGCTATCCAGGTGGTTTCGGGGCAGGTTACCCCTGAGCAGTACCGGGTGATGGTACAGCCGGACGATGTCCCCCCTGTGCCCACCGATGCCGAGGCAGACTGGCAGCGGCCTGAAGCTCTGACCCTGGCCATGGAGGGTCAGGGCGCTACCCCTGGCCAGGTTCTGCAGCAGGTTGCCTATCTGGCCCGCCATTTGGAAGCCCGCTACCACGGCATTCCCCAGGACATTGAGTGGACCTACGACGGCGAACAGCTTTGGCTGCTCCAGAGCCGCCCCATCACGACGCTGCAGCCCATCTGGACCCGCAAAATTGCGGCGGAGGTGATTCCCGGCGTTATCCGCCCCCTCACCTGGTCAATTAATCGACCCCTGACCTGTGGAGTTTGGGGGGAAATTTTCTCGGTGGTGTTAGGAAACCGGGCTGCTGGGCTTGATTTTGAGGAAACTGCAACCCTCCACAACTCCAACGCTTACTTTAATGCTTCCCTGCTGGGGGATATTTTTCTGCGCATGGGGCTGCCCCCCGAAAGTTTAGAATTTCTGACTCGGGGGGCCAAGTTCAGCCGTCCCCCTCTGGTCTCGACGATCAAGAATGTCCCGGGTCTACTGCGGCTCTTGCAGCGGGAACTGTGGCTGGAGGATCAGTTCGACCGGGATGAATCCACCATTTTTAGTGCAGGACTGTCTGCCCTGGCGGCTATTCCCCGGGATTCTCTCTCCCTGGAAGAATTGCTGGATCGAACCGAGGACGTACTGGGGCTGCTGCGGAGGGTAACCTACTACAACATCATGGCCCCCCTCAGCTTTGCTTTGCGACGGGCCATCTTTCGAGTTCCCGAAGAAACCCTGGATGCCAGCCAGAACGCCGAAATTGCAGCGATAGAAGACCTCCGCTCCATCGCCAATGACACCCGTTTGATTCTGTCGGATCAGGATTTACACCGTATTTCCAATGCTTCATCCCTGATGGCGGCTTTGGCAGAAAGCACCGATGGCCAGACCATACTGGCCCAGCTGGATGGTTTCATTGAAAAATATGGTTACCTGAGCCCCGTCGGGACTGACATTGCCGTGTCCACCTGGCACGAAAATCCAGGCCCGGTGCGAGAGCTGCTGGCCCAGTTTGTGCTGTATCCCCCTCCGAAAAAGAACCCAGAGGCTGAAGCTGGGGCGAGAAAATCAGCCCCTGATGCTGTGCAACGGCGGCTCAACCTGAAGGGCCAGGTGAACACCCTCTACAACCGGCTGCTAGCGGAACTGCGCTGGTGTTTTTTAGCGATTCAAACCCAATGGCTGAAGGCGGGTCACTTGCAATCCCCGGGGGATATTTATTTCCTCAATCTAGAGGAAATAAAAGCTCAAATCTTAGCCCCGTCATCCATCGATTGGCGCGAACTCCGGACTCGTATCGAGAGCCGCAAGCAGCGGTTCCAGCAAGACCAGCAAATGGAAGTTGTGCCCAACCTGGTCTTCGGCAACGAACCTCCGGGCTATGATCTGGGGCTGGTCACCCATGCCCCGGCTGACATTAAGCAACAACTCTCTGGCATTGCGGCCAGTGCCGGAGTGGTAGAAGGCCCGATTCGCGTCATGACCCAGCTTGAGTCCATAGACTCGAACGGGGAGCCGTTTATCTTAGTCGTGCCCTACACCGATGCCGGTTGGGCTCCCCTCCTTGCCCGAGCCCGAGGACTGATTGCTGAAGTCGGAGGACGGCTCTCCCATGGGGCCATCATTGCCCGGGAATATGGCATCCCGGCGGTGATGAATGTGGCCAGGGCAACCCAGCGCCTTCACACTGGGCAGTGGGTCAGAGTCGATGGACAGCAAGGGGTGATTGAAGTCCTGGAACCCTCCGATGATTCCCCTTGACCACCCCTGCGATTTTTGTCCCCTTTGTCCGGCAACCGAAAAGCCCTGGGGATGTCATTTCCAGGGCAAATTGCCCAAGGCCGGTTTGGCAAAAATAGCGACCCAAATGATGGCCAGAACCATGGCGAACCCGATTTTGACCCCCATGGGCAAAAGGGAGATGGCTGCAGGGGCTGCCTCGTCATCTTGCGCCTCACCTGGATGGGTTGCCCCGGGTAAGTTTGGATGCCTGTCCGTTGAATTGTGAGCCATAAATTTATCGCAGCTAGAGCTGTAGCCAATTCCATTAGGAGATCCCTATCCACAGGTTATGCTTGCCCGGGTTGGGGTAATCTACTTCGGACAGTTTACTGAAACCCCTCGTACCGCCAGGGCACCGGGTCTACAGCCACCCCATGCACGTATAAACCCCAGTGTAAATGGGGACCAGTGGAGGCTCCAGTAGATCCAACCCCGCCGATGACCTGACCCGCCTGCACGAAGTCTCCTTCGTTAATGTCAATGCGGCTGAGGTGAATCATGATACTGAGCACCCCCTGGCCATGGTCAATACCAATGGTGTTGCCGTGCAGTTCAAACCCATCGGATACCCGACCCACTAAGGCAATATGCCCCGCTGCCGGGGCAGCCACAGGCGATCCATTACCGGCAGCATAATCTACCCCCCGGTGGTAGTAATCCTCTGCGAAAACGCCGTTGTAGTAGCGGCGCACCCCATACTCAGTGCTAACCCGGCCCTGGCTGGGACGGATCATCGCTCCATTCCAAAACTTTTCGGGGGTGACGATGCCTTTAAATGCAGCAACCCGGTCGAACTCGTGCTGAGTACCGAGATTACTTTGACCGGGAGAAAGGGTAATGCGCTGGGTGGAAAAAGACCGATTCCGCAGTCCAACGGCGAGGTTGCGGGTTTGTTCGCTACCGTTGATTTGAACCACTATGCGGCCTGGAGCATCAAGGGGGCTGGTGGGAACCAGCGCTCGATAAAGATTTTGGCCAATGGGGAAGGTGGGGTACTGGGTATGGCTGTTTACCGTGACCACCGGAACCCCACCCCCAGGGGATGCCTGGGCCATGACTGCAATCGTATCCCCGAGTTGAGGGTCTGTTGGGTTAATCCATACCTCATAGGCCTGGGCCTGTTTTTCCATTAAAACCAGGGCGGCACTGGCCGCCACGCCAACCAGAAAGACCCGTCGTTTAACCGGAGCCTGAAACCAAGAAAATTCCATCCTGTTTATCCCGAGTTCCTTTCAGCAATTTCTCTGGAAAGCGCCCTGGGCCAAATTTTACCTCCCCTCGCTACTGCTGATTTGCCCTGGCATCTTTGACCGCAGCGTAAAATAAAACCCCTACCAGAGGGAGACAGAGGCCCAGGACCGCCGTGGTTGGCCCTGTACCCCAGTCGGGATTACCGGAAGAAAGCTCAAAAATTGAGCCCACCGCCGCAATGGCCGCCACACAGGAACCCGCTAAAAAAACACCGCTTTTTGGAGTCACAGAGGATGTCTCCCTTATGGACTATGTTGAATAAAAAATGGCCAAGGTGCTGTTTCAGACCTCGGCCAATAGTTTAACCTTTCGCCTAAGCTTTTACCGCCTTAACATCTTTGGCCGAAAAGCCGTTCTTTTGCAGCTCTTGATTCAGGGCCAGCTGGTTGTCGACTCGATCGACAAACATAACCCCGGTCAGGTGATCCATTTCATGGAGGATGCAGCGGGCTAGAAGATCTACAGCCTGAAGCTTCTGGGGCCGTCCATTTTCGTCCTTAAATGAAACTTCAATGGCGGCTGGGCGGATAACGTCCAGGTACACCCCGGGGATACTTAAACACCCCTCCTGCCCTGCGGCTAAATCCTTAGACGCGCGAATAACTTTTGGATTGATCAAAATCAGGGGTGGGGTAGCGGCATTTTCGGGGTCAACATCTACCACAATGAGCTGCTTGTTGACAGCTACCTGAGGGGCAGCCAAACCAATGCCGTCAGCACTGTACATCGTCTGCAGCATTTCCCGGGCCAAATCGCGAATGTCGTTATCAACCTTAGCCACCCGCTTGGCCGGCTGACGCAGCACTCGATCCCCCAACACATGGATATCAAGGGGAGGGTTCTTCACTTTAGTCTTTTCAACTTGAATGGCAGCTGTCATAGCGATGGGTATATCTAGCTTCAGTGGATAGTGGACTGGGCCCAATTCAATGCCACCCCAAGGTCTTCGCTTGGGCTTCTTGCGACAGGGCATCGAGATTTTCTCCTGGTCACTATCCTAACAACACATAACGACTTCGAGATAGGGAGGAGATTGGGGTTTCCGAACTAATCTTGTCCGGGATTGCCCCAGGTTGCCGAACCCGCATTCGGTGCGCAGTGTCGCAACAGTTCGTGCCAGGCCACAACCTGACCGATAATCGCTACGGCGGGGGCCTCAAAGCCAGTTGCCTGAACGGTTCGGACAATAGTTCCCAGGGTACCAACCAGGGTTGCTTGGTGGGGATGGGTGCCCCATCGCACCAGGGCAACCGGGGTGTCAGGGCTGAGTTCCGCAACCATGAGTTCCCGGGTGATGTATTCGAGATTATGAATACCCATATAAACCACAATGGTTTCTGACCCCTGGGCCAGGGCACGCCAGTTTACCCTGGGCCGATACTTACCGGCAGCCTCGTGACCCGTGACAAAGGTAACTGAAGAACTTTGCCCCCGGTGGGTCACTGGAATGCCAGCGTAAGCCGGAGCTGCGACTCCGGCGGTAATGCCGGGAACCACTTCAACCGCAATACCAGCGGCGACCAGGTCAGCCATTTCTTCACCGCCCCGCCCAAATACGAAGGGATCCCCACCTTTGAGCCGAACCACAACTGCGTTGGCCTGTACCTTTTCCATTAACAGTCGAGTAATATCAGGCTGCAGCATGGAGTGGCGGCCCCTTCGCTTACCGGCGTTAATCACTTCTGCCTGAGGATTCACCATGGCCAGAATGGATTCACTGACCAGAGCATCGTGAATGACGACGTCAGCACATTCTAATAGGCCTTTGCCCTTCAACGTGAATAAGCCAGGATCTCCTGGTCCTGCCCCCACCAGATAGATTTTGCCCAAACCAGGCTGTAAATTGATAAACGAAGAAGTTGCCATATTCATTCAAAAGAACAGCCAGGTGACGATTTCGGGCATCTACGCCGTCACCGCTTAGAAAGCTCATTATACGCAATGGAAGAACGACCGCGTCGCCCCATATACCATCGTGGCTGGCACCAGCGTCCTGAATTTTGGCCTACAAGGTTTGCTCCCCTGATCCCAAGGCCCCATACCTCTGAGTAGTACCGACTAGGGGAAGCGTCATCAGGACACCATAAAGGGCGGCGACTGATATCGAAAAGCCGTACGTCTCAGCGGAATGCTCGCCTTCTGGGTCTGGGGTTTGACTCGCCCAAGGGCAAGATCTGTGACTAAACTGGCCAGTTTTTCGGTGGGGCCCAGGGGCGGTAACAGGTGAAACTTCACTTTGGGAAACCGTTCTGCCAGTTCTTCGGTTGTGTGGGTAATGGCATCGGTAATGCTACCGGTGAACAGGAAGTAGGGCAGAATCGTCAAGCGCTGCATTCCGTTTTGAATCAGCTGAATTAATTGATCTTCCAGGCTTGGAGCCACAGCCCAAAACGCCGCAGCGCCCCCCAACGCCTCAGCCAGGGCATAAATAGGGTCATTGCCTCCGGAACGGCGACTGCCATGGGCTAGCAACAGTAGCCCCCCCGGGGGGGCTACTTCCTGTTTATCTTCTAATACCCTTTTCATCTCGGGATGACTCCCCAGGTGCGGACAAATTTCAATAGAAAGTTGGGGCAAGGCTGCCCGAGCCTGCTCAATTTCGCTGGGAATATCGTCCACAACATGAACCCCCTTCAGCAAAAACAGGGGCACCACTCGAATGATTTTGACCCCGGTTGCCGCAGCCCGTCGACTGAACTTAATAATTTGCTGATGCAACGGAATGGGGCTCAGCTCTAAACAGGCGGTACCGACCAGAGGAACCCTCGATGCAAAACGGGGCTTAGCTCCCCAATGATTGGTTAGGGGCTGACTCTGCGGTGAGGAATGGTCAGGAGACTGGGGAAGATCTTTTTCTTGTATTTTGGGGTGTCTCTGGTATACACGCTGGCTGAGGGCCGTTTTGACCGCAGGAGACTGGACTCCTGCGGTGAGTTGTTGTTCCTGTATCTGCATCAGGACAACCTGGGCCAGTCGCTCCATGGCTTTCCCAGGGCGGGAATCCCGACTGCCGTGGGACACCAATATGTACGCCGTAGATGCAAATTCAGTCACAAAAACACTCTCCTGAACAGTGATGTCTTTAAAGGATTGCTATATCTTTCCCGACAGTGGGGCAAGGACGATACCGTCCTCAGGGTAAGGGGCATCTGGGATGCCTCAGTCTGCTGAAGGCAGGTTTTTCATTATAAGAAGCTAAATTATTCAGAGACGGTATCTAATGAGGCATTTCCCATTCCTTTGGCAGGGTCTTTGCCCAGACACACTCACCTTTGGCCCGCGTAAATGGGATAAAACTGTCCCCCAATTCCCAGGGTGTCGATTTCGTAGCTGGGTAGGATGCCTCCCGATGGCAGCATCACGGTGGTGTGATAAATGCTGAAAAAAAGGTAGTTGTCGCGTTGGGTGTGATCGCGGATGAGCCGATTGAGCAAGTCTTGATTCTCAATGACTAATGCTTCACAGGGCAAGTTGATAAATATTTCCAGCGGTGAAACGAAATCTTCGCAAAGGTTATCCTTCAGGTAACTGGATAGCTGTCGTGCGGCGTAGCGCTCGAAGGCCTGCTGGTCAGGGTTGAACCAGGCTAAACTACCTGCCACCGTCAGAGCTGCCACAGCTATTAGTCCCAAACGCCACTTTAGTATTTCCAAGGTGTTTGCCTAGTCATACCAGAATTGAACCAAGGCTTCCGCTGTCAAAGCGAAGCTTCTGACTGGCTCTTCACCAGCAGTTTAGCAGTGGACAAAAACCAAGTGGTGTATTTGTGACCAATGATGTTATATTGAAAAACGCGATTACGGCGAGTGTAGCCAAGTGGTTAAGGCAGTGGATTGTGGTTCCACCATTCGAGGGTTCGATTCCCTTCACTCGCCCTGGTTTCAGGGGTTGTAACTTTAGGTTGGACCGTTTATTGGTCCCCTCTCCCGAAGGTCTGCTGGTTTTCCCTGGGCAGCCACCATACTGGGTAGCCCAGGTTTCAGGTTTATCGAGATGCATTAGTCGGGCCAAAGCCAAAGATTTCCTCGATCAGGTTCTCCAGGTCAAGGTCATTAACGTTTCCTCCCCGCAACGGTGTTTGGTGACCGGCTTCCCTAAAAAGCACAAAACAGCCGAGAGAAAATTCCCACGACTGTTTTGATAATTTGCTAAAAGTTCTCAGCAATAGTGGGCAGCGCCCACCCTACAGAGCCTTAGTAGCGGTAGGTGCTGGCACCGGGCTTATGCACGATGAAGCTGGCAACCTGGCACTGCTTTACGTTGTCGAAACCAACTACACGGATAAAGCAGTCGGAGTACTCAGATCGGCAAGCCTGAACTTCGCTCAGCACTTCCTGAGTGCTGGTGGCATTGAACAGGGGCAGCTTCCACATGGTCCAGTAGTAGGCTTCTGGGTCAGAAGTCTCATTAAACTCAACGGCGGGGAAGTAGCCCATCCTGAGGATGTAAGAGATCTGACGCTCGATCTGAGCATCGGTTAAAGGCGGCAGATAAGACAGGGTCTCGTAACGACGCTCTTTTGGCAGAGTTTTCATGGTTCCTCGTTGGATTAACTAATCAACAGTCAGCCTGCAGCTGACAATTCTTAAACTCAAGAAATGGTGGAACAGTCGAGTTCTTCCGCTGAACTGGCTCACTACTCAGAGGATGCTTCAGGATCAGCCGTGGATTCCTTGGGAAAGTTCGTTTCCTCGGCCACCACATGCTGAGCGGCGCCTAACTGGGTAATGTGCTCTAAATGCTGGCGACGGTGTTCCATATTGGCCTGCTGGATGCCCATTAAGACCATTTCTGGCAAGAACTCGCAGATTTCTTCTGCGATATGCTGCCTCACAGTCATAATTCGCATGGCCAGTTCAGCATTCTCTTCCAGCAGCGCAGTCAGGTACGCTTCGCCGTCCTGAAGGGCTTCCTTGGTTGAAAATGTATTGAGCCAATAGGCATGGGCGGGGTTAGTTTCCCTCAGCTGGTTCAGCACCGTTTTCACAGCCTGAAACGTCAGATAGCTGGTGAGCACCTTAGCGGCGTCTTTAGCTGACTTCTTGAGGTCCATCAGTGTTTCCCAACGGTTGACATAGACCCCGCCTATGGGCGGTCGGTAGACCTGAATCTAAGCCCGAACCTGATTGAGTTTCGGTAACTTATGCAGCATCCCCGTAATTTTTGGGGAATCTACATTCCTCGATCTAGCCAACTCGCTCCAGCCCGTCGTCGAGGTACCGCAGTACCTCGCAGCTTGTTTAGATGGTGTCAACGGTGTCGAACTCAAACTTGATTTCTTTCCACAGTTCACAAGCGGCAGCCAGTTCAGGAGACCACTTAGCTGCTTCGCGGATGATGTCGCCACCTTCGCGAGCCAGGTCACGGCCTTCATTACGGGCCTGAACACAGGCTTCCAGCGCAACCCGGTTAGCGGTTGCACCCGGCGCATTACCCCAGGGGTGACCCAGGGTACCACCACCAAACTGCAGTACGGAGTCGTCGCCGAAGATTTCCACCAGGGCAGGCATGTGCCATACGTGGATACCACCGGAGGCCACGGCCATGACGCCACCCATGGAAGCCCAGTCCTGGGTGAAGTAAACACCGCGAGACTTGTCTTGCTCAACGTAGTTTTCCCGCAGCAGGTCTACGAAGCCCAGGGTACCGGCACGGTCACCTTCGAGCTTACCCACCACCGTACCGGTGTGAATGTGGTCACCACCGGACATACGCAAACACTTGGCCAGAACCCGGAAGTGAATACCGTGGTTCTTCTGGCGGTCGATGACCGCGTGCATCGCCCGGTGAATGTGCAGCAGCATGCCGTTGTCGCGACACCAATGGGACAGGGTAGTGTTGGCGGTAAAGCCCCCGGTCAGGAAGTCGTGCATGATGATGGGCATTTCGAGTTCTTTGGCGTACTCGGCCCGCTTCAGCATTTCTTCGCAGGTGGCGGCGGTCACGTTCAGGTAGTGACCCTTGATTTCGCCGGTTTCAGCCTGGGATTTGTGAATCGCATCGGCTACGAACAGGAAGCGATCTCGCCACCGTTGGAAGGGCTGGGAGTTAATGTTCTCGTCATCTTTGGTGAAGTCGAGACCGCCGCGCAGACATTCATATACGGCCCGGCCATAGTTCTTAGCAGACAGCCCCAGCTTGGGCTTAATGGTACAACCCAACAGAGGACGACCATACTTGTTCAAGCGGTCACGCTCAACCTGAATCCCGTGGGGAGGGCCCTGGAAGGTCTTGAGGTAAGCCACAGGGATGCGCAAGTCTTCTAAACGCAGGGCACGCAGGGCTTTAAAACCGAACACGTTACCCACCAGGGAGGTCAGCAGGTTGGTGACAGACCCTTCCTCAAACAGATCGAGGGGATAGGCTACGTAGGCGATGTACTGATTGTCTTCGCCGGGAACGGGCTCATAATCGTAGCAGCGGCCCTTATAGCGGTCCATGTCGGTCAGCAGGTCGGTCCACACGGTAGTCCAGGTACCGGTAGATGATTCTGCCGCCACCGCAGCCGCGCACTCCTCAGGAGGTACACCGGGCTGGGGGGTCATCCGGAATGCCGCCAGGATGTCGGTATCTTTGGGGGTGTAATCAGGGGTGTAATAGGTTAGCTTGTAATCCTTTACCCCGGCGCTGTAACCAGCTTTTGACTGAGTCTTTGTCTGAGAGTAAGACATATCTCCCTTCCTGTGAATTTAAGAAATTCCTCGAGCGAACCTCTACGGCCCGGCTAAGAGCCAGTCAGCTTGTCCTAATTGGAGCAAACCCGTGCTCAGCCAAAGTGCCTGTCAGATGTCCACAAAGTTGAGGCGACAGAAAACAGAGCAACTCCCGAAAATGTTGCTCCGCAAGCACTTTAGGTATTTGTTCTTTACCTCATGCTCTAGCATACTACCAGCGATTGGATAAGTTTAATTTTGGAAGTTCTGTATACATTCATAACTTTTAGTTATAAGCAAATTTAACCCAAATGATCCTTTCTCAAGATCTTTGAATTACCCCTCGCCAGACGTGACTCAATGTGATAGACACACGGAGGGAGAGGTTAAGGGTGCAGGTACAGGGTGAAAGCTGGAGCATACAGGTAGGGGGGATGGGACCAGGCGAAAGGCACACTACAGATTACCTTGAACCCTAAACCTTGTACCTTGCCCCCTGGTCATCTAGCTCATCCCATGGTGATCTCCCAGTCAAGGATAGGTTTAAGCAGGAATAAATTCGAGGAAAGTGCCGCCAAATCAAGACTTTGCCGATATACTGTGACGCTCAGAAGGGCACCAAACGCCGAGCGTGGAGAGGATACTAAGGTGTTAAGTCTATTTATCATGTCGTCTTTGTTGGGATTGACCCAGGAAATGCCGTCCAGCTTGGATCAGGCAACCACTGCGGATGTCACGCCAGTCTCTCCCGTCGCTGATCAACCCTCTCCTTGGCTGACCCAAGCCTCCGCTACGGAAGATTACCGAGTAACCGACTTGGTGGAAGATTTCACGGGCAGTTTGTGGATTGGCTCCTGGGCGGGTTTGGCCCGGATCAACCCTGAAACTGGACTGATCCTGACGCGGGTGCCGATTCCCAGTCCCACCATCGAATCTCTGGCCCAGGATCGGGTGGGCCGCATCTGGGTGGGTACTTTTGACGGATTGGTGCGGGTAGACCCCAGGACCAACGAAATTACGGCCCAGACCTTTCGGCTCCCATCTAATCGAGTTCTGGCTCTTGCCCTTGATGGACGAGGGTTTCTCTGGGCCGGAACGGACCGGGGGCTGGTCATGCTGAGCCCCGATCAGGGTTTGATTATGACCACTGTGCAAGATCTGCCCGGTGTCAGCGCCAATGCCATGGCCATCGACCGGCAGAATAACCTCTGGGTCGGGACTCTGAATGGACTCGTAAAGGTGGACACGGCCAGCGCCTTTCCCAAAATGCGGATACCCAATTTGCCAGGTCAGACCGTGCAGGCGGTTACCCTTGGACCTCGCGGCGACTTGTGGGTAGGGACTCCTGCCGGTCTTCTGGTGGTAGACCCGGTGTTTGGGGATCTGGTCAGGTCGGTGACGGCCATGCGGGGCCGAAACGTAAGGACGGTGGCGTTTGACCGGGAGGGAAATGTTTGGGTAGGGACTAACCAGGGGCTTTTTAAGCTGAATCCACTGAACGGCCAGCTTTTGGGGCGGGTACCCAATCTACCTTCCAGCCGTATTCTGGCAATCTCACCGGATACCGGTAACAAAATTTGGGTCGGCACCAGTGAGGGCCTTGGTTGGGTCAGTCAATCTACGGGCCAGGGGCATCCTCACCTGGGTTTCGTGAGCCCTGTGGTGCGTGAAGCTCGCGGTTACTGAAGATGATGGCACTACCTCAGCTCATTCCTTCACAAGAGCTAGCTCAGCGGGAGTCAATCATCTCCCCTTCCCGAGTTTTTTACTTTTAGGATTTAGCTTAAAAACCATAGACAGCCAAACATCCCAAGACAATGATCTAATCCACGTTCCTTGACCTCGATCAGCTGTTCATCATCAATCTTTCTGGTGTGTTAAGAGCACTGTGCAGCTTCCTGTAGAAGTTGCTAGCATGTTTGCTCAATGAGCATTTAGGAAGTCGTGAGGATGCCAACAGCTGATTTTTTTGCGTCAGTCTGAGCACACTAACCTCTGGATCCGTTGTGCCCCAGAAGCTACAGGAATCATCCTGCACTTCTCCCAATGGCAATACAAACTCAAATCCTTGAGCCAGCAAGACTCATGGTCGCGCTGGTGGGTTGTTACCGTCATTCAGGTTTTTGCCTCCTTAATTGCCGCCCCCCTGGCAATTGGGCTGCTGTCCCAGTTGCCCTAAGGAAGTCACCACAAAGCACTTTTTATTCCCTGCTAAGTTCCTGAAGTGTTAATTCCCCAGGGGCCTGTCGGGGATATTGCTGCATCAAGCGACGTACTTCTTCAGCATGGTAAGAACTGCGAGTCAGGGGAGAGGACACCACCTGTAAAAATCCCTTTGCTTCTCCAAGGTGCCGCCAGGTGTCAAATTGTTCCGGGGTGATGAAGTCAGCTACCGGTAAATGTTTGGGGCTCGGTTGCAGATATTGGCCCAAGGTTAAAATATCGCAGTCAACCTGCCTCAAATCGTCCATCAGCTGCTGGACCTCGGCATCTGTTTCCCCCAGACCAGCCATGATGCCTGACTTGGTATATACCCAGGGAGCCATTTCCCGAGTGCGGCGCAGGAGTTCCAGGGTACGACCATAATCCCCCTGGGGTCGGACTCTTCTGTAAAGTCTGGGCACGGTTTCCGTATTGTGGTTTAAAACCTCAGGTTTTGCCGCCAGAATTGTGGCCAGAGCATCCCAGTTGCCACACAAGTCTGGAATCAGCACTTCGATGGTGGTTCCCGGTGAACTTTGACGCACCGCTTCGATACAGGCGACGAACTGACAGGCTCCACCATCCGGCAGGTCGTCGCGGTTTACGGAGGTGATGACGACATGATTCAACTTCATGCGTCGTACAGACTCGGCCAGGCGTAGGGGTTCCGTCGAATCTAAAGCCTTCGGTTTTTTTTCAAAGTCGATATCGCAGTAGGGGCAAGCCCGGGTACAAGCAGGCCCCATAATCAAGAAAGTTGCAGTACCAGCCTGAAAGCATTCCCCAATATTGGGACAAGACGCCTCTTCGCACACGGTATTAAGGCCCAAGTCCTGCAAAATTGCCTTGACTTCACCAACCCGCTCCCACTGGGGAGCCTTTACCCGTAGCCAATCTGGTTTTACTGCCACAAGTCCTTCTCACTACAGTCCACTAGTTTCCCATCATAACAAGCAGAAATAGCCGATTAGCCCGGTGAACCGGAAGTCGTACTCCGCATTATGCTAAAAGCATGGTTGCTCCATCTCCTATCCGGCGCTGTGCCATGGTGCTCTGTTATCTAGCCGCTGGCGTTTTAGCGGCGGGTACTTGGCGCGACCTGATGGCCGATGGGAATGGCGGGGTTCAGCATCAGTTTCAGCGGCTGCGGTTAGAACGGTACCAGACCCACCTGAACCAAGCCCCAGACATCCTGGAATCTGCCAATTTGGAAATTGTCATTTATTTGGGGCAGAGACGATTGGTTGTGCAACAGAATCAGCAGATCCTTCAAGATTTTCCTGTTGCCATTGGCCAGGACGATTGGCAGACCCCCGTGGGTACCTTTACCGTACGATCCATGCGGGAGGATCCCCACTGGCAGCATCCCATTACCAAGAATTCCATCGCCCCAGGCCCAGATAATCCCCTCGGGACTCACTGGATTGGCTTTCTGGAGGAAGGAGAATTTTTTATTGGCATCCACGGCACTAACCAGGGAAATCTCATTGGTGAGGCCGTCTCCCATGGCTGCGTACGCATGCTGAATGAAGATATTCAAGCTGTTTTCGCACGGGTCAAGATTGGCACCCCAGTGGTTGTCAAACCTTGACCTGAGGCCTTGCCGAGGCTCAGCCTAACCAGGAATCGGAGGTTGCCAAAATCGGATTTGGCAGAGACAACCACTCCATTGTTTTTACACAGGCAGAGGCAGCTCTAAGCCAGCAGAGGACAGATCCAGGGTCTGCCACGGTTTACCGTCTAAAGCCATCTGCTCAATTAAGCTGGCCAGCCGCAGGGCCTTCAGAGCTTGTTCGCCACCAACGGAAGGTTTTTCACCGCCCCGAACACAGTTCACAAAATGCTCTAATTCAGCATGGAGCGGTTCGATGTTGCTGGTATAGACCTTCTCAATCAGCCCATCCTGACGATAGAGCACCTGCCCGTAATCGGTTGAGCAGTTTGCTGTCGTCTGCCGATGGATCAAAATTTCGTTGTCTAGAAAGTCGGCATCCGTCAGGGAGTTTTTACAGTGGGCAGTAATGGTGCGAATTTTACGGTGGGTGACTTTACTCGCCGTGAGGGTGGCCACAATTCCGTTACTAAAACCCAGGGTCGCGGTCACGTAATCTAAATATCCCGAGTTAGAAGCCCGACTGCCGTTAGCGGTCAGGGTTGAGACCGTAGAACCCGCCAGCTCCAGCAACAGATCGATATCGTGGATCATCAGATCCAACACCACTGAAACATCGTTTGCCCGCTGCGAATAGGGGCTCATGCGCCGCGCTTCTAAAGCAAGCAGCTCTTCGGTTTTAAGCACCTTATGGAGCTCTTGAAAAGACGGGTTAAACCGCTCAATATGCCCGACCTGAAGAATACAGTTCGCGGCTGCCGCTGCATTGACTAAAGATTCTGCCTCAGCAATGCTGGCCGCGATTGGCTTTTCAATGAGAACATGCACCCTGGCCTGCAGACAGGCCATACCCACCGGGTGATGCAGTCGAGTGGGAACGGCAATACAAACCGCATCAACATGGTCTAGAAGATCTTGATAATCTTCAAAAAACCGAATCCGATACTTGCCGGCAGTATCCAGACCACGCTCAACGTTGACATCCGAAACCCCTACCAACTCAACGTCTTTCAGGCGGCTCAAAACACGGGTATGGTGCTGCCCCATGTTACCCACGCCAATAACACCAACACGAATAGGTTCGGGCAGATTACGGGATAGATGCATATCTAAAGGGGTCATAGATAGTTGCTCTTGCACGTTTGTCCCTCCTTTTACGGGACGCAGAAACGCTGGAAAAAACCGGCAAGGGATAGCCGATACGGTATCAGCCCCCATTACGACGAAAGTCACCCAGATATTATCACAATGCTTAGTATTGTAAAGAACGCCAACAAGAACCCGAGCTTTAAGCCTAAATAGAAGTCGATTGCAAAAAAAATTGCTAATCGTCGCGATTTTACCTTAAAACCTTTTTGGCAGCTTACAAAAGTTTTTGTGGCAGTTCCCTAAGCGTCTGTAATTTTACTCATCTCCCGGGATAGGAGGGAACAAAGAGGTTGCTTGATCTGACGAATCAGCCACCTCAGGCTCGAGCATGGGCGGCAAAATTCGGACTCGAATGTCCTTTAATTTGGGCCCATCCGTAGACATCACCACCCACTCTCGCCCCTCGTAAATCAAAGTGTCTCCCTCTCTAGGAATTTTCTGCAGCTGATAGATCAAGAAGCCACCTAAGGTCTGGTATTCTTCCGATTCTGGCAGCGCCACTTCTAAAAGCTCATTAACCTCTTCCAGATGAGTATGGGCTTTGATCAGATAGGACTGATCTTCCAAAATTTGCACCAGCAGCTCTTCATCATCGTCAGGTTCGTAGACTTCTCCAATGATTTCGCTGATCAAATCTGTAAGGGTGAGTAAACCGGCCGTACCACCAAACTCATCCACCACAATGGCTAATTTTTGCCCCGTGTGCTGCATGGTCGCCAGCAGCTCATGAAGTGGAGTATACCCTGGGACGAAACGGGCGGGTTTGACCCACGGACCGATGGGCGCATCCAGCGTAATGCGATGCCTGGCTAACAGTTGCCAGAGATGTTTGAGATCCACGATCCCTTGAATATCGTCTAAAGAATCTCCCACCACTGGATAGCGAGAGTGCCCGGTTGTGGCGACCGTTTCTAGCAGATCGCGAAACGATGCTGTCACCGTTATGGCATCAATCTGAGTGCGGGGAACCATAATCTCCCCAGCGGATACTTCCCGGAACTCAAAAACATTGGTCAACAACTCTCGCTCTTCGGCATCCAAATCGGGAGTTTCAGCCGTGGTGCGAATCATCAGCTGCAGTTCTTCGGGGGTCAAACGACTATAGCTGAATTGGTTACTATATTGAATCTTAAAAAGACGCAACAAAAACCGTGTGGACTGGTTCAAAATCCAGATAAAAGGGTTGAAAAAGCGAGCGATCGTTAAACTCGGCGGTCCCAGAAAGCGGGCCAGTCGCTCTGGATACAGCATCGCCACAGACTTAGGGAAGAGCTCCCCCAACACAATCTGTAAATATGCCACCAGAAAGAAGGCCATGGGAATGGCAATGGTATGGGCTATCGCCTGGCTGTGAACTTCAGAAATCGGCAGTTGGGTAATTGCAAAAGCGACGATCAGGGCCATAGTACTTTCCCCAATCCATCCCAGGGCAAGGCTCGAGAGAGTAATGCCCAGTTGGGTCGTGGAAAGTAGCCGGTCTAAGCTGCGCTGTAGTTGCTGCACCGTTTTAGCCTGCAAGTCTCCCTGGGAAACCAGCTGGCTAATCCGAGAGCGTCGCACTGAAACAATGGAAAATTCAGCCGTTACGAAAAAGGCGTTGATGCTAATCAGCAGCAGTACCGCCATCAACCGGGAGAAAATTGCCGAAATGGGCAAATTTTCAGGGATAACCACACTCAAGGTTAAGAAATTGAACCCCATAGTTGAGATGGGCATCGCCTGCCAAAAGTCACGACACCAGTCAGACCGAGCACCCATTGCCCGGTCTGGTGTCCCAGTCGCCCGTTGGTTTGTACAGTCATAAATTTCAGCTAGGGGGTGCGGGGGGTTTTCTTGCCATCACCATGGCCCTTAACCGCAACCCATAAAGACCCGTAAAAATAGCATGCCAGGATTAGTTCAGTCAGCCTATTGCTCAGCCACCTCCATTAATCCGGGCCTGTACATCTTGCAGGATATCTTCTTCATTCAGCAAAATAACAGCCCTCTGACCAGCCCCATTACGACTCACAGGAGTAGCGCTGGTTGGCCGAGACTCGGGTTGCCGCACCCCTGTTAATGCCTGTCGCCCCAGGGTAAACCCCCATGAAGCACTGATTACCCCAGAACCAATCATGAGGGAAAGCAAGATGAGTGTAAACGCAACGGCGGGATTCATAGTAGGCCTTTTTTACCGACGTAACAGCATCTAGCCCGTGAGGGGCTGATGGATGAAATGCTTATCCATCAGGATAGCGGCAAATTTACCCCTTGGGTGGGAGATATGGAGTTTGTTGCAAAGGGTCTACCCAAAGCATCGGATTCTCTTGAAAGGAGCTTAAGAAAGCACCATCTCCTACCCAGATTAATTCCTGTTAAGCTCTCACAAATAGTTGACAAACTCAATCGGCAAAGTTCGCTTAAACGCCTACAATAGAGCCTGGAAAGGCAAGGGAGTAATTTACCCGTAAATTTGTTATCGCGGCTTTAGCTATTATTTCCTCCCCAAACCAGGGTTGGCCGAGCGGATTAGGCAGCGAACTCATAATTCGCCTTAGGCAGGTTCGACTCCTGCACCCTGGATTTATCAATCCATCGGTGACGTTTCCGTTGGTTTTGCTCAAACCCTAAGCTGAGGATCGTCAAGAAATGAGGATCGTCAAGAAATTTTCGTTTCAGCTCTTGGGCTTAAACGACAAGGCTCCCAAACCATTGGGGCTTGGGAGCCGGAGGTAGCAATGAGAATCTCACCTGGTACTTGGGAATGGACATTCAAGCCTGTGGGAGAGCCGTGTCGGCTGTCCGAAGGCAGGCAAGATGCCTGCCCTACAAACATTGGATGTTATAAAAATCTTATTCCTTAGAAAGGTTCGAAAATAAATTCTGTCCCCAGGGTAGGTTCCTGGCTACTGGGTAGGGTTAGCAGTGAAGCCGAGTACGGGTTGGCCAGGTCTGGAACTCGAATGGTTGGATCTACGGTGTTTTGAAGCCGCATTTGCGCTTCGAACTCCCGGGCTAAGGTAGCCCCGTCCCACATCAGTTCTCGATCGCGGAACCCAAAGCCAAAAATATTCGCGGCCTGCCGGGAAAACGAACGATTTTCGAAGAATGTTCCAGAGCTTTGGGAAATGGCGGCCTCCATCGCTTCCGGTATGGTTTGAGGAGCTTCCGCTTCTACATATTGCGCTTTAGCGACGGTTGGCATAGCCGTTGCAACCGCCATTAACGATAAGCTAACTCCAGCCAGATGAGTTAATTTAATGCCCATAACACAGACTCCTCACTACAATTTGGCAGGGTGGCTTTCGACTGTAACCGCTCTGGGTATGGCCCACCCTAAGGCCCAACATCATACGCTCAACGTTCTATCAGACTACGCCTACAGAATGAGCTAGGCCTAGATACGTTCATTTATATCGCAAACCCCAAGAACCGACGCATTTCTTTGAGATTCTGTTGCTATGGCTCTATCTTTACTACCGGTATCGGCTCAAACCTTAATGGACTCGTCTGTTGAGGAGTTACGATCTCACCTCCTCAACCTCTTTTGCCAGGGAGCATACCAGGAAGGCAGTTTCGTTTTGTCCTCCGGACAGCCCAGCCCTTACTACATTAACGGCAAACTGGTGACGCTACATCCCCAGGGAGCCCTGATGATAGGGCGGTTGCTGCTAGATTTGTTGGATCCTGAAGTACGGGGAGTAGCCGGATTGACCCTCGGAGCGGACCCCATCGTGACCGCTGTCAGCTTAGTGGGGACCTTCCGAGACAACTTGTTGTTCCCCCTGATTGTTCGCAAAGAGGCCAAAGGCCATGGCACCCAGGCTTACATTGAAGGGGTTTCCCTGGCCCCTGGTGCCTCCATTGCCGTCTTAGAGGATGTCGTTACCACGGGTCAATCGGCTCTAAAGGCAGTGGATCGACTCCAAACCGCTGGCTACACCGTCAACCAAGTGCTTGCCCTGGTGGATCGACAGCAGGGTGGGGCAGAACTTTACCAGGAAAAAGGTCTGACGTTTCAATCCGTGTTTACCATCAAGGACATCCAAACCTACTGGACTAGCCAAACCTCCCCGTGACTTCCCCCGAACAACGCCCCGACATCGGTTTCATTCCCACGCCGGATGATGCCATTGCAGCCATGCTGCGACTGGCATCATTATCTCCCCATGACCACGTCTATGATCTGGGCTGTGGTGATGGCCGTCTGCTGATCAGGGCTACCCTGGAATATGGCGTTACCGGTGTTGGTATTGACGTCGATAGGGCCTTATTGACAACTGCTCGAGCCACCGCCCGTGAAACCGGCGTTAACCAACAGGTCACTTTTATAGAAGGTAATCTCTTTGAAGCCGATGTCAGCGATGCAACGGTCGTTTTTATATATCTACTGCCCCATCTCAATCTGAGGCTACGTCAGCAATTGCTCCAGCAGCTGCATCCTGGAAGCAGAATTATCTCCCACCAATTCGACATGGGAAACTGGGTACCTGAACTGATCCTTAAGTTAGAACCTTCCGAGGAAGATTCGGTTCTGTATCTATGGCGGGTTTCTGATCCTGTTCCTGATAACTTACTAGTTACCGAATAGGGTACCGCTACCCTCGACGGTACCCCAATCAACCATAACTAACCCCTATCGGGGAGGCCAACCAACCCCATCACCCTTGACCTGCCGCCGGGAGGAAATTCAATCCTCTAGCCAGCGGGTTTACGGCAAGTCCAATACTTACTCATAAAGTGAACCTGACTCGATACCTGCTCAAAACCAGCTTCAGCCAGACGGGCATTCAAATCATCGGTCGTGTAGTGGCGATAGTAGGGTTCATGGAACATAACTGGAAAGTTCTCCATAGCCACCTTGAATTCAGGGGAGTCTTCCATTTGAATAGAGTCGCAAATTACCAATGTGCCCCCCGGTTTAGTCACGCGATAGGCCTCATTAATCACGTTCTGGCGCGCGTCGGCAGGCAGTTCATGGAACAAAAAGACGCTGACCGTGGCTTCAAAGTAATCGTCTACGAAGGGCAATGCTTCGGCATTTGTCTGCACCAGTTGGGGCACCACTCCAGGCTTCTCGGTCAGGAGTTCACTAGCCTTCCGTAAATATGTAGGCGATAAATCCACCCCATATAGGGATGCCTTGGGCAGCATTTCCCGCATCATGGTGAGGGTTCGCCCCGTGCCACAGGCAATATCCAGAACCTTGCCTCGCTGCCCCGCCTCCAAATCAGCTAAACCAGCTTTCAGCGGTGCTAAAACCCGGCGACGCATGGCATCAGCCGTACCGTTAAAGAGAATTTCCACCTGCAGGTCGTACAGGTTCGCGGACATTTCACTCAAGTAGCCATCTTTCTGGTAGTGAAAGTTCTGCAGATAGTACCTGGGATAGCCCGACGTATCGATACTGGCATCAAACTTGTGATAAGCCCGCGCATTGAATCGCTCCCAAATACTGGGAACATCCAAACAAACCATTGGATAAAACCGGAAAAAGTCGGCCCAAGGATTATCAAACAGGAGCTCTTTGGGATAGACCCCGGCCTCTGCATCCTGCCAGTCTTGCTCGAGCAGGGCATTCATCCGCTCTTGCAAAAGCATTAAGGTTGATGGGTCTAACTCCTGGGTATTGGCTTCTTTAGGGGGATTGATCAGCTTCATCAGCTGGGCACTAACCGTTTTATGGGTTAATCCAAAATAGCTTTTGCCCTGCTGAAAGGTCTGGTAAGCCAGTTTTGTCAATGTGTCAGGCATATGTCCAAGTACATTGGAAAAATTATTTTGCCGTTAGAACTTTATCTAACATAAATAATTGTAACGGACTTTTCAGGAGAATGCTGTCAGCAAAAAGCAAGGAGGCACGGACATTCGCGCCTCCTTGGGTAAGAGCAGTTAGGGGTGGTTAAACATCAGCCATCGGCCTTAGCAATCGTAGTAGAGAGCCAGCTCGTAGGGGTGAGGTCGCAGACGCATGGGGTTGACTTCGTTGTCGAGCTTGTACTCGATCCAGTTGCTGATGAAGTCTTCGGTAAAGACGCCGCCAGCGGTCAGGAAGCCGTAGTCTGCCTCCAGCGCCTTCAGGGCATCCAGTAGGGAGCCGGGGGTAGAAGGAATCTTGGCCAACTCTTCAGGGCTGAGGTCGTAGATGTCCACATCCAGCGGATCGCCGGGGTCAATCTGGTTCTTGATGCCATCAATACCGGCGCAGAGCATGGCGGCGAAGGCCAGGTAAGGGTTGGAGGTGGCGTCGGGGCAGCGGAATTCCAGACGCTTGGCCTTGGGGCTATCCCCGGAGAGGGGAATGCGGACAGAAGCGGAGCGGTTGCCCTGGGAATAAGCCAGGTTTACCGGAGCCTCAAAGCCTGGCACCAGGCGCTTGTAGGAGTTGGTGGTGGGATTGGTGAAGGCCAGCAGGGCGGGCGCATGGCGCAAGATACCACCGATGTACCATAGGGCAGTCTGGCTGAGGCCAGCGTAGTGATCACCGGCAAAAGTGGGCTCGCCGTTGTTCCAGATGGACTGGTGGGTATGCATACCGGAGCCGTTGTCGTTGAACAAAGGCTTGGGCATGAAGGTAACGGTCTTGCCGTACTTCTTGGCGACGTTCTTGATGCAGTACTTGTAAATCATCAGCCAGTCGGCGGCCTGAATCAGCTCGCCGAAGCGGATGCCCAACTCGCACTGGCCGCCGGTAGCCACCTCATGGTGGTGCTTCTCAATGGGCACACCCAGGGCACCCATTTGCAGCAGCATTTCGGACCGCATGTCCTGGGAGGTGTCGGTGGGAGCGACGGGGAAATAGCCTTCCTTGTAGCGGGGCTTATAGGCCAGGTTGCCCCCTTCCTCTTCACGACCGGTGTTCCAGCGACCTTCAACGCTATCGACGTAATAGTAAGCAGAATGCTCGTTCTGGTCGAAGCGGACATCATCGAAGATGAAGAATTCAGCTTCAGGGCCAAAGAAGGCGGTGTCGCCGATGCCGGTGGACTTGAGGTAGTCGATGGCCTTGGTTGCGATCGCCCGAGGACAACGCTCATACAGCTCACCGGTCCGAGGCTCCTTGATCGTGCAGATTATACTCAGGGTGGGCTCTTTCATGAAGGGATCGAGCCAGGCCGTGTCAGGATCGGGCACCATCATCATGTCTGACTCGTTGATGGCCTTCCAACCGCGAATACTGGAACCGTCAAAGGCTACCCCATCGGTAAAGCTGCTTTCATCAATCTGGCTCTTGTGCACGGTCAGGTGCTGCCAGATGCCCGGCAAGTCGATGAACTTCAGGTCAATCAACTGAATGCCTTCATCCTCAATTCTTTTCAGGATGTCTGCTGCGGTTGCCATGAACTACTCCTTAAACCTCTATAGCGTTCAAACTTCAGGAGAAACAGAAGAGTGATTTACATGAATGATGCCGGGTCGTGAAGCAACGGCCAGGTACAACGCCCCTAGGACCGCTGACCACGCCAAAACCATCACAGAACGCCATATACCGACCTGACAAAGGTTGCTTTGTCACATCTGCAAAGCCTGTTCCTCAGGCATCAACTCATCTGCCTAATCGTAGAAACAGGGGTTCGCTCGGTTTGTATCAGCCACTACCTTTTGTCAGGAGATGGGAACAAATTAAGTAGGCAAACCGCATTTTTTAGTGGTAAGCAGCCTTTCTGAGAATTCCTGCACCGGCAGATGGCGATAAAAACAGCTAGAATCAGCCCCGAGGGGAGACGCCCCAGAAAAAACCCTCGGTTTGAAGCGTCAGGGCACTGCTGCGGAATAGACCATCTCAGGATTGCTGCGGGTATGTCAGCGGAAGCCATCGAGTAGTGACGGAAGTCAGCTGCAAAGTGTGTTGTTTTGTAACGATTCCCCCATGGAGTTGCGCCACAATCCTTATCAAAGAGCGTGGAGGGCAATTCGCCATGGTAGACTTTCACGAGATATGAAACCCGTTTCAGCCCTTGGTTTGACCGAAATGTTGGGGCTGCAACCAAACCCAAAAAAACATTGCTGTTTGCCTACTGAGAGTTGGGAGATAACATTCATGCGGGATGCCGTAACGACGCTAATCAAGAGCTACGACGATACCGGGCGCTATTTAGATAGAACTGCTCTTGAGTCCATCAAGTCCTATTTCGATACTGGCCTTGATCGGGTCAAAGCCGCGACGATGATCAGCGCAACCGCTTCTTCTATTGTCAAAGAGGCCGGTTCTAAACTATTTGAGCAGGTACCCGAACTCATTCGTCCTGGCGGTAATGCCTACACTACCCGTCGCTATGCGGCCTGCCTGCGGGATATGGACTACTACCTGCGCTACGGCAGCTATGCCCTGGTTGCAGGCGATTCTGATTTGCTCGATGAGCGGGTACTGACCGGCTTGCGCGAAACCTATAACTCCCTTGGGGTTCCCATCGCTCCCACGGTGATCGGCATCCAGATCATGAAGGAAATTGTCAAAGCAAAGGCACTGGAATCCAGCATTGAAGATGCCTCCTTCATCGATCAGCCCTTTGACTATATGTGCCGAGAGCTGAGCGAACTCAGCATTTAGCCGTTCGGGACAACTATTGTCCATTCATCTTTATCGGCCTTACCCGGAAGAGGTGCTCCCCAGCGCCTCTTTCTTTTTGCCCATTAATTCTGGACAGTCGCGCCGATGATAGGCTCTCCCCTGGCTCTAGGCATTGACTTTGGCACCTCCGGCATTCGAGGGGCGGTTGTTGACCTGAAAAAACAGGTCCTATGGCAGCATCGCCGTCCTTACCCGGATACGGGTGGTGGCTTAGCCCACAGCTGGAAAACTGCTCTCTTTCAATGCCTAGCAGAGTTGCCTATTCAGATGGCCTATAGCATCGGCGCAATGGCCATCAACGGGACCTCGGCGACCGTCCTTCTTTGCGATGCCGAGGGGCAACCGCTGGTAGCCCCTCTCATGTATAACGACGGGAGAGGAGCCAAAGTGCTTGATCAAGTACGTGCGCTTACCTCAGCGGATGGCCCTGTCATAGCCGCCACATCAAGTCTGGCAAAACTACTCTGGTGGCATCGCACCCTTCCCCCAGAGCGATGGAACACAGCGGTCTATTTTCTGGCTCAGGCTGATTGGCTCAGTGCGCAACTCCATGGACAGTGGGGCATCAGCGATTTTCACAACAGCCTGAAACTGGGCTATGACGTGGAGGAACTCCGTTATCCTGACTGGCTGTGTAACCAGTCTTGGAGTCATTTGTTGCCTCGGGTGGCGGCTCCCGGAAGTGTGATTGGTCGGATAAAAGATGAGATCGCACAGCAATTCAACCTGCCTGCCACCTGCAAGGTCGTCGCCGGCACCACCGACAGCATTGCCGCTTTCCTGGCCAGCGGTGCAGAACACATCGGAGACGCCGTGACGTCCCTCGGGTCTACTCTGGTGCTCAAACTGCTCAGCCAGCACCGGTTGAACGCCAGTCAATACGGCATCTACAGCCATCGCCTGGGTAATCTCTGGCTAGTAGGAGGCGCTTCCAATACGGGTGGGGCCGTTTTGCAGCATTTTTTTGCCCCATCCACCCTCACGAGACTAAGTCAACAGCTTGACCCAAAAGCGCCCGTCGAGCTGGACTACTACCCGCTACTCGCTCCGGGGGAAAGATTTCCTGTGAATGATCCAGCTCTGCCGCCCCGACTCACCCCCCGGCCCAACGATGATGCCACCTTTCTCCAGGGCCTCCTGGGGAGTATGAGCCGAATCGAAAAGCAGGGGTACGACCTACTGGAACAGCTGGGGGCTTCACCGGTCAAGCAAATATATACGGCTGGCGGTGGTGCCAAAAACGAAGCCTGGCGCAAAATGCGACAAAACCTGCTGCAAAAACCCATTAAAATAGCCGCCCATCCGGAGGCGGCTGTGGGGTCAGCTTATGTGGCTCTAATGGGTTTGCAATCAGGCTGATATAGCCAAGTATTGCCCTTGAACCGCAGCCATAGACCGAACCTAGAGATCGAACTGATTTCCGCGACGATACTGTTGATAAGCCGCAACAAACAGGCCAGCCAACGTTACCGGAATCAACCCCAATACGATACCGCTGAGCAACGGTTCAACCACAGTGGTACTCCTTATAAAACTCTAACAACACATAAACGCTCTAAGAATGACTTCTAAGAGCCTGAATTACTTTCTAGCATAAGCTGAAACGGGTTAAGAGAAGGGACTGGACCCTAGAATCGGCATGAATATTCTCTCATCCGCGCCTTTTTCCCTGGTATCCTTCCTGTGAGGGAACGCCAGGCAGCTTAGAAAGCTTAAAATTTTGTAGTAGAACTCGTTTAGATTCTTTAGATTGCGTAACATTGAATAGACGTTCCACCCAATCAGCCTTGGCTCAAGAGACATTACACGAACAAGCCGAAGACCTTAGCGCCATGCTCAAGCGGACGGCTTTAGTTTTGCTGGCCGTAGTTATGGCTGTGGTATTGGTGATTGCCGGGGTACGTCACATGCAGGCTTCCGAACCCTATATCAAAGATGTTCTGGCTCAAGAGGGGGATGCCGATCGAGGCGAAGCCATCTTCAAAATGAACTGCGCCGTCTGCCATGGGCTTGAAGCCACGGGCGAAGTCGGGCCAACCTTGCGGGGCGTCTCAGACCACAAAACGAAAGTCAGGTTAATCAAACAGGTGATTAGCGGCGAAACCCCTCCCATGCCGCAATTCCAACCGAATGCCCAGGATATGGCTGATTTATTAGAGTATTTGGAAAAGCTGTAGAGCGGTTAAAGTATTTCACTTTAAAAAGCATCCCAAGGAACCTGATTCCGTCATCTCCCTAAATCCCTAGTCCTTATTGGTAAAGGGACTTTGCAGGTTTCCCCCCGACTCCCATAGCGGTAATAGAGGCTAGGGAGAAGTGCACCTTGCGCCTCCCGTTCCCGAAGTATTCTGCAGGATAAGGATGGACCAGGCTGGGATTTTTTTATTAAGGGAATGCTCTTAAGAATGGAAATTCCATAATGTGGGATAGCCGTCTCGGCTGTCCAAAGGCAGGCAAGATGCCTGCCCTACAAAACTTGGATGTTATCCAATCCTCATTCCTTAGCTGGCGAGTCTTTAGCAGACATCCGAGCTGAAATGGGGGAACTGTAGCTTTGTAACGGTTTATGAGAGAAGGGCAGACCGTTTTACAGGTTAAGTCCCTTAATTCTCATAATTCCTGAATCCACCACCCTGAGTACTATGGACGGCTACTGTGGGAATCTCGACTGGCAGATTTACGCCCCATATCCTCTTTTTGGAGAAATCTTTCTTTACAAGTCTGAGAATATGCGGTAATATTTAGTTACACAGGCAACAAACATACATATTTACGTTTGAGCCTGGTAGTACCTTGAACCATAAATAAGGACTAATACATCATGACAACTACTCTACAGCAGCGTTCTAGCGCTAGCCTGTGG
>CAZPYG010000022.1:0-52852 GCA_964590465.1 uncultured bacterium | reverse complement strand
AACGGCCGTTCGCCCCTACCAAAATCTTGGATGTTATTAGATCCTCGTTCCTTAGAAATTTCAAACATCAGCGGAGTAAACTTAAACAACTTCACTCATGTTTAAACATAGAACTGAGATTGTTTAAACAACTCCAATCATGTTTTAGTATTCAATCTTGTATGTCAAACTATCAACGGAGTTTATTAAAACAACTTTCGTCTTGTTTTATCGCGGCATATGCCTTGTCTGCCAGTACCAGGTATTGAAAAATCCCCGCCCGCTGGAAATGAGCGGCAGAGCCAGGGCACCAGGAAAAAGGATTAACTTACAATGCCCTGACCTGGTCATCCGTCAGGCCCAACACCTGAATCACCTGCTCCAGGGGCATGCCTCCCGCCAACAAATTTCGGGCCGCCTGTAACAACTGCGTCTGCAGCTGTTCCTTAGCGATCCGTTCTTGCTCCTTAGCGATTCGCTCTTGCTCCCTGGCAAGTCGCTCCTGTTCCTTAGCGATCCGCTCTTGTTCGGTATCCAGCAACAACCATTCGCCCTCCCGGTCGCACCAGCGTAACCATGACCGGGTCACCCCTTCAAACTCTCCTTCCCAAATTCCCAGGCCAACCGCCAACCCCGGCAGCCAGATCTTGATATTCCCCGACGAGGCCAGCGGTTGCTCCTGATAGCGCTCTCCCACCAGCTGAAAAAACCGTAAAGTTCCCTTATATCGGTCATACACCACATAATAGGGCACCCGCAGATAGGTCTCATAAACCGTGAACTTGGCGGGCGGGGTTGCCTCCTGGGCATAACCCTTATCCTGCCGGTTCGGGGGACCATCCGAACCGCTATCGGCACTATCAGCAGCCGCATCTGCCTCAAAAAAGCGGCCCAAATCTTCCCGTTCTGTCCCCGGAGACAAAAACTCCACCACCACCGCAGGGGAGCGGCCCTCCTGCCACACCACATAGCTGCGTCGTAAATCCTGCCCCTCGTAAAGGCGGGGCACCCCTACCGCCAAAAACCAGTCCGGTCGTTTGTGCCATAAAGAATGTTGCACATCGTAATAGACATTCAGGTCGCTGCCCGCAAACCATTCCTCCCGGCTGTAGTTGGCCAGGGTCAGGGTGCGACTTAATAACTGGGGCTGTAAGTCATGAAATTCGTCAGGCAACCCCGGTTCCTCCGGAAACTCACTCGGCAAATCATACATGGTGGGTAGCGTTTCCCGAGGGGGGCGCGGCGGATCTGTTTGGGGTACCGAGCGACCGGTTGCAAAGGCCATGGTCAATTCGTCCAGGGAATTTGGCTCAATTTTAGCAAGGGGCTTAGGCATGAATGTAACTGAATTGCGGATCCCCTCCTGGGAGGGGCAGGGGTGGGTTATCCCTGAAGACCCTGCCTTCGGCCATGAGCGGCAGAGCCGTAGTATAAAGTGCCTAGGCAGAGCCAGGGCAGCAGGGACCAGGGAGAGCCCCGCCTGCTGGAAATCGGCGGCGGAGCCGCAGCACAGAGTGCCCAGGCAGAGCCAGGGCACCAGGAATTAAAAAATCCCCTCCTGGGAGGTATGTGCTGAGCCTGCCGAAGTAGGCAGGGGTGGGTTAAGCCGGGCAATGAGCTACCACCTGCTGCCGCGACTGCTCAAACACATAGTGCAAAGCCGAAAACAGCGCATCCAGGTCAGACAGACCATAGGACTTTATTTGTTTAGTAAACGTCGAATTGCACAACTGTCCAAATTCCCAGATTTTGCCATTCGAGACAATTCCAAATACCACCGGTTCGGCACTACTCCCCATCTTTTCAACCGCCACCATCTCCGCCAGACATTGCCCCCAACCTCCCTGGAAGTCATCCTGCTTCGCTTCTACCACAATGCAGTAAGGCTTCTCAAAAACGACTCGCCCCAGCGGCGACTTTTTCGCAATCACATAATCAGGCACCCCCGACAGCGACTGATCATAGACCAGAGTCGGGTGGCTCCAGAGCAATAGATGTTCCCGGTAGGTTTTCCAAACTTCCTTCAAAATGGGGTAGATAAACTTTTCACAAATGGCGTATTCAGACGTATCGATGGCACCTTCCTGCAGCACCAAAGAGAGCTCAGACCGAAAACTCTCACTCACCTGAACCGGGGATTCCACAACAAAGTCAGCCTCGGTGTAAACGATCTGAAACTCCTGAACTACCTGGCTAACGCTTTTGTAGGTGTTGAATGGCATAACCTGCCCTCTTGTGGATGCCCGGCGTGGAATAGATAGCTGTACTCATTTTACTTCCACAATCTGCTCTGGCCAAAACGTACCGTGGGTGCCAAGCAAGAAGCTCGATACCGTAAGCGGTGCATTACGGCCCAAAGACAGAGCTTGTTGGGCTTTGCGCAGATGCATAGGCCGAGAATGCCCCTACGGTGGTTGCAGCCTTAAATCAGTGCCATTCCGCGTAGGGTGTGTTCTCGGCCTCAGGCCCACCCGGCGATAGTGCAGAGGCTTTGCCCTGGCCGAAACGCACCGTTCGAGGCAGGCGAGACCCCTCATTACCCTAAACGATGCATTACGCCCAAAGGCAGATTCAGTAGACTAGATGCTGGTTCATCCAGTTCCTACCGGTAAACGGAGAGTTCGAAGCCATGGGAAGAGCGCCATTAGAGCCAGCCAAACCCCTGGGCGGGCGGTATCAAATCAGTCAGCTGCTGGGCCTGGGCGGCTTCGGTCAAACCTTTCTGGCCCAGGACCTGCACCTGCCGGGGCATCCCCGCTGTGTGGTCAAACAGCTCAAGCCCCAGGTCCATAATTCCCAGGAGCTGCAGGTAGCCCGGCGGTTGTTTGATACGGAAGCCCAGGTGCTGTATCGGCTGGGGTCTCACCCGCAAATTCCCAGCCTGCTGGCCCACTTCGAAGAAAACCAGGAATTTTACCTGGCCCAGGAGCTGATTGTAGGGCACAGCCTGGAGCAGGAACTGACCCATCAGCCAGCCTGGGAAGAGCAGGACGCCGTTGCCTTTCTCCATGACCTGCTCAGCACCCTGGCCTTTGTCCACGACCATCAGGTGATTCACCGGGATATCAAACCTTCCAATCTGATTCGCCGCCACAGCGACCACCGCATTGTCCTGATTGATTTTGGGGCCGTGAAGCAGGTGAGCACTCAACTCACTACGGCATCCTCCAGCCTAAACCGCACTATTTCCATCGGCACTGAGGGCTATATGCCCAGCGAACAACTGGCCGGTCGGCCCCAGTTCAGCAGCGATGTTTATGCCGCTGGTGTAATCGCCATCCAGGGCCTGACTGGCTGCCCGCCCCACACCATTCCCGCCCATGGCCACAGCGGCGAACTGAACTGGCACAGCCTGGCTCCCCACTGCCATCCCGCCCTGGTGGCCCTGCTGGACTATATGGTGCAGTACGACTTTCGCAGTCGGTACGGCACCGCCGCCGCAGCTCTGGCGGCCCTCCAAGACACCTTTCCCCAGACGCCGGGTGGAGGGCCTTCCGCTTACAGGACCGCTGCCGATCACGCCACCTCTGGGATGGCGTCAGCCCCATCGCCATCCAGGGCAGTGCAAACCGTAGCCGTAGGGCGAAGACCTCAAGCCTCCACAATTGCCACGGCCCCCCAGACCGGATCAGAACGTTCCAGACCGCAGAGTCGTCGTCCGGGTAATCCTCTGCTGCCCCTGGGATTGGGGCTGTTAGGTTTACTCGGGGTAGGAATATTGATCTGGCGAACATTTCTATCGTCCCCCATGGTTGAGCCGGTATCCCAGGAGACTGAGCCCGCGGCTGAGGTCACTCCTGAATCCAGTCCAACTCCCGAACCTGTTCCAGAAGGTGAGGCTCTCGAGGCCCCAGCGGAACCAGAACCGGACGTTCCCGTTCTGGATCAACCGGAAACGGGCACCAGCTCCTCAGGGGAATCCGTAGCAGCAGCTGCAGCACCTCCCGGCGGTAGTCCCCCCTCAGACATGGCAGAGTCTGACCCCACCGATACCCCAGAACCCACCGCCACCCTGACCCCAGATATCGCCCAGGCCACCGTGGCCAGCCTGTACCGCGCTGTCTCGAATCAATCCTGGGATACTGCCAGGGGCCTGTTTGGGGAAGCCCTGGGGGCACAGTTTGACCCTGGTTTCTTTGAGCAGTTTGAACGGGTGACCATAGACAATCTGCGGGTCGGCAACCAGACTGGGGACATGGTCGAACTCATGGGTCGCAATACCTACTACTACCCCGACGGCACCCAACAACAGGAGGAACGCACCTTTCGGGTGCAGATGGTGGAAGGGCAACCCCGCATCGTGGGTTCTGATTTTGTACAGGTGCTAAGGCCTAGACTATAACCATCGACGAGGGCAGACCGATGATCCGACTTCAACCCTGGCAGTGGGCAATGCTATCCCTTCCCCTGGTGCTGATTGGGGGATTTGTGGTGGTTACCGCCGGCGTTCAAATCCACGCCTGGGGGTTGAACTGGATCTGGGCGGTGATTGTGCTGGTGCTGGTGGGCTGGCGCTGGTTACTGGCCCGGTGGACTCGTCCCGCTCTAGCCAACATGGAAACTGCCCTGGCCCTGGCCCAGGAAGAACTGGAGGCCGAAGTGGAAGCCGCCACGGCAACCGGCAGCCCGGCCGATGAGCAGGCAGAAATCGCCCTGGAACGGGTGTTGACCGCCGCCAAAGCCGATCCCCCCGTTTGGGAAGACTGGAATCCCTTCTGGCAGCGATGCCGGGATGTGGTCAGCGGGGTCGCCCACGCTTACCATCCGGAAGTGAAATATCCCCTACTCAATATCTATGTACCCGATGCCTACGGACTGATTCGCGGCACCGTAGATGACGTAGATAGCTGGATTGAGAGTTTATCTCCGGTGCTGGGCCAGGTCACCATTGGCCAGGCCGTGCAGGGCTATGAGCTATACCGCAAAGTCGAACCTTCTGCCCGCAAGCTCTGGCAGGCCTGGGGCTGGGCCCAGTGGTTGCTGAACCCCGCCGTCGCCGCCACCCGCACCATCAGCCAGCCCAGCAGCAACCAGGCCACCCAGCAGCTTTTGGGAAATCTCAGTACCCTGCTGCGGGAAGCCACCCTGCGCAATCTGTACCGTCAGTCGGTGGCCCTCTACAGCGGCACGCTGCCCACGATGCCAGCTCCAGACCAGGCCCCACCGGCGGTACCCGAAACCAGGACCCAGACCCTGCGCCGCATCCTGGACCAGGCTGAGCCGGTGGAAGCGGTGGCTAACAAGCCGGTCAACATCCTGCTGGTGGGACGCACCGGGTCCGGCAAAAGTAGCCTGATTAATACCCTGTTTGAGGCTGATAAAGCCGAGGTGGATGTACTGCCCAGTACCGATCAGGTGGACAGCTACCGTTGGCAGGCCGACTCTGGGGATGCCCTGACCCTGTGGGATTCCCCCGGCTATGAGCAAATCAACCGGGACGACTACCGCGACCTGCTGCTGGACTATGCCCACCAGGCGGATGTACTGTTGCTGGTGACTCCGGCCATGGACCCGGCCCTGCAGATGGATGTGGATGTATTGCGGGACATGCGCAAAGAAGTTCCAGACCTGGGGGCCGTTGTCGTGGTGACCCAGGTCGATCGCCTGCGGCCCATCCGGGAGTGGAACCCGCCCTACGACTGGCAGTGGGGAGAACGACCTAAGGAGGTTTCCATCCGTGAGGCCACCCGGTACCGGCAGGAGCAGTTTGGGTCGGTGAGCGACCGGGTGCTGCCCCTGGTTACCCGGGATACCGCCACCCACCGCCCACCATGGAACGCCGATGCCCTGGCCACCAGCCTGATGGAGCTAATTGCCCCCACCCAGGAGCTACGCCTGGCCCGGTTTTTGCGCGATCGCAACGCCAAAGCCGCTGCCGCCACCCGCCTGATTGACCGCTACATGGTGCAGATGAGCACCACCCAGGGGTTGACTTCCTTTTTGAAGAGTCCCATCCTCCAATTCCTGGCCACCCTGACCACGGGCACCCCCACCCTGGCCTACCTGCTGGCCGAGCAAATTCCCGTCGAGCAACTGCCCGTGGTGATAGGCAAACTGCAGCTGGCCTATGACCTGTTCAAAGTGGTGGGTCCCCCCAAAGCCCAGCTGGACCTGTTAACCCTGTGGCCACTGCTGCTGGAAAATAATGACAAACCGGATCGGGCGGCCTGGGCCTTCGGCCACGCCATGGTCGAATACTGGGCCCAGGGTCTGTCTCTGGATCAGACCCGCCAGCGCATCGACCATTACCTGGCAGAGTTTGATCAGCAACAAAACAGGGCGAAGTAGATATCAATGTCCTTGAAATCAGCTATCGAGCCTCTCCCTTGACGCAAACGGTGCGTTTCGGCCAGAGCAGGGCACTTTGCCTGATCGCACAGTTGGCCTGAGGCCGGGAACACACCCTATACATAATCAAGCTTTCAGCGCTTCAACGGGACAAAATTCAACCGTTTCAAACCACCTTGACAGGGCTGGGTGGCATTCGAAGTAGATATTTCCTTAAGCCTGAGGAACAACCCAAGAACTCGGTTTAGGATACGGATGATTCCGAGAATATTGCTGGCTAATTATGACAACTCCCTTTCGTGTTGGTGTAGCGGGTCCCGTTGGGTCCGGGAAGACCGCGCTGGTGAGAAACTTATGTACAGCCCTGCGCGATCGCTACTCCATCGCCGTGGTGACCAACGATATCTATACCCAGGAAGACGCCCAATTTCTGGTGCGCCATCAGGCCCTGAGTGCTGACCGCATCATGGGGGTCGAAACGGGCGGGTGCCCCCACACCGCCATTCGGGAAGACGCGTCCATGAATCTAGTGGCCATAGAAGACCTGGAGGCCCGCTTTCAGCCCCTGGACCTGGTGTTTGTGGAAAGTGGCGGCGACAACCTGGCCTCCACCTTCAGCCCTGAACTGGTGGATCTGACCCTCTATGTCATTGACGTCGCTGCTGGCGACAAAATTCCCCGCAAGGGGGGACCGGGAATCACGAAATCTGACTTTTTAATCATCAACAAAATTGACCTGGCTCCGTTTGTGGGCGCAGACCTGCAGGTGATGGACCGCGACGCCCGCAAAATGCGAGGCCACCGCCCCTTTGGCTTTACCAACCTGAAAACCGGCGAGGGGCTGGACACCATTATCCAATTCATTCAGCATCACGCCTTTGCTGAAGAGGCTCCAGCCTTAACCTGACGCCCACCATGCTTCAAGATAGGCCGCAAAACAACATGGATTGTGGGCCTACCAGGAAATGCCATCTCCCACGGAGTAGACATCTCGGCGGTGCCCCAGGGAGTAAATGTAGCAAGGGATACATTTACTCCCTGGGACTACCTCTAATATCCACTCTGAAGGTTTACACATCTATTTAGCTAACTTAGTTAGTTCACTTTTAGAGTCTGGAGAGAGGTTGAATGGTAGCTCGCTTTAATCGACGTAAGTTTTTGGTGTACGGGTCTGCGACCCTCGGTACCTCTATGCTATTGAAGGCCTGTGGTACCTCTACGACCACGACCGATGCCGGCACCGAAGCCACCGAGGGTGGTGAAGAAGTCGCTGCAGGTGGCGACGGAGAAACCATTAAGGTGGGCATTCTCCACTCGTTGAGTGGCACCATGGCCATCAGCGAAACCACCGTGGTTGATGCTGAATTGCTGGCCATCAAAGAGATCAACGCCGCCGGTGGTGTACTGGGTATGCAAATCGAGCCGGTTCAAGAAGATGGCGCTTCTGACTGGCCGACCTTTGCTGAAAAGGCTGAGAAGCTGATCGACCAGGATCAGGTGGCTGTAGTTTTCGGCTGCTGGACCTCCGCCAGCCGCAAAGCGGTGCTGCCCGTGTTTGAATCCAAAGACCACATGCTGTGGTACCCGGTGCAGTACGAAGGCCAGGAGTGCTCCAAGAACATCTTCTACACCGGTGCTGCTCCCAACCAGCAGATTGAACCGGCGGTAGATTGGCTGCTGGAGAACAAGGGCACCGATTTCTTCCTGGTGGGTTCCGACTATGTGTTCCCCCGCACCGCCAACACCATCATCAAAGAGCAGTTGACGGCTAAGGGCGGCAACACCGTTGGGGAAGACTACCTGCCCCTGGGGAACACCGAAGTCACCCCGATCATCACCAAAATTAAGGCGGCGCTGCCCGACGGCGGCGTCATCTTCAACAGCCTCAACGGTGACAGCAACGTGGCCTTCTTCAAGCAGCTGCAGGGCGCTGGCATGACCCCTGACATGTACCCGGTGATGTCCGTGAGCGTGGCTGAAGAGGAAGTTCGCCAGATTGGTAGCGAATTCCTGGTGGGTCATCTGGCCTCCTGGAACTACTTCCAAACGGTAGAAAGCCCCGAAAACGAAAAGTGGGTATCCGACTTTAAGGCCGAGTACGGCGATGATCGGGTCACCAACGACCCCATGGAAGCGGCCTATATCATGGTGTATCTGTGGAAGCAGGCCGTTGAAGCCGCTGGCACCACCGATATTGCTGAAGTCCGGTCTGCCGCCTATGGTCAGGAGTTCGCAGCTCCCGAAGGCCCCGTAACCATGAACGCCAACCACCACCTGTCTAAGACGGTGCGCATTGGTGAAGTACGGGATGACGGTCTGTTCGAAATTCTCTGGTCTACGGAAGGGCCGATTGATCCGGAACCCTGGAACCAGTATGTACCCGACACCAAGGGCTTTGCCTGCGACTGGTCTGACCCCGCCAAGGGCGAGAAGTTCGAGATCTAAACCGGGTCTAAGGCCAGAAGCCGAAACCCTGGATCTGCCCTAGAGTGGAATGTCACTGAAACAAGTTGAAATCACTCCTCGCAAATGGCCGAAAGCCTTGATCTGCCGTAGGGTGGGCACTGCCCACCAGCTTTATTTCAGTGACATTCAGCGGAGATTCAGTTACTTGTGTCTCCGCTGTTTTGCTAGAGGTGACTGGGCCACGGGTTAGATGTGGTGGTAAACAGGAATCTACGGTCTCTGGGGATCCATCGGAAAACGTCCATAAGTAACATTTTTCGATTCTTTTCAGACCCTAGTATGTTGACCGAGAAGTCCCGACTGCTCTGGAAATAGACCTTGTGCAGGTTCCAAGATGGAGTTTCCCGCCGGGAAAGCAACGCCTGGAGCCTGGAACCTGAGGCAGATGCAGTCTGGCGCAAAATCTATGGGGTTTAAGCTGTGTTAGAAGGCTTGATTGGAGGCCTTTTCAACGGCATTAGCATTGGCGCTGTGTTGTTGATTGTGGCATTGGGCCTGGCCATTGTGTTCGGCCTGATGGGAGTCATTAACCTGGCCCACGGTGAACTGATGATGTTTGGGGCCTACACCACCTTTGTGGTGCAAAATGCCGCTAACGGTATGGGGGGCATTGCTCCCGAAATTTATATTTTTGTCGCCCTGCCCCTGGCCTTTTTGGTGGCGGCCCTGGTGGGCCTGTTGCTGGAGCGTACGGTCATTCGTTACTTATATGGTCGTCCCCTGGAAACCCTGCTGGCCACCTGGGGCGTGAGTTTGATTATGATCCAGTTCATCCGCAGTGTGAGCTGGCCCATGGTGATTGGCCTGGTCATGTTTGCGGCCTTGTTTGTGGGTGGTCAGTGGGTATGGCGCAAGTACGCTGACTGGGAAAGAATTAGCGCTACCGCCAGCCCGATTTTGTTTGGCCTTTCGGCCGCCATTGCCCTGGTGGCTGGCTTTATTGTCCAGAACACTGGCAGCACTGAGTTTGTCCGTCCCTGGTTTGGGGCCCGCAATGTGGATGTCACCCCTCCCACCTGGCTGCGGGGGGGCATTTCCCTGGGCACGACCCTGCAATTTCCCTATGCCCGACTGTTCATCATCGCCCTCACCATTCTTTGCCTGATTGCGGTGTACTGGTTCCTTAACGGCACCGCCTGGGGGCTGCGGATTCGTTCTGTCACCCAAAACCGCTCCATGAGCGCCTGTTTGGGCATTCCCACCGAGCGAGTGGATGCCCTCACCTTTGCCCTCGGTTCTGGTCTGGCAGGCATTGCCGGATGCGCTGTCACCCTGCTCGGCTCAGTCGGTCCTAACCTTGGCGCTAACTACATCGTGGATGCCTTCATGGTGGTGGTCGTCGGCGGTGTAGGGAAACTGGTCGGCAGTATCGTAGCGGCCCTGGTGATTGGCATCGTCACCTACCTGGTCGGGTCTGGCACCATGGCTCTGATTCTGCCCTCGACGGCATTTTTCCAGCCCTTGATCGACTTCTTCACCTTCTTTGCCACCACCAGCATGGCCAAGGTGATGGTGTTTGCCTTGATTATTGTGTTCTTGCAGGTGCGGCCGGCTGGTTTGTTCCCCCAAAAAGGTCGTTCGGTGGAGTTATAGACAATGGCAACAACAGATATACCCGTACAACCGCGCCGTGCTGCCAGGGCCAGCCAAAAACGCAAATTCATCATCGAAGCAGTCGTGGTAGCCGCCGTTGCCCTGGTGCTGGTGCTGGTGCTGCCGATGTTTCTGTCCGGCTTTCGGCTGAATCTGGTGGGGCGCTTCCTGGCCCTGGCCGTTGTTGCCCTTGGCATTGACCTGATCTGGGGTTTCACCGGCCTGCTCAGCCTGGGCCACGGCATTTTCTTTGCCCTGGGAGGCTATGCCTTTGCCATGTACCTGAGCCTGAATTCCCTGGAGGCCGGCCAGCTGCCAGAGTTTTTTGGCCTCTACGGGGTGACCGAACTGCCCTGGTTCTGGCAGCCGTTTAATTCGTTTCCGTTTACGCTGCTGGCGATTTTCCTGATTCCGGCCATTGTGGCAGGGCTGCTGGGCTATCTGGTGTTCCGTAACCGGATTCGGGGAGTGTACTTTTCCATCCTGACCCAGGCGGCCCTGGTGGTGTTTTTCAACTTTTTCAACGGTCAGCAAAAGCTGATCAACGGCACCAATGGCCTAAAAACTTCGACCTCTGTCTTTATGGGGCAAGAGGTTGGCTCCGATGGTATGCGGATGTTTTTCTACATCTCCACGGTGGTTGCCCTGATTGCCATTTATGCCCTCTGCCGATGGCTCACCAGCGGACGCTTTGGGCGCATGCTGGTAGCCATTCGCGACGACGAAAACCGGGTCAGGTTTTCGGGCTACGACCCCACGGCCTTTAAGGTGCTGGTGTTTGCGGTGTCGGGTGCGATCGCGGGCATTGCCGGTGCCCTATATACCGTCCAGTCCGGCATTATTTCGCCCCAGGCTATGAGTATCGCTTTTTCCATTGAAATGGTGATCTGGGTCGCCGTGGGAGGTCGCGCCACCCTGGTAGGGGCCATCCTCGGGGCGGTGCTGGTGAACATGGCCCGCAGCTTACTGAGTGAGCGATTTCCAGATGTGTGGCTGTTCTTCCAGGGGGCCTTATTCCTGATTGTGGTGACGGCCCTCCCCGACGGCATCATCGGCTGGGGTCGCCGCCAGTTTGGCGACACAGTGTCTTCAGCCCTGGGCCTCTCCCCCACGGCCGTCGCCTACGCCGAGGATGAGGTCAAAGACATCCCAGACACCCCTGAACTCGCGAAAAAATAATCCCAGGCAATCATAGATAACCCCAGACTCAACCCCAATCCACATCCCTAACTCCCGTAGGGTGGGCACTGCCCACCAGCCTTAAATCTATGACCTTCACCCTAGGGTGTGGGCATGGCCCACCATCCATCCATTCCCACCTACCCAGGAGATCCAAATGCCGTGAGCACCAAAGTTCTAGACATTCAAAACGTCACCGTCAGCTTCGACGGTTTCAAAGCCCTCAACAACCTCAACTTCAGCATGAATGAGGGGGAACTGCGGGTGATCATTGGCCCCAACGGTGCCGGCAAAACCACCTTCCTGGATGTGATCACCGGCAAAACCAAGCCCACCGAGGGGGCCGCCTACTTCAAAGGCAAGGATTTACGCAAATACAAAGAGCACGACATTGCCCGGTTGGGCATCGGCCGCAAGTTTCAGACCCCCCGGGTGTACCTCAACCTTTCCCCTCGGGAAAATCTGGAACTCTCCTGCAACCAGAACAAAAACGTGTTCTCCACCCTGTTCAAGAAAACGCCCTCCGCCGAAAAGCGCACCGTGGGAGGACTGCTGGAAACCATCGGTCTGGATCACAAGGCCGACCTGCCCGCTGCCCTACTCTCCCACGGAGAAAAGCAGTGGCTGGAAATTGGCATGTTAGTGGCCCAATCCCCCGATCTGCTGCTGGTGGATGAACCCGTCGCCGGACTCACCGACGAAGAAACCGAACAAACCGGCAAACTGCTGATGTCCCTGGCAGAAAGCCACTCCATTGTGGTCATCGAACATGACATGGAGTTTGTCCGCCAGATCGCCCGCCAGGTGACCGTCCTGCACCAGGGCACCGTCCTCTGCGAAGGCACGATGGATCAGGTGCAGAACGACCCCCGGGTGATTGAGGTGTACCTGGGTAAGGAAACGTCCCTTTCCCCAGAACAAATGCTGCTGCTGCGCATTGCCGCCACCATGGCCTGGGCCGATGATAACTTTGCCGACGTACAGCAAGAGGTGATCCTGAATCGCCTCAGCAAACGGTTTGCCCAATCCCCTGAAGAACAGGCCAGCCTGCGGGAAGACCTCACCAATCTTCTGGCTAAGGAAATTCCCCTGGAAGACCTGGTGCCCCAGTTGACCACCGAGGCGCAAAAAGAAGAAGCCCTGATGCTCAGTTACGAGGTGATCAGCTCGAATCAAATCAATGCCCAGGAAGCTGTGGTTTACCAGAAGCTGCTGGATTTGCTGGGGTTGCCAGCCGAAACCGTGAGCCGTTTGGAAGCGGCGGCTATGGAAAATCTGGCGGCCAGGAATTAACAGGCAAAGAAAAATGCGAAGGGTGCCAGGTTCTGGTGCCAGGTACCAGCTGAACCAATACCCTAAACCCGAAACCCACCATGACCACCACCGCACCCACTCCCACCTACCAGGATCCCCTCACGGCCCCTATGTTAGAAATCTCGGGGCTGAACTTTTTCTACGGCGAAAGCCACATTCTGCGGAATGTGGACCTGACGGTGCCCAGGGGCCAGATGGTGTGTCTGATTGGCCGGAATGGGGTGGGCAAAACTACCCTGCTGAAAAATATCATGGGGCTGCTGCGGCCCCGCACGGGAGATATCCGGTTTGAAGGACAATCCTTAGCGGGAACCCCCCCTGACAAACGGGCCAGGCTGGGCATTGGCTATGTTCCCCAGGGACGAGAGGTCATTCCTCGCCTGACGGTGCGCGAAAATTTGCTGATTGGCCAGGAAGCTCTGGGCCAGCGGGGCAAGGCGACGAAGGAAGTGCCGAGTATGGTGTATGAACTGTTTCCGGTGCTGGAAACCATGCTGGATCGAATGGGGGGAGACCTCAGCGGCGGCCAGCAGCAGCAGCTGGCCATCGCCCGGGCGATCATGGGCCAACCCAAACTCCTGGTGCTGGATGAGCCCACGGAAGGAATTCAGCCCTCCATCATTCTCGATATTGAGGCGGCGGTGAAGCGCATCGTTAAAACCACCGGCATCTCCGTGCTGCTGGTAGAACAGCACCTCCACTTTGTGCGCCAGGCCGACTATTACTACGCCATGCAGCGGGGCGGCATTGTGGCCTCTGGTCCCACCAGCGAACTCACCAACGACATTGTCCAGGAATTTCTGGCGGTTTGAGCCAGATTGTTGCCCTCTAGGGGATCCCTCAGGTACGGGACTCATGCGGACAGGACCGGGAAATGGGGATCTCCCGGTGGGGGAATTGGCACAAAACCCCTTATCTGACTCCTGCTTTGGTACGCATTGCCTGGGTCGCCAGGGTTTTGCCGAAGTCCCAGGCCGCCCCGGGAACTTTGTGGGCATCGGCAATAACATCGGTTACGGCCTCTACAATCCAGCGCCGGTCTTCGTCGGAGATGATCAACGGCGGCAAAAACTTCACCACGTTCATGCCATAGCCCGCCACCTGAGATAACACCCGATGGCGAGTAAACAACGGTACCGTAATGATCTGAGAAAACAGCCCCCGGTTAGCGGCTTCCAGCATCTTCCAGGGCAGCTTTAGGGTCAGGCTCTTGGGTTCGCCAAACTCCAGCGCCAGCATCATACCCAGCCCACGCACTGCTTTCAGGAAGTCATACTGCCCCACCAGGGGTTGCAGGTCGTCGATGATCTGCTGCCCCATCTGGGCGGCGTGGTCAATCCAGCCTTCGGTTTCCAGCACCTCCAGGGTGGCCAACCCCGCCGCCATGGCCAGGTTGTTTTTACCAAAGGTGCTGCCGTGGACCACCGCCCGATCCATCCGGTTGAACACCTGGTCGAAAATCCAGGGCCGACAGGCCACCGCCCCCACCGGCACAAACCCGCCGGAAAGGGCCTTGGCCATGCAGAGAATATCCGGCTCGACGCCGAAATGGTCCACCGCCCACCATTTGCCGGTGCGCCCCAACCCGGTCTGCACCTCATCGGCAATGAAGAGACTGCCATATTTGCGGCACAGGGCAGCGGCTTCCGGTAAATAACTGGCTTCAGGAATCCAGACCCCGTGGCCCTGGATCGGTTCGGTAATGAAAGCCGCCACATCTTTACGGGATAGGGTCTGTTCAAGGGCTGGCAAATCCCCAAAGGGCACTTCAATAAAGTCCGGCAAAAACGGGCCAAAGTCAGCCCGGAAATGAGGATCGCCCGTTGCCGATAGGGCCCCCAGGGTGAGCCCGTGGTAGCCCCCCTGGCAGTACACAATTTTGCTTCTGCCGGTGGCACAGCGACTGAACTTGAGGGCAGCTTCAACGCTTTCCGTCCCCGAGTTGGCAAAGAAAATTCGATCCAGGCCTGGGGGGGTCAGCCGCTGCAGGCGCTCGGCCAGCAGACCGGATAGCAGCGAAACATCCATTTGCACCAGGTTGGGCAATTCAGCGGTCAGCACATCCTGCAGGGCCTGGACGATGGTGGGATGGTTCCGCCCCAGGGCAAATACCCCAAACCCGCTGAGCAGGTCCAGATAGCGATCACCGTGGTCATCCCACAGGTACGGTCCCTCGGCTTTGACGTAGTGCCGATCGAACCCGATGGTCTTCAGCACGTTGACCATCTGGGGATTGAGGAACTGCTCGTGGAGGGCAAAGTTGTCGTTCTGCCGTTGGTGAATCAGGTCCAGAATATTCATAGGGGCTGGGGACTGGGGAAGACTGAATGCTAAAGCAGTTTAACGCAGGGTTGCTTACGATAACCGGGGTTTGGGGTTTGTTTACCGGCGATCCCCTGGCCTGGTCTGACAATCTGCAACCGCCGCCGCCCGGAAAGGAAAGCGAAGAAAGCGAAAACAATCCATCTCCGGCTGCATTTGCCTTACCTTAAAAAACGGCCCGCGACAGACATGGCATCCCCAATATCGAAATCTCCGTCGTTGTCAGAATCCAGGAAGGTCGAGAGTACCGAGTTGCCTCCCGGCCCCGTCTGCTTTGTGTTCCCCTGTTGTAAAAATTTCAGTACCACGGGAATCAACACCGGTAGCAAGGCCTGGATGGTTTGCGGATCAATGCCGGTTTTATTCGCCGCATCCTGCACCGTTTCGGCCTGTTCCCGCTGGGAAAACAAATTCTGCACCGCCTCTGGATTGGCCTGGGTACCGCTGAACTGGCTCACCAGCGACTCCGCCTGGCCCTGGCCGCCCGCCTGGCGCTTTTCATTCAGCGCCCCTCGCACATGCTGGCCCACCACCGTCAGCAGTTGTTGAGTTGAATTTGCATCCAGCCCCTGCCTGCCAGACAGTTGCCCGACCACGCCGAGAATACTGCTGAGTTGGTCAGAGCTGGCTTCCTGGTTGGGGTTGTTGAGGGCGCTGACGACTTGATCAAAGAGACCCATGGGATGACGGTTAATAAACAACGGTACGGCACCAAGCTGGAGGGAGTTCAACCCCTGCACCGGAGCGGAGGCTCCTTCCAGCTTGCTCCCTAATCATACAGAAGCCTAAAACCCTGGTACAGAGCCCAGGGTTTTTAAACCGGGATTCAGCAAAAATTCGTCGCCAATAACTCTGATGAAAAAGTTTCCCGAGAAAAGCTTCATCAAGGTGAAGGAATTAGCAAGTTTGTCGACGAAATCACCTTTAGAACCTATTTCTGCCCGGGTAGACGGTTTCTAAACTGGTTTGTTCCGTGCGGATTATCCGGTTCTCAAGGGGAGGTTTACCGTAGAGCGTTGCCAAACAACATTTGGCGTTGCCAGGGAGGACCTGGTTTTGGTGTCCTCACCCCTGGCCAAGCATTCCCTCAGGAATGCCGCTTATGTCCCCAGGTTGTTGTGTTCCAGGATGACGCGAGTCCATTTATCGTGCTTTTACCAGGTAGCTCCCATGGTCACTACGAGTTCATCCCCTACCACGAAAACTTTCCTCCAGAAAACGATCAAGATTTCCCAAGACAAGATTTCCCAAGAAACCAGTAAAAAGAATGTATTCTCTCTATTGCGTTCTGTCCTGGAGGGTTTCATCGATGGAGTCCTGATTCTCAATCAGAACGGTGAATGCATTCACATCAACCGGGAAGGTAAAGCCCTTTGCCAAAGGCTGCAGAACGTTACCTCATCATCGAATCCAGTGCCCCCATGTTTGTGGTCTATCTGCCAGCACTTAGTGGAAAGTCGGGAGGTCTTTCCCCATCAGCCCCTGGTCCTCACTCAAATTTTGGCGGGTACTGGCAATACCCGCATTCGGGCTAAGGTCCAGTGGCTTGAGTTTCCTAGCACTCCCGAAACCTGCCTTCTGGTGATGTTGGAAAACCTGACCCAATCGGCCCAAACCACCGCTTTACTGGAGTCGGTGCAGTTCAACCTCACCCCCCGGGAAAAAGATGTTTGGCTGTTGCGTCGGGCCAACCACAGCTATGAAGAAATTGCCGCGCAGCTCTACATTGCCGTCAATACCGTCAAGCGCCACCTGAAGAGTATTTACGCCAAACGCAAAATGGTACTTGAGGATTTTGCCAATTCGGTCGTGTAGAGTCAGAATTTGGGTTGTGGCTGGCCGCAGTAGGTTTTTCAGTGAAGCCTCTGCGGCCACCAGCCCTGATCCAGTTGTTCCCGCCTACCCCTATTTCCTATGCTGCCGAAGGACGATCTGCTGAAATCTGTAGAGAATCACGACTGCCTCGCTCGGGTTCTGGACCAGGCTGAGCAAGCCATCAAGACCTGGGAACCTGTCGTGACGGATTTTCTGTCTCCCCCCGAAAGGGTAGAAGCGGAAGCCGTTTTCCATCGGCTCACCGACGTCCATATCCTTGCCTGGGGCGGCTACCCCCAGGCCGAACGGCAGCGTATCGCCATTGCCCGCAGTGAACTGCCCCTGGATAACAGCCAGATTCCCCTGGCCCTGGTGGATATTGCAGGCAATTTTATGTTTGACCCGGCCACCCACCGCGACTTTCTAGGCGCGCTCCTGGGGACCGGCATCGTCCGAGAAAAGGTGGGCGATATTCTGGTGCTGGGGGAGCGAGGAGCCCAGGCCATTGTGGTGCCCGAACTGCTGGAGTTTCTGACCCTGGACCTGAATCAGGTTCGTTCGGTGCCGGTCAAGGCCAAATCCCTGGAGTGGGACCAGCTCAAAGTACGCCCTCCTAAAAAGAAGGAAATGACCACCGTAGAGGCCTCCCTGCGATTAGATGCCGTCGCTTCTGCCGGTTTTGGCATGTCCCGCAGCAAAATGGCGGACCTGATTACATCCGGGGATGTACGGGTCAACTGGAAGACTATCACCCAGGCCAGCCATAATGTTGCTTCCGGGGATCTGGTGGCCATTCGCGGCAAGGGACGACTGGAAATCGGAGAGGTATCGGTAACTAAAAAGCAGCGATACCGAATTGACTTGACCCGGTACGTGTAACGCTCACTCCGGGAGACCCGCTAGGGTTTTTGCCCGAACCCAGATGTTCCGAAGTTTCCAGAATTTACTCGATTCCATAGCGATTATGATTTCTCGCTCCTGCTGCAGTTGCTTATGAGTCTGCTGCAGTTGTTCGTGGGCCTGCTGCAGTTGTTCGCGGGTTTGCTCCAGTTGCTTATGAGTCTGCTGCAGTTGTTCGTGGGCCTGCTGCAAGTACCCATGGGTCTGCTGTAGGTGCAGTTGAGTTTGCTGGAGTTCTGCTTGCTTCTCGGACAGCTGTTCCTGATAGGCCTGCTGTTGGGCTTGAGCCTGCTCCTGAACCTCTTTTAAATGCTCTTCGCTCTGCTGTAAGAGAACCCTGCCACCCTCAATAACTTGGTCTCGAGAGTGCAAGATCTGCCACAAATGTTCATCCCATTCTTTACGAGGCATATCCTATAATGCATATTCAAACAAACTATCGGCCATTTGACATTCTTGATTAGCCTTAGCCTCAATATAATAGGCCGAATCGACATTGCTTTTAAGGGGCTTTATGCTTCTTAGCTCCTTCCCCCGGGAAACATATTGAAGTGCGTTGTCGCCAGTACAACGATCAAATTCATAAAATTTGTTTAGAAAGTTTTCGTCATAGTTAACAGACAGCTCTGAGCAGATTTGCTTAAGGACATACTCAGGTTTTTGACAAAACTTTTCGTACTGAAAAGTCTTATAACCAGCAACGGACTGCGCATACTTCAAGTAGCATTTGCCAAAATCTCCTATTCCTAAGCCTGAAAAATGCGGAAACGTCCGCTTTAATGACTCATAAATATCGGCAGCTTGGCGAGAAATCACAATGGCACGGTGGCCTAATTGCCCATGGTTCAAGTAGAACTCTTGCTCAAGAATGAAGCTAGGGCGAAGCAAGGCACTCAGCGGGGTTTGCACATCTAAAAAATTAATCACTGGCCAATCTCTTATGATTAGATGGGCCTGTTGAGGAGCACGTTGCCTGAGCCAGTCAATTTTCTGGCAATAGTTGAGGTCTGCAAACGTTGGTTTTTCTTGATCGGAAATCAGGTTCAACCACTGACTTGCCTGATATTCCAGCGACACCAGAGAACCGTGAGGGTTCACCTCAGACAGCACTAAATTATCTTGAATAGAGGATAAACAGCGGTTAATCAACGTTCCGCCGGAACGGGCAAAAGCATAAAATACAGACAGGGAAGCGCTACTCATAATAAAACTTATAGCTGCCCAGAGCGATTTCATCCTTAAACTTCAAGCTTACCATTTCTATTAGTTCTTCGTCATAATATTGGGAGTAATGTCCCCGAGTTGACTGGTTGCGGACAGGTAGGGAACAAACGGGAATTCCTATTTTTCTGCAAACTTTTGCAAAATCTTGATTTAAATGTTCAAATCGCATCAGCAAATCGATTTGCCGGGCCAGGGGATGCCGCCATGGTTTTTCTTTTAGGGAAAATACAACCTTCAGCCTCGATCCTTGGCTCGCAGACCCGCCGTTTAGCTTAATGTAGTGTTCCAGAGTCGGCACTTCCTGAATCAGCTGGATGAAATTATTTCTATCCCACTCACCCCCCCCTCTATGGGGAGAAAAGTACCAGGAAATCATCCTGTCCCAGGGGTTACGGATAACTGCAAACTTGAACAGCTGATGATACAGCACTGGATCGAGAACTGCTTTATACTCACTTAAAGTTGAATGTTTATGAATTTTATACTGGGGGTTTCTTACTTCAAATCGTTCAACCCCATCCTGATGGTCAGCAAGGACCACAATTTCATCCTCGGAATACTGGCTTAAAATATTCTGGATGCTGTTGCCTCCAGTTTTAGGCACATGGATAAAAAGAAAGCGTTTCTGAATAGAAATCATAGCTGAGACTGAACACGATTATTTCTCATACTGCAGCACTTCAAGCACATGATCGAGTTTAGCGTTCAGCGCCCTTAATGTCTCAGGAGCAAGTTTATGGCTAAACTCACCGGGTTGCCCAGAACGACGATGGGTCGAAGTATCTTCCTGATATTTTGGTCGGGTTCTTGCAAATATTTCCTGAATCACAGGTTCCTCCAGGTCGACAACCTGGGAAAACTGCTGAACGAAATGATCGAAACGATAGATCATATCTTCATACTTGAGCAATAAACCTCTCTTGCAAATGAGGCTTAAGGCATACAAAGTTTCAAAATTTTGGGCCGTGACCGCTGCTGCTTTTAGTACATAGTGATCTAAAGTTTCTTGCTGCACTTTAGCCCTACGGACTACTTGTTGGTCGCGAATTTCTTTGACGCTACTCAATCCGTGGGTATACCCAAAAGAATAGTACGAAGACACTAATACATCCCGTGGATCTCGCACAAAGAAAATTGCGATTTTGTCTTTGATAAACTCTTCTTTAGACGCCGGAGCAACCAATTGTTGGTACACGGGGGATTGCGGATGGGCCGAAAGTCTGATCGGCCCATAAACTTCTCCCTTCGGCTTAAATTTTACTTCTACCCTTTTTCCGCCGTAAAGGCAACTGGCATAGTCGATATGGCGCAGGCCCTGAAGATTTTTGAGAATAAAATCACTAAATAAAGTACTGGCACACTTGTGTAGGGTAAAAAAATAAATAGACTCATTCATTTGAATTGTGCAAAGGGTTCAACCCTGAAGGAAGATGTCCGGTGGGATCAAGGGCTTAGTCACGGTTGACATCTTTCTCATAGCAGTCAATCTTTAAATCCGTCAAGCCCAAAAAACCTTTATCTTGAGCGGCAATAACCGTGAAAGATAACGCTCCTGCTTGCTTATCGATGGGGAAAAACATTTTTTCTGACTGACGGCTCTCTAAACGTGCCGTCAGGAAATAGGTGTCTTCAATTAAACCAGCCTCAAAAGAAAATATCAGCTTGCGTCTGATTAGATCTTCCGTGGTTGCTAACGGGGGAAGCTTCATATACTGGCCACTAATCATCAGCGACCGTCGATTTTCAATGGATAGACATACCGATGGATATTTCAACGTCGGTATGTATTCTACGGTAACTTCTACAAAGATTCGGTCACCGACATTAAACACCCCACTCTGGTCTCGCTGATTCAGAAACCGGACATCAACAACTCGACCCTCATCAGTACCAAAAGCAGTCCTGGAATCACCGGCAAGGGATTGTTTTAACTTAACGGCTGACTGGCTCTGGCGAGAATCCATCTTCTGTTGGGACTGGACGTCTAAAAAGTAGAGGTCGGTGACTTCGTCGGTATCGCCAAAAGCCTTGACAGAACCGTGTTTTAGGTAGACTACCCGGTCACACAAAGATTTAATCGTACCAATATCATGGGAAACCAGGATAACCGTCACCCCTGCGTCCATAAGTTTCTCCAGGCGGCTAAAAGATTTGAATTGGAAGGCGGTATCCCCAACCGACAGGGCTTCGTCAACAATCAGGATTTCCGGCTGTACGCTAACCGCTAAAGAAAAGGCCAGGCGAACATACATACCACTGGAATAGGTTTTAACAGGTTGGTCTATGAAGTCGCCAATATCAGCAAAGGCGGCGATGTCGTCAAATTTGGCCTCGATTTCCTCCCGCTCAAGACCTAAAAAACGACCGCTAAAGAAAACATTTTCCCGGCCAGTAAATTCAGGGTCAAACCCACTGCCAAGTTCCAGAAGAGCGGATACTCGCCCATCAATCCTCAAGGTACCCGCGGTGGGAGTCAGGGTGCCGGCCACCACTTGTAGCAGGGTACTTTTACCGGCCCCATTGCTGCCAATAATGCCCACCCGCTCGCCTTTCCGGATGTTCAAATTAATATCCCGCAGAGCCCAAAATTCTTCCGATCGGGATTTGCCAGGCAATAAAATTTCCTTAAGCCGGTCCACAGGCCGATTGTATCGACGATATACCTTGGATACGTTTTTTAGCGATATAGCAATATTGTCCGCCATTACTCCCCGTAATTAAACCCGTAAAGACGAGTCGACGCGAGTAAGATACCACTGTATCTTATCTGGAAACCAGGCTGCTCCAGCCTAAAGTACGTCCGCAAAGGCAGGCCGTAACTTCCGATAGGCCCCATAGCCCGCGGCAAAAAAAAGTCCGGAAATTAGCGTTGCGATGCCCCATTCTGGCCAGTGGGTGACTTCCCCGAATAAAATAGTATCCCGATACATCTCTCCGATGGCCGCCATCGGGTTAACCCAGAACAACAACCGCTGAAACGGCTGTGGCACCATGCTTGCAGGATAAATTAAAGGGGTAGCATAAAACCAAAGGTTTAAAATTACCCCCAGGGTTTGGGGTACATCCCGAATAAACACCGTTAAGCCAGCCACCAGGAAACCTAACCCGGCCGTTAAGAGTAGTTGCGGTAGCCAGACCAGAGGCAGCAGCAGTAGCGTGGGGTGAATCACCTGATGCACCAGGGCCATGAAGGTAATCAGCGCCATCAAGCCAAAGGTGCTCTCGAGAAAACTAGCAAAGACAGGGACTAGAGGCAGTAAGCTCAGCGGAAACACTACTTTTTTAACCAGGTTCGGTTGTCCAATGACGGCACCGGCCGCTTGGGTCAACCCACTGTTGAATGCCAGCCAGGGAATTAGCCCGGCAAATAGCCAAAGCCCAAAGGAAAGGGAGCCATCTGAAGGCACCGCCTGAATGTCTACCTTGACGCGCAATACAATCGCGAACACATAGATATAGATCAGGAGCAGAGCCAGCTGATTCAGCAAAGGCCAGAGATTCCCCAGAATAGAACCCTTATAGCGGGATTCCATTTCTCGCTGCACCAGGGTCCTCAGCAGGCTGAGCTTAGCCCACTGGTCTTGCCTGAGGGGAATGAAAGGCTTCAAACGCCCCAACTGTCGCGTAACAAACAACTGAAAGGGTTTTAAGGACGATTTTATGGGTTGCAGCACAGTTATCACGGGGTCATCTTTACTGACATCACGGTGGGCCAGCCCTGGAGAATAAGAACCAGGCCAAGGTAGAGAGCATCAAACCCTTAATCTATCAGAAGGTCATCGGGTTTGAAAAAGCCCCACGGGAAATAACAGCAATTCTCATTTTGAGTTCCTGGCGTTCGGCCTGAGCCGGTCGAAGGTCATAACCCTACGCTGAAGCAGCGGTTTTAGGCTTGCTCCATCAGGGAGCCACTGCGTGAACGACAAGCTCAGCCGGAGCGGTAGTGCATTCCTCCAAAAGTTATATTAAGAATTGCTGGCTAGTTTCCCCCCCCAAGGTACCCCGTGCTGAAAATATGATATGATTTCCACTTTGTTAGTATTCTCTCAAGATCCACTAATTTGAGCACCCGCAAAGGCCGTAAATCTAGGTTGGACAAAAGTGCTAGGGACAAATTGTGATTTAGCAGGTTGGTTGTGGCCAGAAAGGAACTTAAAAACTATCACGCCATCTAGAATTCCTCCCTGGACTTCTCCCTTCAAAAGTCTACTTTATCTAAAAATGACTATATTTTTGGGAACATCGAAAGTATGATTTTGGCAAGTTGTCAGTCCGGTCCCCGTAGGGAAGAAAGACTTTTTACTTTTCCTCTAGCCTGACCTTTTTAGGTTGAAATTCTTATCCTATACCAAGTCCAGCTCGAGATCTGTAGTTTTCTCTAAGGCAAAACTCCACTTCTGGACTTGGACAAGGTTTAGTTTGTTGAAACAAGTCCTCGGTGATTAAATTTGGTCATGCTTGATTCCCTGCCTTTAATCAGTGTAGTCATCCCATCGTTTAATCAGGCCAGGTTTCTTCAACATGCTCTGGAAAGTATTGTTCACCAGAAGTACCCTAAAGTTGAAATTTTGGTAATGGATGGCGGCTCCACAGATGGGAGCGTTGACATTATCCAGGACTTCCAAGACCACTTAGCCTACTGGCAAACCCAGCCAGATGGAGGGCAATCTAAAGCTATTAACGAAGGCATCCGACGAAGCAGTGGAGCCCTGGTAGCCTGGCTTAACTCTGACGACTTTTATTACGAAGATTCCCTCTGGAAAATCGGAGCAGCCTATCAGCAAAATCCCAGCCATGGCATGTACATCGGGAACGGCTTTCGCTATAACCAGAGGGAAGGTCAGTATTCTCCCTTTTCAGAGCGGCATGTATCCTTCAACCGGGAAGCACTGGCTTTCGGCTTAGATTACGTCCTTCAGCCTTCCGTCTTTTTCTCCAAGCAGGCCTGGGATACGGTAGGGGGGCTAGATACAGAACTTAATTTCTGTATGGATTGGGATATTTTGATTCGTATTAGTAGCAAATATTCCGTTGCTCTTATTAACGAGTTTTTAGCCGCCAGTAGAGAATATGAAGCAACTAAGACAAGCAGCGGCAAATTGAAGCGAGTCTATGAAATAGCTGCTATGGTTGCCAGACACACCGGGCAAGAATTGACGCCGGGTAGTGCTTATTACATATTAGAAACTTTGTTGGATCTGACCCTCAACAATAATCTGGGTGATTTATCCAATCCACTGGCAGGCTCTCTTTATGGAGGGATGCGCCAAATTAATGCTTTTTTTCAGGGAAAGTACGGCAACATTGATGGTTTCCCTGAAAAAACTGACTCCCAGGATCAGGTGTGCATGCCCTGGGCCACAGCTGATTTACTGTATTCACAACCAGCCAGAATAGGTCCCTCGCTAAAGCAACAGGCTCCAAAGATTAGTATTGTTGTCCCTTCTTTTAACCAGGCTGAATTCCTGAAGCAAACTCTCGATAGTATTTTTAATCAAGATTATCCTCACCTGGAAGTACTTGTATTGGACGGAGGATCCTCCGATGGCAGCATAGACATTATTAAGGCCTATGAAGACCGATTAACTTACTGGCATTCAAAACCCGATTCAGGACCGGCAGATGCCATCAATCAGGGATTTGCCATGGCCCAGGGGGATCTGATTACCTGGCTGAGTTCTGATGATGTGCTGTCCCATGGTGCTGTTTGGCAAGTTGCCCAGACATTTTTGTTAGATCCCAGCCTGGATCTTGTCTATGGCAATGCCTTATATATCAACGAAAATGGTGATTTGCATCTGGCCGACCATGGGGGGTATCGTACAGGTCTTTATTTCGGCAAGTTCCAACCCCATAGAGCGATTCCTTTCTACTGGCTCTACGTCCATTCGGTGCCCCAACCCACTGTTTTCTTCCGCCGATCTTTACTGGCAAAGGTGGGAAATCTCAATGAAGAATACAAGTTCATTTTTGACTTTGAGCTATTTTACCGGCTGGCCGAAACTGCCACTATTAAGAAGCTGGAAAGAGTACAGGCCTTTTACAGAATCCACGCCAGTTCGAAAACAAGTAACTGGAATGCGTTTTTGGTAGAACTTTACCGCTTCAGTAGAACTAAGTGGTCATCGGTAAGGACCGGACCTTTTTGGACTACGCTCAAGAGCTACTTGTCCTATTACATGAAGACCCATTACCCCCAGTACAATCGCCGCCATCCAAAATTCTGGGCGATTATCTCTCTGGTCTCCCTGAGCATTATTTTTAAGGTCGGAAATCCTGAAGACTTGCAGGCTCGGTTAGCGGCAAGAAAAAGGGAAAAATTCGAAAAAAACCTCCCCGGCTCTTTCAACGCTAATTCCCAGGAACAGGGAATAAAGCCGAACGAATCTATTCCTGTTCCTCAATCGGCGAATAGGTTAGCCGATGTAAAATATTCCATCAGCCAGGAAGAATGCAGATTCAGATCCTTATTTTGCTCATTTTTTGTACCACTCCATCCCGGATATTCCGGAGGTGAAATCAGGGACTTCCACATCATGAGGAAGCTTCTATCGGTAAGCCAAGTGGACTTCTTTGCGCTGCAGGAAAATCCTTACCAGGATCGTGAAAATATTCTGCTTCCTTATTTAAACAATTACTGCTCCCTGGAAATGGGCCATGGAGCGGTGGATAGTCAAAGCCTGGCACAGATGACAAAGGGTCGAAATCAGGCACGACGTCAACCCTATCATCGCGATGTAGAGCATATGTTCTCACCGATAGCGGTTAACCTGGCGGCTCAGGTTCAGAAAACTTTGACCGAATCAGATCCTGACTTTTTATTTGTCAGCCCCCAGGTTAACCCCCTGATGCTAGGTCTCGATGTCAAAGACCTGAAGGTACGCTGTATTCTGGCCTCTTACGATGTTGAAGCGGTTAGAGTCAGTCAGCTACATAGCCGTCAACAAACATTTGAAAACCCTAAGCGGAGTATAAAAAGGTCGATAGAAACCCGTCGGGCAGTCCGGTTTGAGCGTGATAATCTTGCTTGTTTCGATGGCATCATCGCTGTGAGCGATTTAGACAAAAGCATTTTTGTTCGCGACTATGGATTTGCCCCGGGGCGGGTTTTGGTCGTGAATAATAGCGTTGACACCCGTTACTTCAGTTTTGTAGAACGTCAACCCACTGAAACTCCCAACATTACCTTTGTGGGTAGTTTAACTTATCCTCCAAACCGACAAGCTTCCCTGCGGTTAATTCAGAAAATTATGCCTTTAGTGTGGCAATCATGTCCTGCAGCGCATCTTTGGATTGTTGGTCAATCTCCCCCTGAGGAGCTATTGCGCTATAGCGATGGTGAACGGGTAACAGTTACGGGAAAAGTCGAAGACGTTAGGCCCTATTTAGATCAATCCGTGGCAATGTGCGCTCCTCTGACGTCAGGGAGTGGAACTAAATATAAGGTTTTAGAAGCATTAAGTGCCGGTACCCCTGTGGTTTGTACCAGTCTGGCTTTGGAGGGATTGAGTTTGCAGCCCGGTGTGCATGCCCTGGGGGCAGATTCTGACGAAAACCTTGCAGCTGCTTTGGTGAAACTTATTGTAGATCAAGATCTGGTTGCTTCCCTGACAAAACAGGGGCGAGCTTTGATAGAACAAGAGTATTCTTGGGATGCAAACTTAGAATCCATCGACCAGTGGCTTGAGACCCTGGCCAGTCTGCCGAAAATCAGCGCTAATCATTCCTAAAGCAGGCCTGAGAGTCACGGTTAGAACGACAACAGTAAAGGTGTTTCAATCAACGTTTTCCCCAGGGTCAGAAAAACTTAAAGCTCAAAGGTTGGTCCATGTCCTTGAAGTTTAGTGTTGTTACTCCTTCTTATAATCAGGGTGAATTTATTGAGCGCACTATTCAAAGTGTACTGGTGCAAAATGTTTCCTTTGAGTATCTGATCTGCGACGGGGGGAGCCAAGACACCACCTGTGAAACTTTAAAAAAATATGGTGAAAAGCTTACCTGGTTGTCAGAACCTGACAAGGGGCAATCAGATGCAGTCAATAAAGGAATTGTGTTGTCCAGCGGTGATATTATTGCATGGCTCAATTCTGATGATATTTATTACCCTGGCGCGTTAGAAAAAGTTCTGAATATTTTCACCTACCATCCAGAAATCGAGGTGGTTTACGGAGATGCTGACTGGATAAACGAAAACGACAAAGTTCTCAAGCAGTTCCCGACTGAACCATGGCGGTATCCCCGCCTTAAGCAAACCTGTTTCCTCTGTCAGCCCGCGGTATTTTTTAAACGATCTCTGGTTGAACGGTACGGCAACCTCGACGAAACCCTGAATTTTTGCATGGATTATGAGCTCTGGCTCAGGTATGGTCAGCATGTAGATTTCTTTTACCTTCCAGAAAAACTTGCCGGATCAAGGATGTACCAATCCAATAAAACCATGGGCCAAAGCTTAGCCGCCCATGGGGAGATCATCAGCATGTTCCGAGCCAAACAGAAGCAGGTGCCAGCCAACTGGTTACTGGGCTATGCTCTGGTTAAAGTCGAAAAGGAGCATGGTATTAGTCGCTTTGACCGGACCCAAACCACTCCATTTGTCAGCCTTCTGGTTAAACTTTCTCTAATTGAATTACTTAAGCATAATAAGTGGGCACTGCTTCGGGTCGCCCCCAAGATGCTCTTTTGGTTCCTGCTCCCGGAGAAAGTTTGGTTCAGGCGGGAGGCAATCCTGACCTTAGCGTCATAGACTGCGATTACCTTAATCTATGAAAGTTATTGTAGAAGCGACTCCCATTCTGCCTAAACCCAGCGGCGTTGCGCTTTATGTCATTAATTTACTGGCAGCCTTACAACAGCTCCAGGAGTCAGAGGGTTTTGAGTTAGGGATATCCTACCAACCCAGCTTGAAGAACTGGTTGAGAGGCAATTTGGCGGTCCCTGAGGTGCTCTCCGATCACTCCAATATTACCGTGCTGCCGCTGCCCCTGAGGCTGCTCAATCTCTTAGAGAGCATCCCCGGCAAACCTCTAATCGGGAGTTTAGAGCATCGTTTTGGAAAGCCAGATATCTATCATGGGACAAACTATGCTGTTTATCCCTGCCGCCACAGTTTGCGGATCATGACGATCTATGACCTGACGTTTATACGTTACCCCGACTATGTCACAGCGGTAGTCCGCACCTATAAACAACGGGTCAAACAATGCTTAGATTGGACAGACCTAGTCATTACTATTTCTGAAAGTTCTAAGCAAGATATTGTTAATTTTTTAGGGGTAGCACCTGAGCGAGTTAAAGTTACGCCTTTGGCCAGTCGCTATGCAGTTGATGCTTTAAATCGGAGTCCCATTGCAGGTGAAGCCGTCAACCTGGGGGATCGGCCCTATATCTTGTTTGTCAGCACCCTGGAGCCTCGTAAAAACATCATTGGTTTAGTCAAAGCATTCAACCTGCTCAAATCTACCCAGCATCTACCCCATCAACTTGTGCTGGTTGGCCAAAAAGGTTGGCAGGTCCAGCCCATTCTTCAAGCGATCGAAAGCTCCCCCTGGCGGAATCACATCCGTCACCTTGATTATCTTTCTGACGCCCAGGTGGCCTACTGCTACCAAAACGCTGATGTTTTTGCCTATCCGTCCCTTTATGAAGGGTTTGGCCTACCAGTGCTAGAAGCGATGACCTTGGGTTGTCCGGTAGTCACCGCTAATACATCGTCCTTACCAGAAGTGGCAGGGGATGCAGCGATCCTGGTCGATCCTCAAAATCCAGAGGAACTGGCTGCCGCCCTGGGACTGGTGATCGGAGACCCTGCCCTGCGCCACTCTCTGATTGACAAGGGCTACCGACAGGCCGCCAAATTTTCATGGACTGACACAGCGAAATCCACCCTGGAGGCCTATCGCTCCATTCTGTAGCAAGTCTGGAATGAATATGAAATAGCACCGCTCTGGTTCTGGGGGCCGCTACCCTGAGGCCAGGGAGGTGGCGACCATGAAGACCCTCATAATCGGCTATGGCAACACCCTGAGGGGCGACGATGGCGTGGGTTTTCGTATCGCTGAGGCGGTAGAAGCCTGGAATCTTGAAGGGGTGGAAGCCCGCCCCTGTCAGCAATTAACCCCCGAACTTGCCGCCGCCATGGCCGAGGCAAAATGTGTCATTTTTGTGGATGCTACGCCTCCCCAAAATCCCCCCAGTCCGATTGTGGTCGAACAGGTTGGGCGAGCCGTCCATTCCTCTTTATTTTCTGCCCACCACAGCAGCCCTAGCGCTCTCTTGGCCCTGACCCAACAGTTGTACGGTAAACAGCCCAAGACTTATACCCTGCTATTACCGAGTTGGAGCATGGGCTACAGCGAAGAGTTATCTCCCATCGCTCAACAAGGTTTCAACCAGGGATTGCGTCGTTTATCTGAGTTGCTCACCACATTGTCCATCGACTGACCCATTGCCCCTCGACTGAACCAGGGTTCCGAGGATTCTGAGCCGTCGGCCCAGGGTCAGGGATTTAGAGGGATCGTCAAAGCGTTTGTCAAAGCGTTCGTCGCAACAAATACTGTAGTTGGGCGACTTGCCGCCTGGCCTGCAAAAGCTCTCGGCGCAGTTCGGAATTTTCGGCAGTTAGCTCTTCATTCCGGCGTTTCAGGGCTACTACTTCGTCAAACAAGCGTTGAACGTCACCCAGGACCTTCATAACAAAAGAGAGGGCTTTGACCCTCCAGCCATCAAGAAAACGTGACTGCACCCCTTAGGTATAGGGCAATGATTCGCCTATCCATAATTTCATTATCGCCTGAGGGGCAGAGCCCCAGGAAATACCTTAAAGAAAAGTTTGAATATATCCTGCCATTCTCTTTTACCCCTAAAGCTGTCTTAACTTCTTGGCCGGGAAATATCGCTGTCAGCAAATCTCCACGAAGCTCACCATTTCCTTTCAATCATCGCTATGCTGTAATCGAAAACGCCGTATAAAGCTTATCCAGGCGCTTCAGGGAGTTTTCCCTGGGGAAAGTAAACCCCATTGTTTGACCTGGTGTAGTTTCCTCTTCTCCCGTTAGGTGTCAGAGGGTTTTACAATAATTTATATTGGGCGTTGTTGCCGCGGCCAAGTCAAAGACTCCGAGTCATGTTCGCGTGATAGGGTTTCCAGTTGTACTGGCTTAAGGGCAACGTTGTTTCCGTCTGGGAACCCTGAGACATGGTCACCGACGGCTTTTCGCAATGAAACCGGAGAAGCAGTTATGAAAAAAGACATCACGCGTTATCGAAATATTGGTATCTTTGCCCACGTAGATGCGGGTAAGACCACTACCACTGAGCGCATTTTGAAGCTCACGGGTCGTATCCACAAAATTGGTGAGGTCCACGAAGGGGCCGCCACCACTGACTTTATGGAGCAGGAGCAGGAGCGGGGAATCACGATTCAGTCCGCCGCCACCTCTGCCTTCTGGAAAGACTGCCAGCTCAACATTATTGACACCCCTGGGCACGTAGACTTCACCATTGAGGTGTACCGTTCCCTCAAGGTGCTGGACGGCGGCATCGGCGTGTTCTGCGGTTCCGGTGGTGTGGAACCCCAGTCCGAAACCAACTGGCGCTACGCCAACGATTCCAAGGTAGCGCGGATTATTTACGTGAATAAGCTGGACCGGGTTGGGGCCGATTTCTACCGGGTGGTAAAGCAGGTAGAAGATGTCCTGGCAGCGAGACCCCTGGTCATGGTTCTGCCCATTGGTCAGGAAGGGGATTTCTCTGGCGTGGTTGACCTGCTCACCCGCAAAGCCTGGGTATGGGATGATTCTGGCCTGCCTGAAAACTACGCAATTCAGGACGTGCCTGAAGATATGAAGGATCAGGTAGAAGAGTACCGCGAAGCGATGATTGAATTTGCGGTTGAGCAGGACGAAGCCACCCTGGAGAAATACCTGGAAGGTGAAGAGCTGACCCTTGATGAGATTAAGTTCTGCATCCGCAAGGGCACTCGCGAATTGGCGTTCTTCCCCACCTACTGCGGTTCCTCCTTCAAGAATAAGGGGGTACAGAATGTTCTGGATGCGGTGGTTGACTATCTGCCCAACCCCACCGAAGTGCCTCCCCAGCCCGAAATCGACCTGGAGGGCAACCCCACGGGCGGCTACGCCTATGTCGATCCCGAGAAGCCTTTCCGGGGCCTGGCCTTCAAAATCATGGACGACCGGTTTGGAGCCCTCACTTTTACCCGTCTCTACTCCGGTACGGTGAGTAAGGGGGACACTATTTTAGACACCGCTACGGGCAAGACCGAGCGCGTCAGCCGCATCGTCGAGATGCATGCTAACGACCGGCAAGAAGTTGATACTGCCCAGGCTGGTGACATTGTCGCCCTGATCGGCATGAAGAATGTCCAGACGGGCCACACCCTTTGCGATCCCAAAGATCCGGCCACCCTGGAACCGATGGTCTTCCCTGACCCGGTGATTTCCGTTGCGGTCTTTCCTAAGAAGAAGGGCGACAACGAGAAGATGGGGATGGCCATCAGCAAGATGGTGCAGGAAGACCCCTCCTTCCAGGTGGAAACTGATCAGGAAAGCGGTGAAGTCATCCTCAAGGGGATGGGTGAACTCCACCTCGACATCAAAGTGGACATTCTCAAGCGCACCCACGGGGTGGAAGTGGAAGTCGGCAAGCCCCAGGTGGCTTACCGCGAGTCTATCACCAAGCGTCTGGAAGACAGCTACACCCATAAGAAGCAGTCCGGGGGTTCCGGTCAGTACGGCAAGATCGACTATGTCATTGAGCCGGCTGAATCCGGTGAAGGCTTCTTCTTTGAGTCTAAGGTGACCGGCGGTAACGTGCCCCGGGAATTCTGGCCAGCGGTGCAGAAGGGCTTTGAGACCAGCATCGACAAGGGTCCTCTGGCGGGCTTCCCGGTGGTTGACCTGAAAGTAACCCTGACGGACGGGGCTTACCACCCGGTGGACTCCAGCGCGATCGCGTTCGAAATCGCAGCCAGAGCCGCCTACCGGCAATCCATGCCCAAGGCTAAGCCCCAGATCCTGGAGCCGATCATGAAGGTGGATGTCTTCACCCCCGAAGACTACATGGGCGATGTGATCGGCGACCTCAACCGCCGCCGCGGCATCATCAAATCCCAGGAACCCGGCGCCACCGGCGTTCGCATCAAGGCCGATGCTCCCCTGAGCGAAATGTTCGGCTATATCGGCGACCTGCGCACCATGACCTCCGGTCGGGGTCAGTTCTCCATGGAGTTCTCCCACTACTCTCCCTGCCCCTCCAACGTGGCAGAAGACGTGATTAAGGAAGCCAAGGAGCGCCAGGCAGCCATGGCCTAACACCCCCTTGCGGCTGACCCTCAGCCGCGCGTTTCTCCGGAGTTATGCAGCGCCCCTTTCCTGAACGAAAGGGGCGTTTCATTCAATCAGCAGCTCCAGCACAAGGTAACCCGCCATGAACCACCAACTCTGGGTTTGGCTCCAGACCATGTAAGCCGACCAGCCGCCACAGATAAATACCACCGTCCACACGACCGGGATGGCAAATTCAAAGGTTAGCCAGTCAGGGCGGCGCAGCTGCTTGAACCATTTCATATCGCGAGAACTGAGAAGGCTTGACGCAGACGAGATCGCGGCCCCGACCACGGCAATCACCAACCAGGCTGGAATCATTGTGTACCTCACAACGCCTGGGTTAGCTTACCCAGACTAAAGGTGCAGGCACATCTTACCCATGACACACCTTTAGCAATACATTTAGGGATAGATCGTTAGCCGGAGGGGTAATCAGGTTAGACATCCTGCCATTACAAAATAGAGCCCATCGCTGCCAGAATCTCCTCAGTAGAGGGGTTTATCCATCACCAGCTCACTTTCGCTCCATCCATCCCCGCATTTTGCCCGGATTCAGCAATCCATAGGGATCGACTTCCGCTTTAAAATTCACCTGCACCATGTCCACCTGCTTCATGCCGCCGTCTTCCAGGATATAGGTGTGGGGATTCGCAATCATCGCCCCCTGGTCTTCGTGGTAGCGGATAATTTCATTCAGCCGATCTTCCGTGGTGTAGCGGACAATTTGCAGGGCCGCCGGACACACCTTGCCGCCAAACCGCAGAAATTCCAGGTGCATCAGGACCTCGTCACCAAAATGTTCGTAGAAATGCTGTACCAGTTTCAGGTCGGCATCGTAGTGGAAGAGGGTTTGTAGATAGGTGAGGGACGGGTCCACACTGCGAGCGTGCAGCGTTGTATGGTTCCAGGTAAACTCCGCCAGGGGGGCAGCTTTACTGGTATCGGGATTGGCCGTGTTGTAGGTAATGGTGCCGCCAAACTCTGTTACCAGTTCCCCGAACAGTTCCAGGCAGGGTTCGGCAATCATCAGCAGGGCGGCCGCCTGGCCTGCGGGCAGATAGGGCTTGAGGGAGGCAAAATAACCGGGGATGGGCCAGGCGTTAATGCTAATGAGTTTTTTGATTAAACCATCAGCCTCACCCAGGGCCTGGCCAAACCGGGCCGCCGCCATAAACTCATCAAATACGACAATCACATCGGCCCAGGCATAAGCCGGTCCCAGGGGGATTTCTAGCTCAGTGATAATGCCATTGGTACCGTAGGCATGGTTCACCTTCTGCACCTCATCGCCCCGCAGCTCAATCACCCGAGGCTGATCTTCCATGGTGACTACCCGAACCGCATTGAGATTGCCCCGGTCCCGCAGTTGGCCGTAGGTGATAGACCCGATGCCGCCGCTGCCCCCGCCGATGAAGCCGCCAATGGTTGCTGTGCGGTAGGTGGAAGGATACATGCGAATTTCCCATCCGGTTTCCCTCGTGACCCTGTCGATGGCCGACAGTTTGGCCCCCGGCTCAACACAGGCGACTCCCGGTTTGACCCATTTGATGCCATTCATTTTGCTCAGGTCCAGCACCACTCCCCCGGCTAAAGGAATGCACTGACCATAGTTTCCTGTACCGGCTCCGCGCACCGTCAGGGGAACTTTAGCGTCGACACAGACCTTGGCAATTTGCAGCACTTCTGCTTCATTCGCCGGACGCACCACCAGATCGGCGACCCTATCGGCTAACTGCCTCTGGAGGACTGGACTGAAGTGGTAATAATCCTTCGAGAGCTTGTCCCGCTGGTTAGCATCCCGAACAACCTCCACCTGACCCAATGCTTGGGCTAGATGATCCCAATTGACAGAAGCGGGGGACTGGATTGATGCCATACACACCTCACGGGTTGCCATCTCATGCTGCATTCAGTGTAAGAGAACTATATACACCGCGAAGGGATATTGCCTAACGAGCGAGAGGCAATCCAGGCTAGGTCAACGGATGCCGCCCTTAGGTGACAACTGCGGAAGGTTTTTCCGAGATCTTACGGTGAATCACCGCTCCCAAAAGGCGTAGCTTGCCTTCCAGGTCTTCATACCCCCGATCCAGGTGTTGTAGGCCCTGAATGACAGTGGTGCCATTCGCCGCCAAACCGGCCAGCACCAAAGCGGCAGAGGCCCTGAGGTCAGTCGCCATGACGGGAGCCCCGGATAAATGGGTTACCCCCTTGATGATGGCACAGCTGCCGTTTAAGCGAATGTCAGCGCCCATACGGTTGAGCTCAGCGACATGGCGTAGACGATTCTCGAACACCGTTTCAGTGATAACGCTGCTGCCCTCACAGAGGGCCATCAACGCCATGAACTGAGCCTGCATATCCGTTGGAAATCCGGGAAAGGGCCCCGTCTGGATGTCCACAGGTTTGATCACATCCCCGGGGACGTAGCGCAGTCGATTGGGCTCCTCCATCAAAATTTTCCCGCCGGTTTCGCGTAGTTTGGCAATGACGGCGGTTAGATGCTCAGGCACTACCGGTGAGAGGCTGAATTCGGAGCGAGTAATTGCTCCGGCCACCAGAAAAGTCCCGGCTTCAATGCGATCCGGAATAATGCCGTAGTCGGTCGAGTGCAGAGTTGGTACCCCGACAATGGTGATGGTGTTGGTCCCAGCACCACGGATTTTTGCCCCCATGGCCCGACAGAAATTAGCCAGATCGACCACCTCGGGCTCCTGGGCCGCGTTTTCAATGATGGTTTCACCATCCGCCAGGGTAGCGGCCATCATCAATGTTTCAGTTGCCCCAACGCTGGGGTAATCCAGGTAAATTTTAGCCCCCCTGAGGCGGCCGCGGGTGCCGGGCACACAGGCGTGAACGGTACCGTGCTCGATGTGAACATTGGCCCCCATCGCCTGTAACCCCCGAACATGCAGTTCCACCGGACGGGCACCAATGGCGCACCCCCCCGGTAAGGGGATCCGGGCTACTCCCATCCGGGCCAGTAGGGGCCCGATGACGAAAAAGCTAGCCCTGAGGCGACTGACAACATCGTAGGGTGCTTTGGTCCGGGCAATCGAACTGGCGTCAACCTCAAGGGCATCGTCCTGGCGGCGGAGCTTCACCCCCAGCGCCAGCAGCACCTCCCCCATGCGCTCGATATCAACCAGATGGGGAATATTGCGCAGACGGCAAGGCTGGGAACAGAGCAACGTCCCGGCCATAACAACTAGCGCTGAATTTTTAGCTCCACTAATGGAGACATGCCCGGATAAAGCATTGCCGCCAGTAATTTCCAGGACAGAGCTATCGGCCTCGGGAGAGGTCAAAGAGTTAGATAAACCGACGGAAGTGACGATAGCGGTATCCTCCATGGCTGAACGACAATACCTTTTCCGAAATTTCGTCTAGATTTTAACCGAAACGACCTAATTCGCCACAGTAAACTAGATTGCAATCGAGTATAGGTATAGAAAAACCTCATCAGGATAACGGATCGAGTCGGATAAAAAAAATCTTTTCGAAATGCTTGACTCCGGTCCGTAACTAGGGCATGATTGCTAATCGCGGCGTTAATAAGTCATGACGACGCAGCCAGGCGGAACTGGCGGAATTGGTAGACGCGCTAGGTTCAGGTCCTAGTGTTCGCAAGAACATCCGGGTTCAAGTCCCGGGTTCCGCATTGAGGAGGGCAACTGCCCATGTTGACCAGTACAAAGAATCCTTTGGTGAAACTGGTCCGAAAGCTTCATCAGAGTAAGTTCCGTCGGGCCCAGGGGCAGTTTCTGCTGGAGGGTACCCACCTGATTCAGGAAGCGTTGGCAGCTCAATATCCCATTGAGATCGCTTGTCATACTCCGGGCTGGGCGGAGCAACATCCTGATTTACAAGGCCAGCTGGTATCGGCGGCCCAACGGGTGGAATGGGTCACCGATGAGGTGCTACGAGCCCTGGCCACCACCGTGAATCCCGATGGAGTGATCGCCGTTGCCCCGCAACAACAGCGGACACCACCCGAAATCTCGACTTTGGGTATGGCCGCAGAAGCTTTACAGGATCCTGGTAATTTAGGCACCATCATTCGCACTGGGGTAGCGGCTGGAGTAGAGGGGATCTGGCTCAGCCCCGATGCGGTTGCTCCAGATCATCCTAAAGTGCTGCGAGCCTCAGCTGGACAGTGGTTTCGGATGCCGACCACGGTGGCTGCAGATCTGGTGCAGCGGGTCCGCCAGTGGCGACAACAAGGGTTACAGATCATCGCCACCTCTGCCGGGGGAGAGCAGGACTACTGGTCCATAGACTTTTCGTTGCCCTCCGTTATTTTGCTCGGCAATGAAGGGGCCGGGCTATCCGAGGCTTTGCTGGAGTTAGCGGATATCAAAGTGAATATCCCCATGGCAGGGGGAGTAGAGTCTCTGAATGTGGCAATTTCTGCAGCTTTACTGGCCTACGAAGCAAAACGGCAACGGCAGTTTCAGGCTGGTTTTCCACACCAGAGGCACAGCAGCGCCGTTTAAGTCAGTTTTTTTGACCATGCTTGAAAAAGTTGTCGATGTCAGCAGCGGCCGCCTCAAGGGCATCTTCCCAGGGAGGCATTGGGGCAGAGTCGTCTTGGTTGTCGTTTTGAGGCTTGCCACCAGAGACCTCTGCCCCCCTTTGCTGAAGCGGCATCACCAGGGACTCCTGGAGTTGATCTAGGGACTCCTGGAGCTGGGCAGCGGTATTGGGGTGGGGCCTGGGGTGAAAGTTCGCCATGGTTGTAGGGAAGTGAACAACAGGGACCGCAGTACAGGCAAGCAGCCTTATCGCGCTCTCAAGCCACAGACAGACAGGCAGATATGACCAGGCTTGGCCTGTATCCAAGGGTGCCCGGGTTTATCCAGGAAGCAGCGGCTTGGGCTAAATTTGTAATCAGCATCTACAACTTGATAAGAGAGAGTTTATAAAGGAGAGTTGTCTTATGGCCCCGGCGTGGTCAAAAATGAGGGATGTTCTGAGGCGGCTCTAGCCCCAAAGTGGGGTCTGGAAGAGTTGCAGAAGAAGTCAATAGAATTGGTGAAGTCTCGGGAGCGTGTTGTGAGCCAAGCATTCGATTACGACCTGCTGATTATCGGAGCTGGGGTAGGGGGCCACGGAGCCGCTTTGCATGCGGTGAAATCAGGCCTTAAAACAGCCATCGTGGAGGCTGATGTGATGGGAGGCACCTGCGTTAATCGGGGTTGTATTCCCTCTAAAGCCCTGCTGGCGGCGTCGGGTCGGGTACGGGAATTACGGAATGAACACCATCTCAAAGCCCTGGGAATTCAGATTGGGCAGGTCAGCTACGACCGAGCCGCGATCGCAGACCACGCTAACAACCTGGTCAGCAAAATCCAGGGAGACATGACCAGCAGCCTCAGCCGCCTGGGGGTGGACGTGATCAACGGTTGGGCCCGGGTGGCGGGGGAGCAGAAGGCGGTTATCGACACCCCTGAGGGCGAAAAGACCGTGACCGCTCAGGATATTATTCTGTCTCCCGGCTCGGTGCCATTCGTACCGCCAGGTATCGAGGTAGACGGCAAAACCGTGTTCACCAGTGATGAAGCCCTGAAGCTGAACTGGCTACCCGACTGGATTGCCATTATCGGCAGTGGTTACATCGGCCTGGAATTTTCCGATATTTACACAGCGCTGGGATGCGAAGTCACCATCATCGAAGCCCTGAAAGAACTCATGCCCACCTTTGATCCCGACATCGCCAAAATGGCCCAGCGAGTCTTGATTGGACCCCGGGACATTGACACTCGCTCCGGGCTGATTGCGAAAACCGTAACCCCCGGTTCCCCTGTGGTGATTGAACTGGCAGACCTGGAAACCAAGGACGTAAAGGAAGTTCTTGAAGTTGATGCCTGCCTGGTGGCGACCGGTCGAATTCCGGCAACCAAAGATCTGGGTCTCGAACGGGTCGGGGTGGAAACCGACCGTCGCGGGTTTATCCCGGTTAATGAGCAGCTGCAGGTGGTACGAGATGGTGAACCCGTGCCCCATCTCTGGGCCATTGGCGATGCCACGGGCAAGATGATGCTGGCCCATGCGGCTTCCGCCCAGGGGGTGGTCACTGTGGAAAATATTTGCGGTCGCCCCCGTACGGTCGACTACATGAGTATTCCCGCTGCCGCCTTTACCCATCCAGAGGTTAGTTTTGTGGGGCTCACTGAACCAGCCGCCAAAGCCAAGGCCGAGGAGGAAGGCTTTGCCGTTGATACCGTCAGGTCGTATTTCAAGGGAAATTCAAAGGCCCTGGCAGAAGGAGAGTCCGATGGCCTGGCTAAGGTAATTTACCGCAAAGATACTGGCGAAATCCTTGGGGTTCATATCATTGGTTTACATGCGGCAGACCTAATTCAAGAAGCCGCCAATGCCATTGCCCAGGGACAAACCGTTACCGATCTTTCCTTCTGTGTCCACACCCACCCAACCCTCTCTGAAGTACTGGATGAGGCCTTTAAGCGGGCAGTTGTTACACCAGCCGGTTAATCATTTGGCTTTATGAATATTCGTCGTCGTCCTCCTAATCCCACTGTTGCTGTGCAAAATCTCAATTATCGGGTGCGCGTCCCTGACGCAGAACCCCGCAATATTTTGGAAAAAATTGTTTGGAAAAAGGAGGCTGAAGTCGCAAAGCTGCGGGAAAAGTTACCCCTGAGAGATCTGCAGCGAGAAATTCTCAGTGCGCCCCCCGCCCGGGATTTTTTAGGTGCCCTGCAGGCTGGGAAAACCAACCCAGCTTTGATTGCGGAAGTGAAGAAAGCGTCTCCCAGCAGAGGGGTAATCCGGGAAGATTTTGACCCGGTCGCCATTGCCCGGGCCTACGCTGAACATAACGCCACCTGTATATCGGTCTTAACGGATAACAGCTTCTTTCAGGGCGATTTTGAGTATCTGAGTCAAATTCGAGAGGCGGTAGATTTGCCGCTGCTCTGTAAGGAATTCATCATTTATCCTTACCAGATGTATCTGGCACGGCTGAAGGGAGCCGATGCTGTGCTCTTAATCGCGACCATTTTGTCCGACAAAGATCTCGGCTACTTCATACAAATTGCCCATGCCCTGGGCATGAATGCCCTGGTCGAGGTGCACACCCTGGAGGAGTTGGACCGGGTTTTAAGGCTTCCCCATGTCTCGTTGATTGGCATCAACAACAGAAATTTAGAAACTTTTGAAACCTCATTATCGACTACCAGCGCTCTCATTGAAGCCAGAAAAGCCCAGTTACAAGGGCGAGACTTAATCATCGTCAGCGAGTCGGGCATCCATTCCGGGGATCATGTGCAAACGGTCAGAGATGCGGGAGCTCGAGCCATTTTAGTTGGGGAGTCTTTGATGGTGCAGCCTGATCCAGGGATTGCCATCGATCAACTGTTTCAATGACAACACGCGGTGCCCTGGGGTGAAGCTGGGGTCAGTGGCTCCGGCGAAATTTCCCTGAGGAAACTAAGTCACCAGAAAACTAAGTCACCAGATGGGGCTTGCATGATGATTCTCGTTTCAAGCGAAACAAGCTGAAATAGCCTCCGGTGGAGACATCTCTACCAGATTCCCTTCCATAGGTTGGGTATTGCCGGGTGGATGGTCCTCATCCGAGTTAGGTTAATTCAAATTCCGGGCTTTATGATGGTGTAAGAACTATCCTGGGACTAGCCAGGCTCTCGGCCCAGGTTCTCGGCATAGAGCGCAGTAGTTCCCTTGCAGTTTCCAAACGAGTTTTAAATCTATGACGAAGCCGGACAGTTCAATTCCTTTACCCTCTCATATTCACTATGAACTGTTGCTACAACTGTTAGAACAGCAAACCATGGCTTCGGTATACCAGACTCCTAATCTACGCAGTCAGGTACGGGAGTTAATCATTACATTACGAAAAGCATTATCTCAGCAGCGCCAGCTTGAGGAAATGTGTCGCCAGTGCGATATTCCCCTTGAATATCAGTGGTCTACCAATCAGCTCACGGAACGGTTTTCTTCCAAAGATCTCTCAAATTAAGCAGGGGTGATGATGTAACTCATGCACAATGACGGCTTAGATTGAACCCAGGTTGTTTTTCCCAGATTGTTTTTCAAAGTAATAGGCATAAAAAAACTCTCGGTAGACACCGAGAGTTTTTTTATGCGACCCGAGGTAGCGTCTAAGAATATCCAGCGAGTTTATCCTCTATCACCCCCAAGGGATACTCGAGGCGTTCCGTTCCTGGGGAGGACTAGGGCCCTCTGCCGAAACAACTGGTTCGATGGCATCTCTAGGCGATTACCCGGGACAACTTAAATTGGTCTATTAGCTATGGCCACCACTGACTACGCCCAGCAGTAGAGGCATATTTGCCGCTAACAGGTAGGCAAAGGTGGCACCCCCAATGCCCCCAATCAAGAAGCCACCAGCAAACTCGCTCCAACCTTCGTTAGATTCAAGGCTGGACGGGGGAGTAAACGGGGTGGTGGTTTTGGTCACATTCGTGTTGACCCCGGCCCCAGAATAAAGGGATAGGCAAGCCGTCAAGATTACAATTAAAGCGGAGGCACTGAGTAGGCCAGCCAGCCCAGGAATATCCGAATCCCGCAGCGGCCCCAGCAAGGCGAAGGGACCATACAGGAAGTAGCCGTGGGCCATGCCAATTTCCAACCCGCGTCGCTGGGGAGACAACCCCTGACGATAGGCGGGCAGGTTTCCGATAAAAGCTTTGGTAAAGCCAGAGGAATTAATCGGGGTTTCTAGGTTGCCGATTTGAGGATCCCCAGCTGGTTTGATCACATCTGTCGTCATAGATGGGTTCTCCAAACTCAAAGTATCACAGCAAAAAAATCACTTCTACGGATGCAGAAGCAGATCGGGGAAAAAGCGGTTGAATTCAATCAGGATACCGGCGGTGACGACCATCCAAACGGTGGCCAGAACCGGCGCAGTAGACAGGTACTTCAGAAAATTGTCCATAAACTTCTCTGGGTTAGTGGATAGGGCAGCAATGGCTAGCGAGGAGATACGGTGATCTCGTCATCTTTGGCGAACATAGCGCCGCTGGCGATGTCCTTAAACGCCGTCAGCGGCCAGGCAAAGCCAGACAGCATGCACTTGATGGCCAGGGGCACATCAATGATGATCTCTTTCTCTTCGGGCTTTTTGTCATCCCGAACGGCGATCAGATAAGCCCGACCGACCCAACCAATCCAACCGGCAATGTAGAGAAAGAGAATGCTGGGAATTAAGAATTCCCCAGCGTGGGCCAGATCTCCACTGACTACCAGGTGGGGCAGACCATCTTCACCACAGAGCAGGCTGGAGTTACCGTAAAACTCGAACCGAGCTTTGGCGCTGTCAGTGGTGGCGTTGGCCGCCCGCTTTTGGAATGCGGGATTGTCACCACAGGGGGTGAGGCCGGATACGTTATCCCCCGCCATGGTGGCAGAGGCCGGGGGGGCAAAACCGAACCAGAGACAGATTACAAGAGCTACAGCAAAAAACCGTCGCATAAACTGTTCCTTTTATTGATCTAAGAAACCAAGGGCGATTTGAACGAAAGGTTAAGTTTTTTGTACAAAAATTCACCCAACTTGGTCGCCATAATACCCCGCCGCTGAGGCCCCGTAAAGCTAAGATTGACAAGGTGTTTACAACTCTACAAACTTTGCTGCGATGGCGACAATTTTGGCGTTAGAAACGAGCTGCGATGAAACCGCTGTGGCGGTGGTGCGCGATCGCACTGTCCTCAGCAGCGTGGTTTCTTCACAAATCGACATCCACCAGCGCTACGGCGGCATTGTGCCCGAGGTCGCCTCCCGCCAGCACGTCGTTACCATTGGAGCTGAGCTAGAAGCCGCCCTGGAGCAGGCTGATTTGAATTGGGACGCCATCGACGGTATCGCCGCCACCTGCACCCCTGGACTGGTAGGGGCCTTGCTGGTGGGGTTGACGACTGGCAAGACTTTAGCCATGGTTCACAACAAGCCCTTCGTCGGCGTCCACCACCTGGAAGGCCACATCTACGCCAACTACCTGGCTGAGCCAGCCCTGGAGCCTCCCTTCCTGTGCCTGCTGGTTTCCGGGGGACACACCAGTCTGATCCAGGTTAAAGACTGCGGCCAGTACCAGACCCTGGGCCAAACGAGGGATGATGCCGCCGGGGAAGCCTTCGACAAAGTAGCCCGGTTGCTGGGGCTGGGCTACCCTGGCGGTCCGATCATCGACAAACTTGCCAAAAAGGGCGATTCCAAAGTCTTCCCCCTGCCCGAAGGCAATATTTCTTTACCTGGTGGAGGCTTTCATCCCTACGATTCCAGCTTCAGTGGATTGAAGACTGCGGTGCTGCGGCTGGTGGAAAAGCTCAAGGCTGAGGGGGTGGATCCCCTGCCCGTGGCAGACCTGGCCGCCAGCTTTCAGGCCACGGTGGCCCGCAGTCTGACCAAACGCGCCATCCGCTGCGCCAGGGATTTTGACCTCAATACCATTGCCGTGGGCGGCGGAGTTGCTGCCAATAGCGGTCTGCGCCAGCACATGCAGGAAGCTGCCAAGGAATATGGCATCACGGTTCTCTTCCCGCCCCTGCAGCTCTGCACCGACAACGCCGCCATGATTGGCTGTGCGGCGGCGGACCATCTAAATCGGGGACATTGCTCCTCTCTGGCAGTCAGTGCCCAGTCCCGCCTGGATGTGACTCGGGTGATGGAGTTGTATGGGTGATGGGCTCTCAAAAAGGGGTGTTGCAGTATGGCTCCTGAAATGAATATCCCTGCTGACCTGCTAGAACAGGTCGAGCAAAATCGGCGGCAGCGCCAGCAGGAGCAGGCCCGTAAGCAAAAGCGTTTATATGCTGGCCATTATTGGGAACCCTGATGAGGTTTCCATTCCCGCTGCGTTTGCAGCGGCAGCACGGGCCAAGCAACCGGACCCTAGACCGCAAGCCCACCCAGCTCATGGCAAATGGTCTTAAACCGAGGGCGAGCGACGACCGTGGGTACCATACAAGCCTGCTGCAGGTGTTGCAGGGATTTGAATACCTCGGCATAGGCCTCTTTGTCAGTCGGCGGGCAGCGTTCGAGCAAATCCTGTAGAAGACAGCCAAACGCCCGCACTTCAATTCGTTCTAACGCTGCACTTCGGCCAATATCGGCCCCATCGAAGAAGGCCGCAGCTCCAAAATCCCCCAAATAACTATCGCCGCTGGAGTCGGTCAGAATATTGTGGGGGTAGAGGTCGCCATGCAAAATACCCCGACTATGCAAGTAGGAAGCAGCGGCAGCAATACTTTGGGCAATTCGCAGACCCATGCCCAGATTGAACTGAGTACCCGGTTCGTAAGTATCTCGGGTACAGCTTTCTAAACTGGGAGGCCCACCCAGGGTTCTGTAGTCTGCAGGGATCAAGGGAAACACAAGGCCCTCTTTTTGTTCGGGGTGATTGATGATGCTCCCCAAAACGCTGACTAAATTCTGGTGGGGGCCAGCGGCAATACAGGCTCGCATTTCATCTTGGGGCAGGCCATCGCTGGTGACATTTCCCTTAAAGAGTTTGACAGCAACTTCTTTAGAGGCTGAACCGTTATTCCACAGTCCCCGATATATGACTCCTGAAGCACCCTGGCCGAGCCGCTCTCCCACTGTCAGAGTGGACCAGTCGATGTGCTCCAGATGGGTGGGGGAATGTTGTGCAGCCGCCAGCTCAGCGCAAAAAGGATTACCCCCATAGGCGATCCAGGCCAGGCGGGGCATCGACAGCAACCATTGGGGAAAAGCGGTCAACTGGTTGGCCGCAATCCGAATCAGTTCCAGGTTAAGACAGGACGAAAGTTCCTCTGGTATAGTGCGGAGCTGATTACCCGCCAGCATGAGCTTTTGCAACTGGCTGAGTTTACCGAGGGATGGGGGCAGGGTCGTAAGCTGGTTGTTCGTCAGAATTAGCCAACGAGTCTGTTGGGGCAGAGCAGTGGGGCTGAGGCTCGTCAGGTGATTCGATTTGAAGCTAATCAGAGAAAGTTTAGGGCACTGGGCTAAAACCTCGGGAACTACTTCGAATTGATTATTATTTAGAAAAATAGCTCTTAAGTTATATAGTTGAGGTAAGTCATCCGGCAGCGAAGACAGACGGTTATTCGATAGATCTAAGACCTCTAAGGAATCAGCCAGGTCAAAAATTTCTCTAGGAAAATCGGTTAATTTGCAAGATACGTTTAATCGTTTTGTCCCTTTAAGTTGTTCGGCTCTAAGTCGCTCCAGCGTTTCCATAGCATTCCCGGTTAATTCCTTGGTTGTGTCCTATATCCTGCTTGGAGAAGACTTGTTGGACCAGTCTTCTCCAAGAGAAAACTATTCAGGTCTAATGTGACACTGGATTAACGTAGAACCCGTAAAGCTTTGATGTAGTTTTTGCAGAGATTTCCAAAACCGCAGGACATTTTTAAAACATAGGAAATTCTCCAAAAAGCAAATAGATTATCAATCGCAGTATTCTGGATTACTCAGTCAGATTATGATCTATAGTGATTCTCAATTCAGTGAGGCAAAAACTTGATGAGTTCAAGTTCTCCCCACTTTCTGGCGATTCGAGTTTCATCCTTTACCCCTTCGATAAGGGGGGAGGGGTAATCTGCGAGATGTACTTCTATATGGGAGCGAGAGTCGCTCTGTAAGGCGTTTAGGGCCGCAAAATAAGACTTCTGGGCTTGAACGGGGATTATTAATAAAAAGTCCCCGGATATTCAGTCACATCAAACTCAAAACAGTGGCGTCCTTCGGGATGCTCCCACTGGCGGGTTTCGGGCGGCCGGGGACGGTTACTGAAGGGGTAGGTGCTGCTGTCAGTGTCGAAGCTGGCGCAGAGTTCGAAGGTGGTGTCGCTTAACCGCTGGTATTCATAGGGTTGATTGGTCAGGGGGTCGGAGCGCTGCTCGTTGGCATCCAGGGTTTCGGGGAGCTGGAAGCCATCCTGCTGGGCCTGGTAATCCTGATGGAGGTTTTGGGCCATGGCCACCAGATCGCTGATGCGCTGGCGGTCAGATGAGATCGCCCGCTGCCGTCCGGGGGTTCCCAAAATCCAGAATCCTGCAATGATACCGGCCACCACCGCAGCGGTGGCCACGCCGGCAAAGGTTCGGTCAAAGGTTTTAGGCTTCATAGTTCACCCGCAGGGTTCTTGCTTCCGGTTCCCGCCGAATCCAATTAGAGTAGTACCAGAGCACGCCTCCGTCGATCAGGAGAATCACCAGTACCTTGAGAATAAACCGGGTGGTCAGGTCTCCCCGCAGGAAAGACGTTAAGAACGCAATCAATGTGCCGATGGCAATCAGGGCCACAATCCACAGGGTGAGGTAGGTCAGCCACTTGCGCACTCCAGAAAAGTACTTTTCCCGATGGGCCGCCAGTTCTCGATTCAATTGCCGCATCACCCAGAGATAAACCGGATAGGACACGATCAACCGGGCCAGGCAAAAGGCCACCTGCCAGGACGGGTCGCCAAATCCTCGATCCAGGGGGTCGGGAACCAGGTGATTAATGAAGATAAACGCCAACTCTCCCAGGGCCTGGGTCCAGATCGCCAGGGTAATGATCATCAGCAGGTAAAAAAAGGCATCCCGCGCCGATTCTCCAGCCCCCCCTTTCGGGGTGGGGATGGGCCGTCCGGTGAGTTCCTCATACACCTCGAAAAACGCCCGTTCCACCTCCCGCTGGGGCCAGCCGTAGTCTCTCAGGAGCTTGCTGGTAAATTCGTCTGAAGCTCCCTGGAGCCGGGCAACCTGGATAAACTGCACCAGGTCACTGCGGGAGTGGGAAGGCGGGGGTGAAGGGGAATCCATAGATTTTCTCTAAGGCAAAGGTACTAGTAGAGTGGAATGGCACTGATTTAAGGCTGGTGGGCAGTGCCCACCCTACGGTATATCAAGGCTTCTGGCGATTGACGAAGGTCACTTTCAGCTTATTTCAGTGACATTCCTAGTAGAGTGCGGCGTAAATGGGTACACCACTGGCAGTTACAGGGGGATACGGTGCACGGTTTACGGTTCAAGGTTGGTAGACTTTCACCAGGATAGGGAAACTTCTGCCATAGAGTACTAATTCATTCCTAAATTCTCCGCCAGGAAGGCCCATTTATCAGACACTTCTTCAATAACCTTAGTCATCGGTTTGCCTGCCCCGTGCCCCGCTTTCGTTTCAATGCGAATCAGCACCGGATCGGGACCGGCATGGGCGGCCTGTAGAGCCGCGGCAAACTTAAAACTGTGGGCCGGCACCACCCGATCATCGTGGTCGGCGGTGGTAATCAGCGTCGCCGGATAGTCGGTCCCGGGTTTCAGGTTGTGCAGAGGGGAGTAAGCGTAAAGAGCCTTAAATTCTTCCTCATTTTGGGGTGAACCATAGTCTGCCTCCCAGGCCCAGCCAATGGTGAACTGGTTGAACCGCAGCATATCCATGACGCCCACCGCAGGCAGGGCCGCCGCAAATAAATCGGGACGCTGAGTCATGCAGGCCCCCACCAGTAAACCGCCGTTACTGCCGCCCATAATCGCCAGCTTGTCAGGGGCAGTGTAGCGGTTATCCATTAACCATTCAGCGGCGGCGATAAAGTCATCAAACCCATTTTGCTTATTCAGCTTGATGCCCGCCTGGTGCCATTCTTCGCCATACTCTCCGCCCCCCCGCAGGTTGGGGACCGCATAAACACCACCCATTTCCATCCACACCAGGTTGCTGACCGAGAACGCCGGAGTCAGGGACACATTGAACCCCCCGTAGCCGTAGAGCAGGGTTGGATTTTGCCCGTTGAGTTCCACCCCCTTTTTATGGATGATGAACATGGGAATTTGGGTACCGTCGGCACTGGCATAGAACACCTGACGGGTTTCATAGTCATAGGGGTTAAAGTCCACCTGGGGCTGGCGGTAGGGGGTACTTTCCCCAGTGGTCATGTCGTAGCGGTAGATAGTGTTGGGGATCGTAAAACTGGTGAAGCTGTAGAAGGTTTCCGTATCCTCTCGCTTACCGTCGAAGCCCCCCGCTGAGCCAATGCCGGGGAGTTCCACATCCCGCACAAAGTCTCCCTCCAGGCTGTAGATGCGGATGTTGGTGTAGGCGTCCTTCAGGTAATCGACCACGAACTGATGGTTCAGAATGCCCACTCCCTCCAGGGTGTCTTCCCTTTCAGGAATCACCTCCTGCCAGTGGTCTGGTTCCGGTTGGTTGATATCGATGGCAATCAGACGACCTTTGGGAGCATCCAGATCAGTACGGAACCAGAACTTGGTGCCCTCATTATCCACAAATCCATAGTCCGCCTCGAATTCCTGAATCAGCTCTACCACTGAACTGTCAGGACTGGTCAGATCTGTGTAAAACACCAGATTATCCGGGGCAGTTCCCTTCCAGACCGAAATCACCAGATATTTGCCGTCATCGGTGACTTCGCCGCTAAAGCCCCACTCCTTCTGGTCGGGACGCTCGTAAACTAAGACATCCTCAGCTTGGGGCGTCCCCAGACGGTGGTAATAAAGCTTCTGGTAGTAGTTAACGGCTTCCAGCTTTGTGGTTTCGTCGGGTTCATCATAGCGGCTGTAGAAAAAGCCCTGGTGATCGTGGGTCCAGGAGGCCCCGGAAAACTTCACCCACTTCAGCACATCATCGGTGTCCTCCCCGGTTTCGATGTCGCGCACATGCCATTCCTCCCAGTCTGACCCGGCAGTGGAAAGCCCATAGGCCAGGTAAGCGCCATTTTCGCTGACGGCCATCCCACTGAGGGCGACGGTGCCGTCTGCCGACAAAGTGTTGGGATCGAGCAAGATCCTGGGTTCCGCCTCCAGGGAGGGCAGGGTGTAGAGAACAGTCTGATTCTGCAACCCGTCGTTTTTAAAGTAAAAGTAGCGACCGCCTCGCTTGAAGGGGGTGCCGTAGCGTTCGTAGTTCCACAAATTCGTCAGGCGTTGGTTGATCTGTTCCCGCCGGGGCAGGTTTTCCAGATAACTAAAGGTGACGTGGTTTTGGGCCTCAATCCACTGGCGGCTTTCGGGAGATTGGGGGTCTTCCAGCCAGCGGTAGGGATCGGGTACTTCTACCCCATGGTAAATATCCACCTGATTGCCTCTAGGGCTGTCGGGGTAGGTCAGGGAAGCTGTAGAAATCGCGTTAGAAGCCATAGAACCGCTGGAGGAACAACTGATGAACAGTATTAACCCTAGCAAGAACCAGGGCAGGTAACTTTTTCGCAACCGCATAGGAATTAACAACCAGGACGATTTCAGGGAGGGGCAGGGCCCCGGGTGATTGTGCTTCTACCCCAGGTGTTTCAGGGCATCGCATCAACGCTGCAAATTCAGGGTAGCTTCCTAGCCATCAAGGCTGTTTAGAATGGACCTCTAATCGTCACTTTTTGTAAGAGCTAATGACAACCCATGACGATGCTTCATTGATTAACCCGTAGGTAGGAATGGCACTAAAATAAGCTGAAATAGCCTCTCACAGATGGTCAAAGACCAGACCAAGGGCCAACGCCGAAAGCCCTGATTTACCTTTGGGCTCTGCCCACCAGCTTTAATTCAGTACCATTCCCTGTAGATCAGCTCAAGATCCCTAAGGAATGGGGATCTAATAAAATCCAATTTTTGTAGGGCAGGCATCTTGCCTGCTCTTGGACAGCCGAGACGGCTATCACACATTATTGAATTCCCATTCCTTAGAGAATGGCGCTTCAGCCAAAATCCCTTCAACACCACCCAGACTTTCAACCCCTTAAGTTATGGCTTAACATCCTAATCTTCGGTGGTGTACTGCAAAAAACCGTGAAACACTAAGCTCCACCAGGGCTTAAGGGGAAATTCCCCACTTCATCTACCTGCTTGACGTCAACCATGTACAGGCAAAGTCTGCCAGCACCTACCCATTCAAAAGCCCCCATGAACGCTGAAGCACATTACTTTAATCTACCGTGGCAACAGGAAGTACAGAGCTTGAAAGCCGCTCAGCTCAAGCTGGGCGATTCCGGAGAACCCGTTGAACAATTGCAGCGCATGCTGCAGGGGTTAGCCCTCTACGGTGGCCCCATTGATGGTCATTTTGGTACTGCAACCGAAAGCGCCATTTTGCGGCTGCAGCGCCAGCTTAACCTCAGGGAAACCGGGAGGTTTGACCAGTCCATCTATAAGGCGCTGCGGTCCGATGCCGATTTCCTGATTTGGTGAAATAACCCCAGTTCGGGATCACCTGCAACCGCAAAAATCTCGACTCAATCCCCTCCCTACAGCTATCCGTTAGGCAGATCTCCCCTCACCCCCTCAATCCCCCTCTACCAAGATGGTAGAGGGGGAGGCCAGAAGGGGCTTTCTGGCCCCCCTGCTCCCGTTCTGGGAGTAGGGCTCGGCCCGCGCGTAGCAGAGGGAAAAGTTTGCAGTGCAGGAGTTTCACCGACTTTTGCGTAAAGGATAGCTCCCTACAGGGATGTTCCCAGCAAGGAATGGGTCAAGGCCGCAACCGCGAGGATCACAATTAGTAAGGGGAGAGTGCTAATTGCCCAAATTAACCTACTCCTGCCCTTCCGCCCTCCCTCCCCGCTCTCCTAAGTAGTGTCAACCGAACCTGCCAAGGGAGAGATTGCCGCTTGTGAATCGCGTCATCTGCGGCCAAAATGCCCTTTAGTCGTTCTTCATTACGCCATCGCAGAACCGCCATGACTACGATTCTGGAACAGGGCAATATCTCGATCCATACCGAGAATATTTTTCCGATTATCAAGAAAGCCCTCTATTCTGAGCACGAAATCTTCCTGCGGGAGCTGGTTTCCAACGCCGTAGACGCCATTAAGAAGCTTTCCATGGCGGCCCGCACCGGGGACTATAATGGCGATGTCAGCAGTCCCGAAATTGAAATCAAGCTGGATAAGGACAAAAAGACCCTCAGCGTGTCGGACACCGGCATCGGTATGACCGCTGACGAGGTGAAGAAGTACATCAACCAGGTGGCCTTCTCCAGTGCTGAGGATTTCATCGAAAAATATAAAGACGCCGCTTCAGACGACCCCATCATCGGCCACTTCGGTCTGGGCTTTTACTCCTCCTTTATGGTGGCCTCCCAGGTGGAGATCGACACCCTCTCCTACCAGGAAGGGGCCGAACCTATCCACTGGAGCTGTGACGGCACCACAGAGTTTCAGCTCAGCCCCTCCGAACGCAGCACCGTCGGTACCACCATCACCCTGCACCTGATGGAAGGAGAAGAAGAATATGCGGAGCCCGCCCGCATTCAGCAGTTAATCAAAACCTACTGCGACTTCATGCCGGTGCCCATCAAGCTGGATGGGGAAGTGGTCAACAAGCATGAGGCTCCCTGGAAACAGTCCCCCAGCAGCCTCAGCGATGAAGACTACCTGGAGTTCTACCGCTACCTGTACCCCTTCCAGGAAGATCCGCTGCTGTGGATTCACCTCAACACCGACTACCCCTTCGTGGTTAACGGCATCCTCTATTTCCCCAAGCTGAAGCCGGATATTGACGTCACCAAGAGCAGCATCAAGCTCTACTGCAACCAGGTGTTTGTCACCGACAACTGCGAGGAAGTGGTGCCCCGGTTCCTGCTGCCCCTGCGCGGAGTCATCGACAGCACCGATATTCCCCTCAACGTCAGCCGCAGCTTTTTGCAGGGCGATCGCACCGTGCGCCGCATCGCCGACTACATCGCCAAGAAGGTGGGCGACAGCCTCAAGGCCCTGTACCGGGATGATCCCGCCAAGTACATCTCCAGCTGGCAGGACCTGGGCAACTTCGTTAAGTTCGGCTCGTTGAACGACGACAAGTTCAAAAAGCAGGTGGAAGACATCATGATCTTCCGCACCACTGCCAAGTTAGGAGACGAGGCTGGGGACGCAGAAGCTGCAAAAGTGGAGGTACAGACCGACGGGGGCGATGCCTGGAGTGAAGTGGAGGAGCCCAACCAGCCCGCCACCGACGCCAAGGGCTACTATTACACCACCCTGAAGGAGTACCTGGAACGCAACAAAGACAAGCACGAAAACCGCATCTTCTACGCCACCGATGAGGTGTCTCAAGCCACCTACATCGAGCTGTTCAAGGGCCAGGGGTTGGAAGTCCTGTTTATGGACTCTTTCATTGACACCCACTTCATCCCCTCCCTGGAGCGGGATTACTCGGATGTCAAGTTCTCGCGGGTCGATGCCGACCTGGACGACACCCTGCTGGACAAAGAGAAAGAGAGCGAAATCGTTGACCCGTCTACGAACAAGACGCGGGACGACGAAATTAAGGAGATGTTTGAAAAGGCCATTAACAAGCCTCGGGTAAACGTCAAACCCCAGGCCCTGAAGGCTGAAAATGCCGACACCGTACCCCCCGCCATGGTGCTGGTGCCCGAAGACGCCCGCCGCATGCAGGAAACCATGGCCCTGATTCAGCAGCAAGACATGCAGTTCCCCGATGACCATGTGCTGCTGGTGAACACGGCCCATCCGCTAATTCAAAACCTGCTGAGCCTGAGCCAGAGCACCATCATTGGCGCTGGCGGTGAAAGCTCCCCGGCGGGGGCCCTGGCGGAGATGATCTGTAACCAGATCTACGACACCGCGCTGATGGCCCAGAAGGGCTTCGACGCCGACGGCATGAAGGCCTTTGTGGATCGCTCGAATAAGCTGCTGACGAAGCTGACCGAGCGGTAGGGCTGTAGTTGCTGCTCTGTAGGGAGAACCCCGGTTTCTTTAAGGAGCCGGGGTTTTATTGTGGAAAGCGACTTTGCACCCAACGGGTGAGAACCCGCATGAATTTGCCGGAACTGTGGGGCATTAAAGGACTCCACTCGCTGATGTGGGCAAAACCTCTCAGGTGCAGGGTTTGAATAATAGTGTCGATGCCGCTGGCGGTGCCGATGGCCAGAAGCCGGACAGGTTCGCGCTCTTCGTGGTCGAGGCTCACGGGTTCGGCATCGCTCTGGGCAGTGAGAAAGGCGGAATGGCGAAGCAGAGAAGGTTTTGAGGCTTTAGATTCAGATTTCATCGCATGTTCCCGATTAGTCTACATTGAGCGTATCACAAACGTAGTCCAATCGGTGCCATTTACCCTGTCATGGCCTTCTGACAGGATCTAGGCATGGGACAGGCAGGCAAAGCACTACGGCAGGTATTGGAAACTTACGGCATCAGCCAAAATCAGGTTGCCGTAAAGATGGGTATTGGGCGGTCGAATGTGTATCGCTGGGTCAATGAAGTGCGCGACCCTGGGGCGGAGATGGTGCTGCAGTTGCGGGACGCGTTACAGGAGATTAATCCGGAAGCGGCAGCGGAATTTGTGAGGTTATATTTAGGGACAGGGGACAATTAGAAAAGTTAGTCTTTGAAGCCGTAGGTTGGGTGGAGCGAAGTAAAACCCAACACCAGCGAGATTTTGTTGGGTTCCGCTAACGCTTCATCCAACCTACGGGGACTATAAACCCTTGAACGA
>CAZPYG010000021.1:0-53723 GCA_964590465.1 uncultured bacterium | reverse complement strand
GGGCTCGTTCGAGGCGGCGGTTGGCGTCGGAAAGCAGGGGAGTTTTCATGGGGAGAGAGGGAGTAGGGGAGAGAGGGAGAGGGGGGAGTGTGGGAGAGGGGGTAGGGATATCTTTAGAATTCCTCAGGGGGTGGGGCGGGTCGAAATTTGGCAATGATTCGTATTGAAAGGAAAAAATCCCCAAAGGCACAGGCATAGGGCCTTCGCCTCTGGGGAATAGCGCCTACTGGGAATGGTTTCGCCGCCAGAAATTCGTTGTCCTCATAAAGTTGGCTCAGCTCTAGAATCCCAAATCCGTCGCCACCCGGTGGGCGCAGGCAAAGCCGGAAAAGGCTACGGCATTGAGCCCCTGGCCGGGGAAGGTGCTGTCGCCAACGCAGTAGAGGCCGGGCACAGAGGTGCGGTTGAAGGGCATTTCCAGCAGCCCCCGGGGCTGGCCGGAGGGAATGGGGCCGTAGGTACCGTCAAGGCGTCCTAAAAAGCGGCGATGGGTGCGGGGAGTGCCGATTTCTTGATATCGCACAGAGGCTTGCAGACCGGGGAAAAGCGTCTCCAGACGATGGATCAGCTGCTGGGCCTGGTGTTGCTTTTGGGCGTCGTAATCTTTTTGAGCCAGGCCCTGCCAGTCTGCCATCCAGCTGGGGGTAAAAGTGTGGATGATGTGATCCCCGGGGGGTGCCAGATCCGGGTCCAGCAGGGTCGGGATGGAAACAAAGATCGTGCCGTTTGAATCTTCCATGCAGTTCCAGTCTTCCAGCAGAATGTGGTGGCAGTCGGCATCCGGGGGGATAATTGCCCCGTCTACCCCTAGATGCAGGCTGAGGAAGCTGGGGGATTGCTGGTACTGACGCTGCCAGCGCTGTTCCCGCTGGGGCAGGGGAATGTCTGACAGGAGAGAGCCAAAGGTGTCCCAGCGGGTGGCGTTGGAGATGATGCGGGGGGCCTGGAAGGTTTCCCCGGTGGCGAGTTGGACACCCACCGCCTGTCCTCGTTCGGTGAGAATTTGGGTTACCCGGGACCGATAGCGAATCTGGCCTCCGGCATTGCCAAGGCCATCAGCCAGAGCCTGGGCAATGCGCCCGACTCCCCCTTTGGGGTAATTGACGCCGCCGTAGTGGCGGTCGCTGAACACCATGCCGGCGTTAATTAATGGAGTCCGGTCGGCAGGGACTACAGACCAGCAGTAGCACTCCATATCAATGAACCGCAGCAGTTCCGGGTCCTGAATATATTTTCTGGCAACGCTGCCGACGTTGATTGGCAGACGTTTGGCCAGGCCCAGACAGGCAAGGGGATGCTGCAGGAAAACTCGGGCCACATAGCGGGGTTCTTCCAGGGAAAGCAAATCCATGGAGTTGAGGCAGTGGAATACCCTCCAGCATTCATCGTAGAATCGGCGAATGCCCGGGCCTTCGCCGGGAAAGCGATGGCACAACTCCCCCAAAAACTGTTCATAGTCCCGATGGACCCGAATATTGAGGTTATTCGGCAGGTGATAGTGCACCTGTACCGGGTCAGGCACCGTTTCCAGGGACATACCGACGGCATCTAAAGCCCGGGTCAGTAAATTTGTGGTGCCCTGGCTGCCAAAGCCAAAAATCATGGAGGCCCCCACATCGAAGCGGTAGCCGTTGCGCTCAAAATATCCGGCACTGCCGCCGGGTATCAGGTAACGCTCCAGCACAAGGACCCGGGCTCCTTTTGCAGCAAGTTGGGTGGCGGTAACCAGGCCACCGATGCCGGCACCAATGACAATGGCATCCCAGTTAGCAGAAGAATTCTGCATAGGAGGCAGGCTCTGAGGACGTTGTACTGGCCTGACCGTAGGCCCGTTGAATATTATCGTAGGTCATGACCGCCTGGGGAACATCGTCGGCCAGCAGGGTGCGATTCACCAGCAGCAACCGATCATAGCGGTTGAGGGCTGCTCCCCATTCATGACTGGAGACCACGAGAATCTTGCCCTGGGCTCTAAGCTCCCTAAAGATGGCCAACATCAACGTCTCGGTTTTGCGGTCGATGCCGGTGAAGGGTTCGTCCAGTAAAAACAGGTCCGCATCTTGGGCTAAGGCCCGGGCTAGAAAGACCCGCTGTTGTTGTCCCCCCGATAGTTCCCCCAGGGGTCGGTCGGCCAGATGCAGCATGTCTACCCGCTCAAGGGCGACTGTAACCCGCTGCTTTGCCGCCTGGTTAGGACGACGAAACCACCCAGCCAGGGCAGATTGGGCCATCATCGCGACGTTCCAGGCCGTAATCGGGTAGTCCCAGTCGATGTGCGACCTTTGGGGCACGTAGGCCACTCGATGCCGATTTCGCCGCAGGGGAACCCCTTGAAATAAAACTTTCCCCCGGTGGGGAACCAGACCCAGAATGGCCTTGATGAAAGTGCTTTTGCCGGCACCATTAGGTCCAATCAGGCCAACCAGTTCGCCACTGTGGAGGCTGACAGAAAAATTTTGCAGGGCCAGGGCACTGCGATAGCTGGCCGATAGATTCTGGACCTCTAGCATCATGCCCAAAAATGATAACCATTATCACTAGGATTATAACCGGTTTTTGGGCTGTTACCCATCCATCTTGAACAGGATGTTAAACCTGGCCTGCCAGAGGAGATCAGGAACTCTGGGGATTTACGGGGGTTGGCTTTGGCTTGTAGCCGGAGAATTCAGCGCAGCTTTTGTTTGATGAATGCCAGGACTTTCGCAAGTTGCCCTTTGAGTTGGGTGACTTCGCCCTGGAGCTGTTTAACCTGAGCTTGCAATGCCTGGAATTCTGCCGGGTCGATGCCACCACCGGCGGCAGTGGCGGCGGTGGCAGTGGAAGTGGTGGCGTTGGTCGTAGCCGGGGCAGCCGGGGCGGGGGTACGTCGGGGCTTGCGAGCCTTGGTCATGGCCCCTTTAATGGCTTCAATCAGTTCTTTTTGTTCAAAAGGCTTTTGAATAAACTCGAAATACTCAAAGGGTTCCTGAATTTTCTCGGTCACTTCTTCGCGGCGACCGGACATCAGCACCAGCGGAATGCGCTGCAATTCAGTCTGAGCTTGAATTTCCTGGAAGACTTCCCAACCACTCATGCGGGGTAACAGAAAGTCCAGCATGATCAGGTTTGGTCGTTGGTTGCGAATGGCCTCCATCCCTTCTACGCCATCTTTCGCTTCGATGATATCGAAATTTCCCTGGGGCAGCATATCGCGTACCCGCATGCGAATGACTCGGCTATCATCAATGACCAAAATTTTATGACTTGCCACAATTGACTCCTCTTGCGGTGTCGAAGCGCTCTATGGGGGCTGAACTCGAACCAGAATTTTGAAACCTCTCAGTAGCCCAGACCCAGATTTTGTCTTGATCCATCACCCAAAGGGTGAAGCTGGACTGAAGAAGTTCTAAGTTCAGGCACATACTAGCGTTTCAGAATTAGCTTTTCCACTTCAGCTGGGTTTATCTTGCCCCTATTTCCCCGATGACCGGTCAGTTTTCAAAAGTCTTAATTGTTTGAAAAGATCAAACCAGAAGCGGCCTTGACCTGCTCAAAGGGATTGGTACTAGCTGGCAGCTTGGGCAAACGGACGATGGTCTGCTCGGGGAACAGGTCCGCCGCCAGGTTTTGCTCCGGAACGTACCGATTGTGGATGATGTAGCGCTGGTCAATGCCCATATCGGCCAGGGTTTGGTTGAGCCGCTGGGCTTCGGCCAGAATCGCGGATTGATGCTGCACCACTCCAATAAATTCTGTATGGTCTGGATCTTTGAGTTTGGCTTGAGCCGCCATGACTCGCTTCCGCAGGGTGCGCAGGCGACCCATAAAATCGACGTGGCCGGCGACATCTTTATATTTAATCCACAGTTTGAAGATCCAGGCCAGCCAATCTCCCAGGGCGGTGGGCATGGCCAAAAAACGCAGCAGATGACCGGTAGGGGCCGTATCCAACACGATCAGCTGCTGTTGGTCATGCTCTAGTAGATCCATCACCGTCACCAGGGACAGCATTTCGTCGATGCCGGGCAGGGCCTGGGCGACAATTTGCCGCCAGGCTTCTGGTCCGTAGGCGATCTGCAAACCGGCGTCCAGATTGGCATCGCCGCCCATCATGTCCGCCAATTCGTAGAGATAGTCCCGACGAAAGTCGTCGAGAACCACGTCAGCATCGATTTCCTGCCCCTGTAAATTCGGCAGCAGGTGGGTGGGTTCGTGGCCCAGGGGTTGGCCAAAGGCATCCCCCAGGGAGTGGGCCGGATCAATAGACATGACCCGAATGGCGGATTCGGGGTGTCCTTGAGCCAGAGCCCAGCTAATGGCGGCAGAGACGGTGGTTTTACCAACGCCCCCTTTGCCACCCACGATGATTAACCGACGACCGGCCGCGATAAAGTCTTCAAACCCCGGTGGCACCGGTTCTGGCCACTGGGGAGCAACGGCGGGAGGTGCCTGGTTTTGCAGGAACTCCAGGGGTTTAATCCATGTCACCAGGCGATCCAGGGCAGCTCCCCCAATGGGTTCTAGGGTTTGTAGGGGTACACAGTAGGCGGGGTGCCCCTGACTCAGGTCCCGGAATGACTGCAGCACCGGTTGCTGGCTGGCTTCGATCCGGCCGGCCTGGAGCTGCACCCGGTTAATCATGATGCCGCCCAGGGGAATCTGCAAATCCCGCAGGGCATCGATAAATCGCTGACTTTCCAGCAGGCTCATGGGCTCAGGAATGCCCACTACCCAGCAGGTGGTGCGCTGGTAATCCTGAATAAGCTCCCGACCCTTGTCCAGATCTTGTCGCATGTCCTGGATAAACTGATCTGCGTTATCCGGGGTGTAGTGGCCCGACAGGGTTTGGGTCATGTAGCGGTGTTTTTCCTGGAACTGATCTAGCGAATTTAATAGAGTATCCAGAAAATCCATCAGCGCAAATAGGGACAGGGTATGACCTGTGGGGGCCATATCAACCATGACCCGGTCGGCTTCTTTTTCCCGCAGAAGTCTCTGAATTTCCAGCAGGGCCATGAGTTCGTCCAGCCCGGGCCAACCCATATCCCACACCGGGCTGAGGTCGTCTCCCTGGACAAAGCTGCCCCGTTCCACCAGCAGTTCCAGCAGGGGCCCATAGTCCTGATGAAACTGGTGCAGCAGGGCTCGGGCATCCAGGGCTCTAACCTGCAGGTTAGGGACATCCTCCAGGGCGGTAGGGGTGTTGTCGACCGCTACGGATAACACATCGCCCAGGGAATGGGCCGGGTCGGTGGAAAGCAGCATGACGGTTTCCTCGGGATGCTGCTGGGCCCACTGCCGAGCTAGCCCGCAAGACAGGGTGGTCTTGCCAACGCCCCCTTTGCCGCTGACCATCACCAACTGATACTGCGCCAAAAAATGCATAGTGATCCTGTAGGACTGCTGCCTAGAGCGTACCCACAGGGTAGGCAGGATTTAGAGGGGGGTAACAAACTTATTAGAAGCGGAAGTTGACTCAGGTCACAGGTTGTTGATTTGTCTGATGAGATGGTCCCAGTCGTCATCTAGGTAGGTTTCCAGATCCCTGTCTTCCCCGGAAGCTATAGGCCCTACCCCGAGAAACGGCTGCAGGGCCATTTGGGCTTTGACCTCTTCAAGATGCTGTAGAGCCCGTCCATATTCCCCGCGGGTTTGCTGCAAACGTTGTTCCAGGGTGGCCAGGTCGGTTTTTAACTTGACCAGGCTGGCTTCAATTTCTCAACTTTTGTGACGGCTTCGGTAAATTCCTATAGGTTGGCTTCCCACAAGTGAATGCTGAGCATCAGAGCCCTGGTTGAGGTTTCTACATTTCCCCCTGCAATGCACTGCGGTATTTATCCATGACTGATTTTTTCAAAGGTTTTGAACAACTCCTCGAACTGGCTAAAACCCTGGAAGAAAAAGCTGAGAAGGGGGAACTCAAGACGGATGTCAGAGTAAACGCTCGTGGCTTTAGCAGTATTCCTCGCCAGGGCAATATCCCCGACATTGGGGTCAGCAAAATGGGGCGCAATGCCGATGATGGAGCCCCTGATCCCGCCGTTGAGGAGGTTATTATTACCCCACCTCCAGCGGATAATCCGTCAGACCGATCGGGAGGTAAGCCTTCCCAGGGGGCACCGACACTGCCCCTGGAGCATCCCACCCTGAAGGATGTAGGTGGTCTTGCAGGTACTCTACGGGAACTGCGGGAACTGGTGGAAATCCCCCTGAAACGCCCTGATGTGTTGGCCAAGCTGGGGCTGGAGCCGACCCGGGGGGTGCTGCTGGTGGGTCCTCCTGGCACTGGCAAGACCCTTACGGCTCGTTCCCTGGCGGAGGATTTAGGGGTCAACTACATTGCCATCGTCGGTCCGGAAGTGATGGGTAAGTATTACGGTGAGGCAGAATCGCGCCTGCGGGGCATTTTCGAAAAGGCTAAAAAAGCGGCCCCCTGCCTGGTATTTATTGACGAAATTGACAGTCTGGCCCCCGATCGCAGCAAGGTGGAAGGGGAAGTGGAAAAGCGCCTGGTGGCAACCCTGCTGGGGCTGATGGATGGCTTCGCCCAGACTAAGGGGGTGATTGTCCTGGCTGCCACTAACCGCCCCGACCACATTGACCCCGCCCTGCGGCGGCCGGGACGGTTTGACCGGGAAGTGCAGTTCCGGGTGCCGGACCGTCAGGGTCGGCGGGAAATTTTGGAGATTCAAACCCGGAGTATGCCCCTGGATGGGGTGGATCTGGAGGCGATCGCAGACCTCGCCGTGGGCCTGGTCGGAGCCGACCTCAAAGCCCTCTGTCAGAAAGCCGCTTACCTGGCCCTGCGCCGTCAGGTGCCCAATCTGCAGGGGCCCGTCCCTGACACCATGACCCTGACCCAGGAGGACTTTCTGCAGGCCATCAAGGAAATTAAGCCCTCGGTGCTGCGGGCGGTGGAAGTGGAGTCCCCCGCCATCGCCTGGGACGACATCGGTGGCCTGGACGAGGTGAAGCAATCCCTGCAGGAATCCGTTGAAGGAGCGCTGCTGTACCCCGAACTCTATGCTCAAACCGGCGCAAGAGCCCCCCGGGGTCTGCTGCTGTGGGGACCTCCCGGCACCGGCAAAACTCTATTGGCCAAAGCGGTTGCGGCTCAGGCGAGGGCCAACTTTATCGCCGTTAACGGCCCTGAATTACTGAGCCGCTGGGTTGGTGCTGCCGAACAGGCGGTGCGGGAACTGTTCGCCAAAGCCCGCCAGGCGGCTCCCTGTGTCGTATTCATCGACGAAATTGATACTTTAGTGCCTGCCCGGGGCCAATATGCCGGGGACTCTGGCGTCAGCGATCGGGTGGTCGGGCAACTGCTGACCGAACTGGATGGTTTGCAGGACTGCCGCAATGTGCTGCTGGTCGGTGCCACTAATCGCCCCAGTGCCCTCGACCCCGCTATTCTGCGTGCCGGACGCCTGGACCTGCAGTTAGAGGTGGGGCTACCCGATGCCGCCGGTCGGCTGGCCATTCTGCAGGTGCACAACGCCGAACGCCCCATCGAAGGAGTCAACCTGCAGGACTGGGCCGACCTGACGGAAGGCTGGAATGGTGCCGACCTGGCCCTGCTGAGCAACCAGGCCGCCCTGGAGGCTATCCGCGAATTCCGCGCCCAGGGAGAAGCCGATCCCCAGCAAATTCGTATTGTGCAGCACCATGTGGAGCAGGCCTTTCGGGCAATTATGCGGCAGCGGGATTCGGTGCAGGGTAGGGGGTGAAGGGATGAAGGGATGAAGGGATGAAGGGTGAAGGATGAGGTAGGTGAAGTGGGGAGACTGCTTTGGTACATTTAGGTTGGCGTCGTAACCCTTCACTCTTCACTCTTTACCCCTCACCCCTCCTTACTCTGGCTCCCTTCAAAGGACCGAATCGTACAGCCGCCTGACGTAGGCCATAATCTTTTCCCCGTAATTTGGATCTGAGTTCCAGCGGCCGCTGAGCATGTGAACCAGGGGGGCGACGCCCCGGCGAACGAAATCAAAGCGGGGGTCCACCACTCGCAGCACCAGGGGTTCGACGCTGGCGTAAGCTTTCAGGTGTTGAATTTGGGCTCTGACGCCGACTTGGGCCGAGGGAAAGGATGCCCCCACGGTTCCACCCGTGGCGGAACCGATGCCGCCAAAGTTGTTTTGGGCAATGATTTGGGTTGCGGTCAGGTCGTTGGTTTCCACCAGCATCTGGCAGAAGGCGATGTCGTAGTTGACGCTTTCAACGACGGCTTCTTCGCGGTAGAGGCGGGGGAGGTCACTGAACTGACTGGCGGCACCGGGATTAACGATGGATAAAAAGGCCCTGAGCTGCTCTGTGGTGGTCGCCCCCCGGGCCATGATGCGATCCATGGATCCAGGGCAGAAAGGCAGGACAAATTCCGACCGCAGGATGACGGTGCGGGTGGATGCCTGCCACTCTACCTGAATGCCGTAGTTTCGCAGGTCAATGGCTTTGATATACACCACATTGCCGTAGGTGACCCGGCGCACATCAGTCAGGTCGGCCAGATCCAGCCCCAGTTTGTCTACCAAATCAATGGGCACGTAGGCGTTGTCCATGATGATGATGCCGGGTTCTGGATAGTCCTGCCCGTTGACATTGATGGCGATGGTGGGAAACTCGTCTGGGATGGGTTGGCCTTCCACCGAACGGCTCCATTCCCGGAGGCCGTCGGCAATGCCAATGGCAAAGTCTCGCCGCTGGGTCTGCAGCAGAGACAGGTCTGCAGAATTAGTAATGACAATCACCTCCATCAGCAGGGAGGGGCAGCCCAGTTGCCGGACGAAGGGGGCTCTGCCGGTGGGAAATTCGGTATCGGGTTTGACCCCACGGCTTGGCAGCGCAGGGACGGCCTGCCGCAGCTTAATCAGTACCTGCTCTGCATGGGTTTTGCGGACTTCGTTCCCGGCTAAATAGAAAACCGCTGAACCCCGCAGGGAAGAACCGGGAAAAACGCCGGTATGCAGTTCTAGGGCAACGTCCTCTGAACGGCAACGGGCGTTGATCCAGTTGAGGGTGCCGTTGGCGCTCAGGGTGTCGGGAACCAGGACAGCATTGAGGCCCTGGGCTCGTAGTTCCGCAATCACCATGTCCCTGAGCAGAATCATTTGCTCTGCCTCGGTGGTGCCCGGGAGAATATACCCTGGATCTACAACGCCATCTTCTAAGCCACCGTGGCCTGCCGAAACAAAAATTTGTGCCATGGGGAAGGTCCGTCAATTCGCCCTCAAGCATAGCAAGCATTAGCAAGAGCGCGCCCAAACCCTAAGGATCATTTCTATGGGGGATAGGCCGTGAATATTGCATGGTGGATGGCGGTTTGTCCAAGGGCCTGCGGTTGTCTGGTCCTGAGAGGTCAGAATTCCGGGTGCCCTGGTTCTAGACCAGGGCCAGCGCAAGATCTGCAGTTTCTTCCCAGGGAAAACTCCACTTCTGGACCTGGACGAGGTTTAAACCAGAGCCTTTTCCTTAACCTCGCGCCTGCCCCGGTACACCATGTTGACCCCTCCCTTCATGCCCAGGGTAATGCCTCGCCTTTGAGGAATCACAGGGCCACTCTCCGCCAGTTGCAGGTCAAACTCTGGCAGTATCGTGCCCAGTACAATCTTCATCTCATACATGGCCAGGGCGGCCCCGACACAGCGGCGCATGCCTCCCCCAAAGGGCATGAACTCATAGGGGGAGAACTGGCGTTCCAGAAAGCGCTGGGGACGAAATTCGTTCGGGTTGGGGTAAAGATCCTCTCGATGATGCAGCAGGTAGATGACGCCTACCACGATGTCTCCAGGATTTAGGCCATAGCCTCCCAGTTCAACGGGTTGCTCTACCAGACGGGCAAAGGTCAGCATCCCGACGGGGTAAATGCGCAGGGTTTCATTGCAGACTGCGCTGAGGTAAGGCAGTTTGGTCAAACCGATGGGGTCAGTGCTGGCCTCACTGTTGATTTCCTGCAGTAATTTTTCCTGAATGGTGGGATCACGGTGAATCCAGTACAGGGCCCAGGCCATGGCGGTGGCGGTGGTTTCATGACCCGCCACCAGCAGAGTCATTAATTCGTCCCGCAATTCCTGGTCAGTCATGCCGTTGCCTTCCTCATCCTGGGCCATCAACATCAGGGAGAGAATGTCGGTGCGTTCGGGGTCGAAGTTAGCGCGCCGATCCCGAATTTCGGCAAACAGCAAGTCATCAATTTCAGTTTGGAGGGCATTAATTTTACCGCCGGGGCTCCAGGGTCCCAGATCCGTTCTCAAAACCGGGATAAAAATCAGGGTGGAAGCCAGGGGACTACCGGCCAGATCGAGGCGAGTTTTTAAGAGCTTCTCCAGCCGTTCGTAACGCTCCCCGGCATGGAGGCCAAACACGGCCTGCAAAATCACCCGCATGGAAATTTTCTGGGTCATGTCTCGGGCTTTGAAGGCGCTGCCCGGCGTCATCTCTGCCATGACTTCCCGGGTGAGTTGACGAATTAGATCGCCGTAAATTTTCAGCCGGTCCCCATGAAACGGGGGCATGATCAGCTTGCGGCGGTTCTGGTGCTCTTTGCCACTGAGCAAGATGATGGAGTGCTGGCCCAGTAAGGGTTCGAGAACGGCGTTCAGTTCTCCAGAAGCGCTAAATTCTTTGTTGTCGTGGGTCAGTACATATTTGATGTCTTCAGGATGGCTGATAAACACCCAGTCAAATAAGCTTCCCCTGGCCCGAAATACATCGCCGAGGCGGCGCTGCCCCATTTCCAGATAATGCAGGGGGCGCAGAATCCAGTCCATCAACTGCACGGTTTGGGGCGTCCGGGGGGTAGGGATAAGAGTCATGGCTACGGGGATGAGGGGCAACTTTATTGTAGAGAAATCTGAGGCTTATCCTGCCATAGGTGAGTTTGGACGTAAGTAGCAAATGATAATGTGTAGGATGACCTTCCCAAGGTTTATCTGCCCGTAACCATTGATTGAATTTATGTTCGACCCTTCGCTGCTGCGTTCCGTCATCTGGACTGACTATCGTCTTGCTGTATTGTTTACGGTTTTATTGCCTCTGGTGCTCTTGATCTGGGCTTTTGTTCAGAAGAATGAACCGATTCAGCACCTAACGACTATCTACTGGAAAGTAGCTAGCTTGTTGATGGTCACCGTTTACTTAATGATCGGCGGGTTCGGCATTAGCTTTATTGCCGCCCTCATGGCCCGGGTGTTGATTCCCATTAGCCTGTGGTTCTGGGTAGACCTGAACGAAGAAATTCGCGAACAGCCTGACTCGGTGCTGAAGCTCAGCTTCAATTCCTGGCGATGGGCGGTCACTATCTATAGCGTGATTGGGGCCGCGATTTTGATTCCGTTTCTGCCCTGTGCGTTTTCCAATGCCAGGTTTGCTGGGGCCGATTGCCAGACCTGGCTGGAAGCACCGCTGCTGTATAAGGAGTACTTCCACACTAACTACACCACCGGCTTCCTTGGGTTTTTCGGTATCCTGGGACTGCTGATTTATGTGGGATGTCTGGCCTGGTTCGTATTCGTCCGCCTGGGTAAGCAGGGACGGCAGGCGATTAATTAAAACCTCGGCCATGGGGAGTTGGGAATGGGGAACGGGGGTCTGTTGCTCACGGAGATATCGCAGTAGCCAAAGGGGGCAGGCAAAGCCCGCTGGGATCTGAGCCGTCATTCTGGCCCAGGCAGGAGGCCCCTAGGGAGTAGCCGCTTGTCCTTGAATATCCTTGAATACCTGTGAAACCAGGAATGCCCGATGGGATACTCTGCATAGCTGGGTCTTGATTAGATTGATAGGTCGACGGAGCTGTAAATTGGTTGCTCGGTATCTAACGCAAGGAGTTTTGGCATGGGCCCTGGCCTACGGATGGAGCAATATACCCTGAGACGTCCAGAGCAGGTGCTGCTGGTACATGCTCTGGTAGAGGGTGAGGAAGATGAAGTGGTAATTTTTCGGGGGTTTTCCAGTTCTCTGGTCCGTCCGACTGCCTTTGATCCAGATGTGCCGGTGTTACCGGAAGAGGCGGAAATTCAATCGATTGATATTTTGTTGGGGCCTTACACGCCGGATCAGCCCCGCTATGTGCAGCGGGGGTTGAGCTGGCCTGATGTTGAGGACTTACTGCAATCCCTCGGGATTTAGTGGAACCTTACCCCTTGCTCTGCCAAAAGGCTTTCAGCGCTTCGATGATGTGAATATTGGCTTTGGGAAAGGGGTATGCCTCAATGGTGTCCATGGTGACCCAGCGGATTGCGTCGCACTCGATGGGCTGGGGCTCGCCGCTGAGGTGGGTGCAGTGGTGGACATTGAGAGTGACCTTAAAGTGGGAGTAGGTATGGGTCACGGTGGTAAGCTGCTCCCCCACATTGACCTGAATCCCCAATTCTTCCTGAATTTCGCGGCGAATGCAGTCTTCGACCGATTCATTGGGCTCGATTTTGCCGCCCGGGAACTCCCAAAGGCCACCCAGCAGCCCTTCCGGCTTACGCCGATCGATCAAAATTTGGTCCTGATCATTCCAGATGACGGCAACACCAATGTGTTTATGGGGAATGGGGGCTTTGGTTTCGGTCATGGGAACCTCCAACTGCACATTCAGATTATAGGCGCGACAGTGACGCTGCCAGGGACATTGGGGGCAGTCGGGCTGGCGCCGGGTGCAGAGGGTGGCCCCCAGGTCCATCAGGGCCTGGTTGAAATCCCGGGGATTATGAGTATCGAGGAGGGCTTCGGAAAGGTTCCACAGGGGATTTAAGGCCCTTGCCGGAGGCCTATCCAGCGCCACCAGCCGAGCCAGGACTCGCTTCACATTGCCATCTAAAATTCCAAAGGGCAGGTTGAAGGCAGAACTTAAGATGCCTCCAGCCGTAGTGCGACCGATACCGGGGAGGGCCATAATCTGATCAAAGTCCCGGGGAATGCGGCCCTGGTGCTGGTCGACAATGGCCTGGGCCGCCCGGTGCAGGTTGCGGGCGCGGGCGTAGTAGCCCAATCCTTCCCAGGCTTTGAGGACGCTCTGTAGATCAGCGGTGGCCAGGCTGAACACCGTGGGAAACTGGTTGAGCCATCGGCTGTAGTAGGGTAAGACGGTTTTGACCTGGGTTTGCTGCAGCATAATCTCTGAGATCCAGATCGCGTAAGGATCATCAATGTTTCGCCAGGGCAGCTGCCGCCCCCGGTGCCCATACCAGTTCAGGAGGGATTGCCGCAAATCGGCCACAACAAAGTCCGGCAAATCTAAAGTAAGACCTGCCGGAACTGTGGGCTGTGGGGGCGTTGTTAAACCTCGGTTGTCATCTCCGTAGGCCGCTCCCATATCCTGTAAATGGTGCTGCTTGGCGGCTGAATTGATCGGGGATGGGGGTTGGCTGGAACTCACTCGCCGTCTAATGGGGCTTCAGCAGACATCAGGGAATGCTCGAAGGTCATGCGCTGCTCGGCACCCCGCAGGAAGTACCCGCTCATCATAGCAGAGGCCAGCAGTCGGCCCAGATTTTCGCGGTTTGTGGTGATTTCTACGTCGAAATGCTGAGGGGGAAGCCCACCCAATAGAGTAATGATATTGTGCTCCATCATTTGCTGCACTTCTTTAGAAGCAGGATTGGACAACTGAGCAATGGTTTCAGGACTCATAGAGTGGACATAGTGCATGAGAGAGTTGATCTGCTCAGATTCTTTGAACCCAAAAAGTTCAGGGGTTTTACCAGAATTGCTCACAGTTATTACCTCGTTTGGCTGGCAGTAAAACGGCTTAGCCTGTGTGTGTCTCGTTTAACTCTAGACCCAAGTTAACAAGCCCAGCCCCTGCCCTGGGTGGGCAGAACCGAACTGCCAATGGAGGGGTTTTGCACTTTAGTCGTTACTCCAGTCTTCGCGACCTAAAAGATCCGCGATTTCATCCCGCAGCAGATAGTCGTTTTCTTCTAGCTCAAGCTCTACGCATTCCCACTCACCGGGGGGAATAAAACGACAGAGGGCATAGATAGGCTGTTTCCGGTCCAGGGTGCCAGATTCCACTAATTGCCTGGCTTCTTCTTTAACAATTTCTAAGGAGTAACGTAGAGTTCTCGTGGCCATAATGCTCTCCCGGGTTACCGTTTTATCCTGCAGCTCTATTATCAAATCTTATTTGGGTTAAAAGGGGCTTTAGACCAGATTGTTAACAGTGTGAGTTGAGTCCCATAAGACCCATCGGCTCCAAAAAAAAGAACTATTTTAAGCTTCCCGCGAAGTAAACAAGTACTGTAACCTCAGCATTTCAGGGCCGAGTTTGGGAGGTTCAAATTGTTAGAGTTAGCCTATTCCTCTGAGGGCCAGCTAGCATCAATATCTTCAAGGATGGTGTCCAGGTCCTGACCGTTGACGTAATCCACAATGCCGGACCAGAAAGTCCCTGTACCCACCGCCCCAGGCATTAGATCTGAACCGTCAAACCGCAGGATGTCGGCATTCTGCAGAATTTCTGCCTGGCGCCGGGTGATGTCGTCGGGGTAGGCTTCCAGGCTCACCTGCTGATGGGGAGAAATATAGCTGCCCAGCCCGGCCCATATTGCATGGGGTTCTGGGGTGGCGAGGTATGCCATCAGGGCTTGAACGGCTGGTGTATCGTTGAAGACGCCGAATAAAATTCCTCCCATCAGTACCGCTGACCCCGATTCAGGGTCCATGGGTGGCAGCGGAAATACGCTGAGGTTGGTGCCAGGTTCAGCCCGATCCGGCAAAAACTCGACGATGAAGCTGGCCTGGCGATGCAGGTAGCAGCCCGGCGGATCGTCAAACAAAGGCCGGGGAGCATCGCCAAAGGGGGTGCTAATGACTCCTATCGTGCCGCCGTACACATAATCCCGGTTGCGGGCCATGTTCCCGAAGGTTTCAAAGGCCGCTTTTACCTGGGGATCCGTAAAGGGGATATCCCGATTCACCCACTGGTCATAAACCTGGGGCCCGGCCTGGCGTACCAGGATGTCTTCAATCCAGTCGGTACCGACCCAACCGGTAGCTTTGCCGCTTTCCATGCCGATGCACCAGGGTACTCCGCCATCGGCAACAATCTGGTCCGTCAGGGCCAGCAGTTCGTCCCAGGTGGCGGGGAGGGTGTAACCTTTGGCCTCAAAAGCCTGGGGGTTGTACCATACCAGGCTTTTGACGTCCGCCCGCATCCAGAGACCATAAATATCATCATTGACGCTAACCAGCTCTAGCAGGTAGTTATCGTAGGCGGTGGCCAGGGCGGCGCGATCCATAAATGCGGTGAGGGGGATCATCTCACCGGCCTCAGCAAAGTCCAGCATCAAGCCAGGCTGAGGGAATAGGGCGATGTCTGGAGCATTGCCAGAATCTACCCGCACCGGCACCAGGGTGGTGAAGGCGTCGGTACCCTCGTAGACCACCTCTATGCCGGTGGCTTCGGTAAAGGGGGCCATGGCGGCCCGCAGTTTTTCTTCCCCAACGCCGGTCAGGGTACCCAGAATGGTGACGGTATCGCCGGGCTGGACGGCATTCCCGGGGGCGGTTTGGGTTGTATTTTGGGGCGGGGAAGTCTGGCTTTCACAGGCGCCAAATAGCAGGCTGATGCCAAGGGCAGCCACAGATAGGGAAAAAGGTTTGACCATAGGTTGTAGATCCATGGGATGGGGGTGAGCTGCCCGAGGGCGAACCGTCATCGGATTTGAGCGGGAGAACCGTACAATGGGCTGGCAAAAAATGGCGAAATCCATTGAGGTCTAGCGAAACCTGTGCTTAATTTTGTCAGACAAACCCTATTACCCTCCAGACCGGCCCGGCTGATTACCCAAACTTTGTTCAAGTGGCAGAAAGACAAATGTTTAGAAATGGGGGCGGCCCTGGCCTACTATGCCCTATTTTCTCTGTTGTTTTTATCGTTACTCTCAAACATCGCCATCCGCGTCGTGATTCAGGTGGTCATACAGCTGAACGACTCCATTAGTTTCCTGGAACTCGATCATCTACTCATTGCCAGGGCATTACAGATGGGGACTTCGGTGTTGACCCTGTCTCTTGCGGTACTGCTTTTGCTGCGTTTTCTACCGTCAACCCGCACCCCCTGGAAGGACATCTGGCCCGGAGCTTTGCTGACGGCCGCTTTATTACTCATGCTGCAGCAGTTGGTCAGCAATAGCGTGATTGAAATTGGTGGTCAATACCAATCCTACGGAGTCATTGGTGGAGTAATGATTTTGCTGTTATGGATCTACTTCACCTGCCAGATTTTCTTCTTGGGCTGTGAGTTTTCCTATATATACGCCCACTTGTTTGGCAGTCGTCGACACCATCCCCTGGAACTGTGAGGCTCATTCAAGGAGATCTAGCCAGGGCATAAAGGCTGTATGACCTGCTCGGAACTAAACCCCCCAGGTCTGTCCAGCAGAGGTTAATATTGCTGAATTGCGGGACTTCAATAAACTGCCCCTGTGAAATTTCTCCCCTGCTGTGCTTTTCCATAGGCTACGGCGGGGTACGTTGAAACCACCCCTATCCCATATCAAATCCTATGAGCGAAACTAAGCGCGCCTTAATTACTGGCATTACGGGGCAAGATGGCTCCTACCTTTCGGAACTGCTGTTGGAGAAAGGTTATGAAGTGCACGGTATGATTCGCCGTACCTCCACCTTCAACACCGACCGCATTGACCATATGTATGTAGACCCCCACAGTGTTGAGGCGAGGTTGTTTCTCCACTATGGCGACCTGACTGACGGCACCACCCTGCGCCGCATTCTAGAGGAAATTCAACCTCACGAGGTCTACAACCTGGGGGCCCAGTCCCATGTCAGGGTTAGCTTTGATTCCCCGGAGTACACCGCTGATGCGGTCGGCATGGGCACCCTGCGTTTGCTGGAAGCCATTCGTGACTACCAACATCGCACCGAAATCGAGGTGCGGTTTTACCAGGCCGGGTCTTCCGAGATGTTCGGCAAAGTGCAGGAAGTCCCCCAAAAAGAAACGACGCCATTCTATCCCCGCAGCCCCTATGCCTGCGCCAAGGTTTACGCCCACTGGCAAACGGTAAACTATCGGGAATCGTACGATCTGTTTGCCTGTAACGGCATTTTGTTTAACCATGAGTCGCCTCGCCGGGGGGAGACCTTTGTTACGCGCAAAATTACCCGTGCCATTGCCCGCATCATTGCCGGGCAGCAAAAGAAGCTATACCTGGGCAACCTCGATGCCAAGCGCGACTGGGGTTATGCCAGAGATTTTGTTAAGGCCATGTGGCTGATGCTGCAGCAGGACAAACCCGATGACTACGTCGTGGCGACCAACGAAACCCACTCCATTCGAGAGTTTCTAGACATTGCGTTTAACCATGTCAACCTGAACTGGGAGGACTACGTTGAGTTTGACCCCCGCTATTTGCGACCGGCAGAGGTGGACCTGCTGATTGGCGATTCTACGAAAGCGAGAAAGCAACTGGGCTGGTCCCCCTCGGTGACCTTTGAACAACTGGTGCACCTGATGGTAGAAGCTGACTTGGAAGCCCTCGGTATGCGCCAGGCTCACTTTGGTCAAAACACTGACGTAGCCACTCTGCGCAAAGACGTGATGCACATGGCTCCTTGAGGTCCTGACCCTTTGGGTACCTAATTTAGCCCGTTAATCAGCCCTATCAGCAATACCGTCGTTTTTCCTGGCTGAGACGGCGTGTATTTGCTGGGGCTTTACCTTAGTATGAGAAAGGACTAGCCCAGGTACTGCCCTTAAATAAAGGCACGGGGCTGTCGCTGCTGCTGCTGATAGAGGTGTTTTTCCATGGCTGATGAAAAAGCGTCCAAACCCGCTGCAAATGCTGGGGCCAATCCTGCCGCTGGTGGTGCCAAACCAAAAAAAGAAAAACCCCCCAAGCCAGAAGATAAGCCCTTCCCTGACTTCATTCAGCAAGAATTTTTGCCGACCCTGGAAACAGCTCTCAAAGAAAAGGGCATGGGCGATCTCCAGCTATCCTTTGATCAGCAGCCCCTGGGGGTCTTTGGCGCCCAGGACAATACTCCCTACTGGCATGTCAAAGGTCAGTGGCAGGGGGGGGCACGTCAGTTCAACATTGCTTTCACCAAGGAAGACATTACGGGGCCAAAGATTTTTTACCTGGCTGACAAGGGGGCCCAGCCCAGCACCATTGAGCAGTTTATGGGAGATGAGCGAAAAATTACTTTGGACCTCATGGTGTTGTACACCCTGCAGAGGTTGAATGGCCAGAAATGGCTGACTCGGAATTAGCCGGACTCGAATGCATGGATCTATCCAGGTCCAGCTGGTGAAGAGAACCATGGTTCTCGCCAGCACTACCCCAAGGGACACCAGGGCATCGGTGGCCATGTGCAGGAAAGCTTCTTTGATGCATAGGGGCTAGGGGGCTAAGGTAAGCTCCCCTTTAGCCTATCGAACCCTGGGGGTACTGATGACCTGGCGATCTTGAACCTTGTAACTCAGCTTTTTACCGCTTCTGGTGGGGGATCTACGGCACCACGTAAACGGGGGTGCCAAGGGCCACCTGCTCATATAGGGCGATCACATCCTGGTTGCGCAGGCGCACACACCCGTGGGAAACGGCCCGACCAATGGAGGACTCATCTGGGGTGCCGTGAAACCCAATGGAATTGGTGCCGTCGTTCCAAAAGCCCAACCAGCGATGGCCCAAAGGGTTGTCATCCCCTGGGGGCACCAGTTCCCCGGTGAAGGGATGCTCCCAGGTAGGGTTTTGCTGCATTTGGAAGATGGTGAACTGACCGGTGGGGGTTTCCCAGCCTTCCCGCCCGACGGCGACTGGGTAGGTGGAAAGCAGGGTTTGCTGGTGGTAAAGGTAGAGGGTGCGTTCGGAGAGCTTGAGCAGCAGGTAGGAGGCTTCAGGGCTGCTGGCTTCGGGGAGGTAATCGTCCGCTGTGCCCAGGGGAGGAGAAAAATCCGTGCCGCCTGAACTGGCTACAGGTTCGGGGGATGGAAAGCCTACCTCTGGTAAAAGGCTATTTCCCAGGACAGGAGCTTGGCCCAGCAACAGGCCTAGAGCGATAGTTAGCCCCCCTGAGATCGTGCTCACACCTGCTGTCCCAAGCCTTTGCCCTAACGCCGGGAGACCTGCAAGTAGCGCGCCGTTGACTATGCCACAGGGAAGAACCATAGGGGATCTCGTAAAACGAAAGAGGCTTTAAGGGCGCCGGGTCATAACCGCCGGGTCAGGGATCAACCACGACCCGCATCCCCATACGGGTATGGGCAAACAAAGCCAGCACATCTTCATTACGCAACCGGACGCAGCCATTGGAAACCGCCTGACCAATAGACGACACCGTCGGTGTCCCGTGAAAGCCAATAATGCCGTTATCTTGGGTGGCAAAGCCAATCCAGCGGAGACCCAGGGCACTATCGGGGCCGGGAGGGTGTACTTCTCCGGTCCAGGGGCTTTCCCAAATCGGGTCAACGATCATCTGAAAAATCTCGAATTCTCCGGCGGGGGTAGGGGTGGTGGCGGCCCCAATGGCCACCGGAAATTCTGCTAAAACCTGGTCATCTGCCAATACGAAAACCCGTTTCTGGCTCAGGCTCAACCGTAAATGGGTTGCTTTGGGAGCCGGAGCTGGCGGTAGATACTCCTGGGAGGGGCTCAGAGGAGCTTCGAAGGGGAATACAGCAACCGCAGCGGGAAGGCTATCAACCGGCATGGAGAGGGGCTTAAGCAAAACTTGATTGGCCTCTACTCTGGCAGAACTGCCCGGCAGCAAGAGCATCAGGGTTCCTGCCGATAAAGGCCACAACGATTTTAGAGATGGAAAGCCCATCAGCACAAAATAAAACTCAGTTTTTCCAAAGCTCGATCCGGGGCATACCAACGGGGGTTGAGTAACAGGGGACAAAGGAGGGCTGCTTACCTAGACCCGTTCCCTACCCATGGCGCCGGTATGCCTGACAGATCGTGCAGCCGGAATTCTTACCCGTTAATTATGGCAAGAAAAATTACCACAGGCCACGCACAGGCTCTGCCGGGGTAGTTTCCGCAGCGGGAGTGACCGTCTCAGTCGTGGTGGTGGTTTCAGTGGTCGTTTCTTCCACGACGGTTTCTTCGGTAGTGGTCATTTCAGCTTCCATCATGCGAGCTTCAAGGGTTTCCACCACTCCGTCAGGAATCAGCACCGTGTCAATGGCATGGATAATCCCATTGCTGGCCTGCACATCGGTCACGATGACGTTGGCGGGACCCACCATCACTTCACCATCCACCACGTTTACATTGAGGTCGCCATTTAGGGTCTCAATACTGGAAGCGGCAACCACACTGTCTGAACCCAACTCTTCGCCAGCGACCACGTGGTAAGTCAAAACTTCAGTCAGTAAGTCCTGGTTTTCGGGCTCTAGCAGAGCATTCAGGGCATCCGGCGGCAGCGCGGCGAAGGCGGCATTGGTCGGGGCAAAAACCGTAAACGGCCCTTCTCCCGATAGGGTTTCAACCAAACCCGCGGCCTCAACTGCCGTCACCAGGGTGGAGAATCGTTCGTCACTGGCAGCCACTTCAACAATGGTGGCAGTTTGGGCCAGTAATTCAGCCTGCTGAGCCTCCGGCACCGGATTGATATTTACTTCTGCTGCCCCAGCGACATCGCCAGCAACGATGCCCAAACTGCAGAGACCGGAAATGGCAGAAAATTGAAGAGCCTTGATGGGGTTAATCATGTTCTTTAGGCGTTAAGCTTTGTAAACAACTTCGATTTCAGGATTATAGTACAAGTCGTTTTTTTCCGCATAATTGAAAAAAATGACGGAAATTCACGAATTTTGTTCCCAATTGCTACAAAATTCTTCCTGGAGGCTAATAGCCCCTTCAGTTAAAAGATTTGGGGCTAGTTAAACGCCCGTAACCGATGAAAACGGGGAATTGTTCTTGAGGCTCTGAATGGATAATGGACTGCAGCAGTCTAAAACTGAATTTCTAACAGAGCGCCGGTATTTTCATTAAATTGGTCATAACTGGTAACGCCCCGCAGGGTTAAATTATCGTTGATGCGATAGCGCACGTTAAACACCGCCGGGGTGATATTGGTAAATACCTTTTGTACCGATACCGAAATATTGGGCGAAATGTTCACCCCAATTTCTCCGCCAATATCCAAGTCCCCGGTATTCTGAGCTGACTGGGGGGTGGCAGAGAACAATCGCAGTTCGCTCAGGTTAAGGGAGTTGCCCAAAAGATCCTGAACGGTATTTAGCAGGGCACTGCCGGCCAGGGCAATCAGCCCCTGGAAGTTATCGCCCCCACCGGATACGCTACCGATAGTGGATTCCAGCGCCGTGAGGACGCCGCCGCTGATCAGGGCCACAATAGTGCCGTCTGATCGGGGTGGGGTGCTGGAGAGTTCAACCCCCTGCAGCTGAGTGACCCGACTTGCCCGACCATCCACCTGGGCCCGAATGCGAATGGTTTCTACCCCGCTCTGGGTCAAACCCAGTTGATTCAATTCAGCGTCACTAATTTCGTTGCGGGGGAAGGGAGAGGCGATGGAAAGGGGGTTGCCCGCCCCGGCGGTATCGGGTACGGCTGTGGTCAACGTTGCGACAAGATAGGGATCAATGGTGTCATCGCCGGGCCGGAATTCAGCGTAGTTATCGTTGCCCGTCAGGCGGAAGGCCGTAGTGAGCAGGTTGATCCGCCCGGAGGGTAGGTTGATGCGCCCCACGGGTTTTACTTCTGGCAGGGTGCCCACCAGGTCCAGGCTACCCTTGGCCTGCACATCAATTAAACCTGCGATCGCAATCCGCACATTGTCCGTTAGGGCCAAATCGAAGTCGGTAAAGGTCGGAGGCAGGGGCCTGAACAGGCTGACTTCCCCGGCCCCGTTCCCCGCCATCGGTAGGGTCGCCTGACCATTGTTGGTTTCGGGTAAAGAGATGGTGCCGTTAGACAACTGCACCCTCCCACTGACCAGAGGCCCAAGCAGAAAAACAGCGCCATCGACCATCACTTCTCCATCGACTGAGCCGCTGTAAACCCCCTTCAGGGCCAAATCGATGTTATTCAGCAGGATCTGTAATCGTTCGTCCCGGGGGGATGGAGCCGGACCGGCGGGGACTGTAGCCGTTGCGGCTGACTCCGCTTCGCCATTGTCGGGGGTGCCGGCTTGGGGATTGGTCGGGTTGTCGTCCTGGGCTAGGTCATCCGGGGGGGGAAGCGGTTTGCTATCCTCGACGAAGCCTGGAACAATATCATTAATCGAGGGGATAATCTTTAAATTTCCCTGGGCAATGATCTCGCCACTGCTGAAGTCTCCCCGCACATCATCAACGTTTAACACCAGGCCGGAACGGTAAATCGAGCCTGTTCGTCCGGTGCCCAGATCATTGACGACGCGAATGTTTCCCCGAATATTGGTCAGAGGTTCGGGTAAGAGTTGAGAGCTAATGGTAACTGCCTCCAGGGTGGCTTCTCCGCCCACCGTTAGGGATGTCAAGGCGGTTTCGAAATCATCTCCCTGGGGCAGTTGGCCCACCAAATCCAGATTCAGGCTGGCTTCTCCCCCTTCCCAGGTGAAGGCCTGGGTTAATAAGTTGACCAGCACAAAGCCCTCATCCTCAACCTTGAGGTTAACTCTGAGATCGTCCGTGGCGGGGGGTTGGGTGGCAAAGGGCAACTGGTAAGGAACACTGGCGGTCAGGTTGAGGGGCGTTGCTTCGTTATCGGCCACCGCCAGATTGCTGATCAGATTGAGCCGGGCCTCTTTATACAAGAAGTTGGCGGAGGCCTGGGTGATCTCCTCCTGGTTAATTTGGGCATCGGCAATCTGCAGTCTGCCCCGGATTTGAGGATTATCGAGGGAACCCGTGAGGGTGGCTCCGATGTTAAGTTCCCCATCCAGATTTGAAGGCAACCGCAGAGGGTGGCGGACAAAGTCAAGGGGCACGTTGGCCACTTCCAACTCCATGGTGCGAGCCACCGGATCATCTCGATTCAGGCTAAATTCTCCATTCAGCCTTGCCTGAGCAATGTCGCTGCTGTCTGGATCACCCTCCCTGGGTTGGCCTCGCAGCAGCACCGGATTCAGGGTCACCACCTGATCCTGGTATCGAGCCTGCACAGTGATTTCCCCAACCCGATAAAGAGGGCCATTGGAGGTCGAGGTCCCCCACACCCAGTTGTTCCCCTCCAGGTCAACGGTGACCAGGACATCGTCAGGCAGGGCTCCATTAGCCGTAATCCTGCCGGAAAACTTTCCCCGTAGTTCATCCAGAGGCGGGAAGGGGGCCGCCTCCTGCTGAGCCAACAGGATGTTTTGCAGTTCCTGAATTTCTGCCAACCGGCGAATTTGCTCCAGTAGGGATGCCGTTGGATCCCCCACCGGAGTTGTTTCTAACGCTGCAATATCGGCAGGAGTCAGGGGGCGGTACCAGGCCGGGGGCTGCAGCAGGTTGGGGCGAAAATCTGCCAGTTCAAAAATCTTCAGGGTGAGAAGAATATCTTGAATTTCGCCGTTATTCATCTCTAGGGTGGCGTTGATTTCTGGGGTTTCCCCCAGGGTCACGGTGCCGCTGGCCATATAGCGGCTGACTCCGGAAGCAGACTCCAGGTTGACCCCCATCAGCGTGAGGACGTTGTCGGCAAAGATCACGGTACCCCGCATGCGTCCATACCGGGTTTCGAGTTGGGGTTCCTGGGCCTCGGGGGTGAGGGCAGTATCATCGGGAGGCCGCACTACTCCGTTGCCGTCTAGTGCACCCGACGCTTCAGTGGGATCGACCTCTACCGTCTGCAGGCTGATGTAGCCCAGACCGGGGTCAACGATGTCGAAGGTGCTTCTGACGGTCCCCTCCCGAAGATTGGCGGCAATAACGGCGGAGTCAATAGTGCCGCTGACGGTGCCAATGCCATCAATGCCTCCCGGTGGCAGCTGGAGGCCATCCAGGGGCAGGTTGTCAATTTGGGCGTAGAGGGTATCGGCCCGGCGATAGCCCTGCAGGGAGGCATCGCCACTGGCCACCCAAAAGTCGAGGTCGTTTTCCCCCTGGTTGGTGGCGACCTGAATCCGGTCTGCCCCTCCCGTCAGGTCAACGTTCAGCCCCCCGGTTCTGGAGTAAAACACAGGGCCGGTCAGGGGAGAAGCAAACGCCAATTCACTGACGGTGAGTCCTGCCAGACTGGCATTGCCCATCAGGTTGAGGGTTTCCAGGCTACCCGTTATACGTCCATTAAAGGAGGCATTGCCCCCCACCGGGACGATATCGGGAAGGGGCAATGCCGCCAGGTTGTAGCGGTCGATGGTCAGGTTCAGGTCCAGGTTGGCAATGCCCGGTGCCGCCGGACCTTCCAGGGCCGGGGTGACGGTGCCGTCGATTTGTATACCGGCGGTACTGGCCTGCTGCACTTCAATGACCTCACCGGTCCAGGCTAAGTCTGCCACCAGCGGTTCCCGCACTGTCGCCAGTTGAGGGGCGATGGGGACGGCTGTGGCTAAACCATCCGAGAGCACCAGTTGTCCCTGTCCCTGGATTCCGGCCAGGCTGAGGTCTGCTGTGGTGCCGGCAAGATTAAAGCTGCCGCTGCCGGTTCCCTGGAGCGCCGGGGAGAATGCGGCTAAGTTCAGTTCGTTACCCTGGAGATCTGCCGTCCAGCGACCGCCTGACAGGTTGCCCCGGGCGTTCACATTCCCCCCGACCAGCGCCGTAGTGGCCGTACCCTGCCCCTCAATCCCCGCCAGGGAGGGATTATCCAGGGAGCCGGTGAGGCGGGCATCGGCGGTGAGTGCTCCATTTACCCCGGCGGCTAACTGGTTGAGCTGTACACCCCGGGCTTTGACATCGGCGGACCATTGCCGGTTGACCAGGATGCCATCGCCGCTGATGGTTCCCCCGGCCACCTGGACAAAGGTATCGGTAAACTCCAGCCTACCGCCAGAGAAACGCAGATCCCCCCGGGCCGGGTAGGTGCCGGATGGGGCCCGCCAGGCTGCAGTGGTGGTCAGTTGGTTCACGGGGCCGCTGACATTGGCATCCACAAAGACAGAACCAATGTTCAGGGTCTGGGGCAGTCCGTAGGGCCGACCCAGGGCATCAGCCGGTAGGTTCTCGCCAGTCAGGGAGAGGGCCAGGTTTCCCTGCTGACCAAAGGTATAGCCACCGCTGCCGGTGATCACCCCCCCCGCCTGGGGAATGGCCCGAAAACTCTCAATCTGGAGTTCTGGCACCTGCATCACCGCCGAGGCGGTGATGGCGGAAAAGGGGACCTGATCAATGGTGACGGGAGTTTTGGCGGTTACTTCGGTGGTCCAAAGGGGGTCCCTCAACCTCCCTGTCATGGTGACATCCGCCACAAACGTTCCCTCAACGGCGACGGGGAGGTTGGCCTCAAACAGGTCCGAGACCTGGGCCAGGGTAAACGGGTCGAACTGGCCCTCCAGGTCGTAGCCGGACTTGAGGTCTACGGTGCCCCCCGCTGCCGCGGTGAGGTCCCCCATCCGGGCGGTGACTCCTTCGAACTCAAAGACCTGTCCCTGGAAGCGGACATCCCCCTCCAGGTCAGTGACGGGGTCTGGCATTCCCCGGGAGACGACGGTCCCTTCCCTGACCCGGGCCATGCCCTCAAGGCTCCAGGGTTCCTGGCCGTTACTGTCGAACTCTGCGGTACCGCTGACTAAACCAGTGGGAAACTGCACCGGTAGAGGATTATCCAGAAACGACTCGACGATGGGCATGACATCGGCGACCCTGGTTGCCTGGGCCCGGACATTGAGATGCACCTGGGTCTGGTTCCGGTTTTCGGGAGCTGCGGCCCACCCCACCCGGGACCCTGGGAGTACGGTATGGCTTAAGGCCTGCCACTGCTCGGCCATCCAGGCTTGAGCCACCGCCAAGGGGGGGCTGGTTGGGGTGGTGCCCGCTTCAGCATCAGCATCAGGGGCAGTGCCGCTGCCAGGGGGAGGCAATAAGACGGCTCCCTGCACGTCCAGTTCGCCGCCCTGGACAGAGCTACCGCTGGCGGTGAAGTTCACTTGTTGAGTTTCAATCGTGATTTCTGAACCAGCGGGATCTTTCACAGCCGTGTCGCTGAACTCGATGCGGCTTTGCACAGCTTTGTAGACAATGGTGAGGGGTTCTATGCCCTCGGGAGGGTAGGGCACTGCGGTCAGGGTGCCATCGCTTAAGCGAATGGTTTGCAGCCGAAGGGTGATGCCCCCTACTCGGACGCCAATTAATCGCTCTTGGGGGGCTGTTTCAGGGTCCGGAGGCTGAATGTCGAGGGCGATCCACTTGGTGTTGGCGGCCTGCTCGGCATAGCCCTCAATGTCTTCTAGCTCGATGGTCAGGTTGAGTTCGCGCCTCAACAGCTCCAGCAGATTGAACCGGATGTCCAGGGCTTCCAGAGAAATGTTGTCGGGGTCGGTAGGGGTGGGTGGAATCGTCGAAGGCCCAAAGCGCATGCCTCCCGGCCCAATGGCCTGCAGATCGCCAATTTCCACCGGACGCTGTAGGGCGTCAGACAGCGCCTCAGCAAGCCATCCAGGGAGCTTGTTTTGAGCGTAGGTCCAACCCCACCAGGCGGTACCAATAGACCCGGTCACAACGATAGAACTAACCGCCAGCCCGGCCCATCGCCAGGTTCTGCCGGGCCTCCCATGGGGAGCTGACTCAGGCTCTTGAGAATGGGTCATTCACCCTCGTACCACTACCAAACCTGGAGCGCTTTGCGATCGCGGCTAACCATCAAAACCCAACCTTACCCTGGTCGGCAAGCCGTCGCAGTTGCTCCTCACCAATGGTAGTTAAATCCTCGAAGATTGAGCATATCTCCGGGCAATTTTCCTAGAGGTTTCTGTCCTGAAGGGGTTGAACGATTGGGGGAGTAAACCCAATTCCCGGCCCGATTCCCTTAAGATTCTGGATATTGAGGAGATACCCTATTCTTTGTCAAGACGATTAAGTTCTGTGAGACCTGCCTATGATGGTGTACGTGCTGCTGTTCAACGCCCGCACCGAAAACGAGGGAATCCATACCCTGCGGGCCAACGACCAGGATGTGGTGCTGATGTTTGAAAATGAAGAGGATGCCACTCGCTTTGGCCTCATGCTTGAGGCTCAGGACTTTCCCGAAGCAACGGTTGAGGCCATGGATCAAGAGGAAATCGAAGAGTTCTGCCAGAGCGCGGGTTACGGCTGTAAGCTGGTGCCGGAGGGGGCCCTGGCGGTACCTCCCGAACAAAACGTAGAGCGCCCTGATTGGGATCCTGACCGAGCTCCTGACCAGCGCCCAGAACCCGCCGCCACCGAGGTTGCCGAAGCCGGTGAACTATCCCAGGCCGAGCTGGATCGGATGCGCCAGCAGTTCGAAAAATTGCTTTAGCCCGGCCCAGGGAGAATGCCCGATGCCTATCTCTGACTTGATTGAACGCGCTCGCCAGGGGGATGCCGCCGCCATTGCCCGGTTGATTACCCGCTCCCTAGCCGACCAGGGAGTAGTAGCCCGGGGCCAGTGGCAGGGAACCGACCTGTATATTGTCCTTGAGGTTGACGAACCCCTGGAACAAGCTGTCACGGTGCCGATTATCCGTCGTGGTTTACAGCGTTTACAGCCCACCTGTCCAGTCAATCGAGTCATCCTTGTCAGTCGTCAGGTCGGTGGGGCTGCCCCCCACTGGCAGGAGGAGTTTTTCCTGGCAGCAACGGGGGATGAAAGTCCCTTTCCGCTGGGGGAGAGTGCTGCATCGGAACCCGGAGCCGAACCAGGTGCTGCCGCGAGCGTCGTGGTCAATGACCCTAGGGCTAACGAAAGCAGTACCCTCCTGTCTGACCATGCTCTGGTGGCCCTGGCCCAGTTGGGCCCTTTGTTTGGTTATCTGACCTTTTTGACCAATGGCTTAATCGGGTTTCCCTTTATTTGGGGCGGCAGCGCCTTCTTATTCCCGTGGCGCATTGTTCCCCCCCTGATTGTGCTGCTGGTGAGAGGGCAGGAATCCTCCTTTGTGCGCCAGCAGAGCAAGTACGCCCTGAACTTTCAGCTTTCCATGGTGATTTACTGGATCGTGACCATTGCCCTGATGTTTGTCCTGGTGGGCTTTTTGTTGGTCATTCCCCTGGCCCTGCTGGAGCTGATTTGCATCATCATGGCCGCGGTAAAGTCTGCCGAAGGCAAGCTGTTTCAGTATCCCCTGGCGATTCCGTTTGTGAGGTAAGAGTACTCCAAGCAAATAATTATCCAGTGGCCAGGCCAATAAAGATGTTTCGACTCCGCTTCGCTCAACATGACCGGTGTGTCATTCCGACCAACGGGAGGAATCTCGATTGGATAACTTTTTAGTTGGAATATTCTGAGCAAGGGAGGTGATTTCCAGGATTGCGTCTCAGGTGGGGGGAGGAACTGGGTCCTTTTCTTTATCAATCACCCCTGATGGGGGAAAATTTGGCATGATGGTTCCCCAGAACCAATAACCCCATTCACCACCGTGGCAATCAACCGTTCCCAAGACCCAACCCATCGTGGGCACCTGCTGACGGAGCAGGCCAATCCCCTCAGTGAGCGACTGGATCAGCTGTCATCCCTGGAACTGGTTGATCTGTTTAACCAGGAAGACCAGCGCCCCCTGGCGGCCATTGCTAGGGCCCGTATCCCCCTGGCTCAGGCGATCGATGCGATCGCAGAGTCTCTGGGTAAGGGGGGCCGCCTCTACTACGTCGGGGCGGGTACCAGTGGTCGCCTGGGGGTTTTGGATGCGGCGGAATGTCCGCCTACCTTTTGTACGCCGCCGGAACTGGTGCAGGGCATCATCGCGGGCGGGGCCGCTGCCCTGGTGCGAAGTTCTGAAGGGCTGGAGGATGTGTTCGCCGACGGTGAGGCCGCCATGGCCAATCGTCAGGTGCATGAACAGGATGTGGTGGTGGGCATTACCGCTGGCGGTACCACCCCTTACGTCCACGGTGCTCTCCATGGAGCCAAACAGCGGGGGGCGACCACCATCCTGATGGCTTGCGTACCGGCTGAGCAGGTATCCGCTGAGGTCGATATTGACATTCGCCTACCCGTAGGCCCAGAACTGCTGGCAGGGTCTACCCGGTTGAAGGCGGGAACGGTGACGAAAATGGCCCTGAATATTTTGTCTACCGGTGCCATGGTGCGACTGGGCAAGGTCTACGGCAACCGCATGGTAGATGTAGCCGTGACTAACAGTAAGCTGCGCGATCGCGCCCTGCGCATCCTCTGTGACCTGACCGATCTGGATCGAGCCGCTGCTGCGAAATTATTAGAAAACAGCGGTAATCAGGTTAAATTAGCCCTGCTGATGCACCTGGGGCAGCTGGATGCCTTCACTGCTGCCGAGCAGCTGCAGCGCCATCATGGCCATCTGCGGCAGGCCCTTGAGGATACTTAAGGAACCCTCAAGATTCAGCGGTAAAGCTTTGCATTCCCCAATTTACGTGATTTCATGGAGTCAACATTGAGTTGTCTTGGGTTTTCTATGGCTGCAGCTCTCTTCCATCTGGCTTTCCCGGTGGCCGATATTCCCACTACCAAAGAATTCTACGTGGAAGGATTGGGCTGTAGCCCAGGGCGAGAAACTCCCACCTCTTTGATTCTCAACCTGAGCGGGCATCAACTGGTTGCCCACACCACCCACCCCCTGACTCCCCAAAAAGGGATTTACCCCCGCCATTTTGGTCTGGTGTTTCTTCAGGAAGCGGATTGGGAAAACCTGCTGGACCGAGCGACTGATCAGAACCTGGAGTTTTACCAGCAGGAAAAACTCCGCTTTCCGGGTTCGGTGCTTGAGCACCGTACTTTCTTCCTGCGAGATCCCTTCTTTAATTTGCTAGAGTTCAAGTACTACTGCCACCACAGCGCTATTTTTGGCGAGACAGATCAGGCCCAGGTCGGTGATGCAGTAGAAGGTTAAATTATGGCCAAACTCCAGGAAATTGCAGTCGTTGGTCTTGATGCCTTTGGCTACGCTGTGGCTGTGGAACTCTATCGCTTGGGGCATCCGGTTTTAGCTATCGATAAGGAGCCAGGCAAAATTCACAGCATTCAAGGCAATGTTACCCACGCCATCGAGGCCGATGTATCCCAGACCGAAATTTTTAAGGAACTGGGCATACAGGATGTCGATACGGTCCTGGTCAGTCTGGGCAGCAATTTCCAAACCAGTTTGCTGACGACTTTTGTCTTAAAAGAACTGGGGGTGAAACATCTTTTAGTTAAAGCCGAAGGGGCTAAGCGACGGAAAATTCTTAAGCTGGCCGGGGCGGATATGGTGATTCAACCGGAAAACGATATCGCCCTGCAAACGGCTAACTTCATGCACTATTCCAGGGTCATTGACTACATGGAATTGGACATGGAAAACGATATTGTGGCCCTAAAACCGCCTAAATCCTGGTTGAAGCGCGACATTCAGAATATCAACTGCCACAACAAATATAAGGTCCATATTTTGGCTGTGCTCAACCGTCGAGTCAACGGCGAGTGGCATCCTCTAGAAGTTGAAAACCCGATTGTTACCGCAGAAACTGTGCTGCTGGTGATGGGCAAACGGGCCGATCTGGCAGAGATGCAAAAAGTGCCGTAAGGGCCATGGGTTAGGCTAGTCTCACAGCGGCTCGGCTGATTGCAGAGGAATCTTGCTGGTGCAGAGGAATATCGCCATGGCCAAACCTAAAGTTTCGTTACCGCCCGGATTACTGATTCGAACCGTTAAGTTTGGGTGGACTTTCCTGTGGAGCAGGATGATGGCCCAACTGGCTCCGGCCAGCAAAACCGGGGATTACCAGCGCCCAGAAAGCCAGTTTCGCGCCCAGATTAGTGCAGATACCCCCTATCCCCCCGGAGCCAAGCGCTACAGCTTAATCGTCGGCATGGGGTGCCCCTGGGCCCATCGAACCCTAGTCACCCGAGCCCTCAAAGGATTGGAAGCCGCAATTTCCATCATTCCCGTTGGCCCATCCCCCAACGAAGGCTGCTGGATCTTTGAGAAGCCCTTTCGCAACTGCCGCACGCTGCCCCAACTCTACCGCCAGGCCAACCCCGGCAACAGCGGACGGTCTACGGTGCCGGTGCTGTGGGATAACGAAACCAACACCATCGTCAACAACGAAAGCGCTGACATCATCGTCATTCTCAATGGAGCTTTTAATGAATTTGCCGCTTACCCTGAACTAGATCTGTATCCCGCGGCTGATCGGAGCACGATTGATAGCTGGAACGATCGTATCTATCATGCCGTCAATAACGGCGTTTACCGCTGTGGCTTCGCCCAAACCCAGGATGCCTATAACCGGGCCTGCGCAGAACTCTTTGAAACTCTAGATGCCATTGAACTGGAGCTGCAAAACCACGCCTTCCTCTATGGTGACACCATTACCCTGGCCGATGTGCGGCTTTTCACCACCCTGTTTCGGTTCGATGTGGTCTACTACAGCCTGTTTAAGTGCAACCGCCGCCGCATTCAGGACTATCCTCACCTGAGCCAGTACCTGCGGCGAATTTACCAGCTGCCAGGGGTTGCCGCCACCTGCGATCTGGAGGCGATAAAGCAAGACTATTATGGCAATTTATTCCCCCTTAACCCGGGGGGGATTATTCCTGCCGGGCCGGATATGGCTTATTTGACAGAGGTGAGGTGAGCTGTCGTTTGCTATACCTTTAACCAATTCATTAAAAACAGAGCGGTTTAAAGCATCTGGCCTGTAATTTCCCGGTCCATGGGATATACAGCCTCAGCCAACCCCATGGGGACATCCCTGGGCAAATATCTCGTCCGTCATTCCCGCCTTTGCGGGAATTCAGCCCATAGCCCCTCCTGCCGAATGGATACTCGTTGCCAGGGCAATGACAAACTAGCTGTTTCTTTTTACCTATGAACCTGCCCACCTGGATTACTGTATCGCGCTTGATTGGTGCGCCCCTGCTGCTGGTACTGCTGCAGTCCCCCTCTGCCCTTGAGCGGTGGATTGCTGTGGCCATTTTCCTGATCACCTCTGGGACAGACTGGCTGGATGGCTACCTGGCTCGACGGCTGAATCAGGTGACCGACCTGGGCAAATTCCTCGACCCCCTGGTCGATAAGCTGCTGGTGTTGGCGCCTCTACTGATGCTGGTAGAACTGAACCAGATCCCGGCCTGGGGCGTCTTTTTAATTGTGGCTCGGGAAATTACAATTTCTGGCTGGCGGGTCGATCCGGCCATGCAGAGCGGCAAGGTGCCTGGGGCAAACCTTTGGGGTAAGGCTAAGACCGTCACCCAAATGGCCGCCATCTCCCTGCTGATTGCCCCCTTACCCCCTAGCTGGGATTTGCCGGCTCAAATCTTGTTCTGGACTGCCGTTGCCCTTACCCTGTGGTCAGGGATGCTGTATCTACTGCCTCAGTTTCGTCAGCAAAAGGGGGCGGCGTAGAGCCTGGAGTCCCCTGGCGGCAATTCTCTAAATTCTCCTGCCGGTCATTCCTGCGGCGTCGGAAATCTAATCTTTAGGCACTGCTCCCAAGTGAATTCCCGGATCTACAGGAATGACGGATTAGATCCCTTGGCTGGAACTAAAATGGCTGCCGCTATAGATCCCAGGGTTCTACCCTGGGGTGAACCAAAAATCGTTTTTGCAAGGAGATCTCTGGAAACAAATTTACCCACTTTGTGAGACCCTTACCAAGGGCGCAGGACCTGCGCCCCTACTCGAAGGTATTTTCTTTCCCAGAATTCTCCTAAGCCTTGGTAATCAACGAGCAGGCCCGGGCGGTAATCGCCATTTCCGTCAGCGTTGGGTTCTGCCAACCTGAGGTGGGCCAGCAAGCGCCGTCGACTACCAGCACATTGGGGGCATCCCAGCACTGGTTGAAGGGATTCACCACCGAATTTTCAGGGGAAGTGCCCATGGGTGCTCCCCCCACTTCGTGAATGTAGTAACCGGGACGGGCCGCCGTCATGGACCGCTCCTCAATGTGCCCGAGCACTCCCGCCATGAACGGTACCCTCAGCAGTTCTGAAAGCTGTCGACAGCGCCCCCCGGCCAGCTCCACCAGTTCACGGATTTGCTGCTGCATATGGGCCAACAGACAGTACTCATTGTCAGACCAGGAAAAGTCGATGTGGGCCACCGGGATCCCCCAGGCATCCACTGCTTCCGGGCTGAGCTGGACCCGGTTTTCTGCCTGGGGAAGTACCTCGCCGCAGCCCACCAGAAAACCAATGGCCTCGTTCCCGGTGTGGCGGAACAGCTTTGGCATATCCACCCGCTGGATGCCGCCCCAGAGACCGTACCCGCGCAGAAAATCCTCCTGGGGTCCCTCCAGGTTCGTGAAGCGGGGAATGTAAAAGCTGTCGCAGCCGGATAAATCAAAGGACTGGCGCAACTGGGGAAACTTTGGCAGGGAGAAAAACTGCATGGTGGACACATGGTCCATCAGGTGACGGCCCAGCAGGTCCGATTGGTTCGCCAGGCCCCCCGGCTGGTGCTGCTCTGTGGAATGCAGCAAAATACGCACCGTTTCGATGGTAGAAGCGCACATCACCACCCGCTTGCCCCGCACCTCATGGGTGGTTTTGTGGACCCGGTGAACGTACTCTACCCCCTTCGCTTTGCGAGTGGTGCGGTCAAAGGTGAGGTGGCTGACTACGGCATCGGGCTGCACGGTTACGTTTCCCGTGGCCAGGGCCTGTTTCAGGGATGACCCCAAACTGGACGACTTGGGCCAGGGATGTTCTGCCGTAGGGCGATGGAGGGGAAAGCCCCGGGAGGCAATCAGGTGACGGTCGGAGTAGGTCTGGGCAACCAACTCCTGCAGGTAGGTTTCTGCCGGGGTCAGTACCGGCGGTTCGCTGTAGTGACCATCCGGCAGTTGGGGTAGGCCATCTCGGTTGCCCTTGACCTGAAACCCTTGCTCTAACTGGTCATAAAAGGGAGCCAACTCCCCGTGGCTGATGGGCCAATCCTGCCCGTAGCCGTCGTGGCTGGCGGCTTTGAACTCGTAGTCAGAAAGCCGCAGGGTAATGCCTCCCCAGGTCAGGCTACGGCCCCCCACCTGGCGTCCCCGAATCCAGTAGAAAGGCCGATCTTTCGGGGTGGAATAGGGATTTTCTTTTTCATTGACGAAGAGCCTGGGGTTGGCTTTCCAGTAGCCGGGGTGCAGGGCCTGGTAGGACTGCTTCTGGCTGGCCAGATTGAATATCCGCATTAACCCCTGGACGATGCTGGGGGTTTTAATCACCTGGGGGGATAGTTGGGGGCCAGCATCCAGCACCAGTACCGAAAGTCCTTGCTGGGCCAGCACATGGGCGGCAACGCCCCCTGTGGCACCAGCTCCAATAACGATGGCATCGTAAACCGTTTCAGCCATTCACCAAAATTTTCCGCTTACGCTCAACGTTGAACAACTGTTCAAAGCTATCACGAGCGGTGAGTTGAAAACGGGCGAGGAGGGATTCGAACCCCCGACACCGTGGTCCGTAGCCACGTGCTCTAGTCCACTGAGCTACACGCCCTTACCGGCTTTTTATAGTAACACAGAGAAGCGGGATTTTGACTGGTGATTTTAAATTTCCCTGACCAGGGACAGCCGATACCGTTCTCCCACCCAAATAATCCTGATTCCTGGTCCGAACTGTTGAACGTCATGCCTCAGGGGCTGCTCCCCTCCCCCTTCAGCATCTGGGTGCTACAAAACTAACGATGCATTGTCCCAGAACCTGCTGGCACAATGGGGTTGAACCGTGACGAACAATCTATGAGCAGCAATTCCAGCGATCAGCCCCTCAGCCACTTGGATCCCCAGGGCCAGGCCCGTATGGTGGATGTCTCCGCCAAACAGCCTACGGTGCGAGAAGCCACCGCCCTGGCTTCGATCACAATGCAGGCCACCACCCTGGCTACGATTGAAGCCGGTGATGCCCCCAAGGGTGATGTCCTGGGCACTGCCCGCATTGCCGGAATTATGGCGGCGAAGCAAACCTCAAACCTGATTCCCCTGTGCCATCCCCTACCGATTCAGAAGGTGGAGGTTGCCATTACCCCAGACGCAGCCCTGCCGGGGTACCAGATTCGAGCCACAGTCAAAACCAAAGCCGAAACGGGAGTGGAAATGGAAGCTCTGACGGCGGCTTCGGTGGCGGCATTGACCCTATACGACATGGCCAAAGCCCTGGAAAAGTCCATGGAAATTCAGGCTGTGCGCCTGCTGCGCAAAACGGGAGGCAAGTCAGGAGACTACGAAAGGGAGTAGGCATGGGGAGTGAGAACCGCATAATTACGCTGTTAACGGACTTTGGCAACCGGGATGCCTACGTCGGCATCATGAAGGGGGTGATCGCGTCCCTTTGCCCAAGGGTCCGCATCATCGACTTGACCCATGAGATTCCTCCTCAAGATCTGTGGGCTGCCCGGTTTAACCTGCTTAATGCAGTGCCCTATTTCCCCCCGGAAACCATTCATGTAGTGGTGGTGGATCCGGGAGTCGGCACTGCCCGGCGAGGGATTGCAGTTAAAACCGACACCGGGGTCCTGGTTGGTCCCGACAACGGGGTGATGAGTGGAGAGTGGCAGCAGTCCTCGATTCAGCAAGCGGTGGAATTGACCAACCGGGATTACTGGCGAGGCGCTAACCCCAGTACGACCTTCCAGGGGCGAGACATCTTTGCTCCGGTAGCCGCCTATGTGGCCAGGGGAGTTCCCCTCAGCAGCCTGGGAGATGTGTTGCCTGCGGAGTCCTTAACCCGGTTGGATTTGCCCTCCATCGTCAGCAGCGGGCAGGAAATGCGAGGAGTAATTCAGCACATCGACCATTTTGGCAACGCCATCACCACCATCTCTGCCGATGCCCTGGGAGATGGACACATCAGGGGAGTAACTGTCCACCAAACCCATCTGCCCTGGCATTTAGCCTATGGCGCGGTTGAGCCAGGACAACCGCTGGCTCTCATCGGTAGCCACGGATGGGTCGAGGTTGCCGTGAACCAGGGTAATGGGAAGGATCAACTGCGTCTGCAGGTAGGAGACCCGGTTACGGTGAAGGTTACAGAGGTGTTTTAGGAGATCCCTTGAAACGAAATCACCTATCTTATGGGGGATTATCTAAGGGCTCAGACCCTGCGCCCCTACTCGGGGATATTTTCTTTCCCAGAATTCTCCTTAGCTCTGGGCACGAAAAGCCCCTGGTTGAAATGCAGTGGATTGGTATTCGGCCCACCGGCATTCCACAATCTGACGGGATGGGGACTTTCGCCGCAGTCGTAGTTATCCAACCAGATTCTCAGATGGGCTTCGGTCTTAAACACCAGAGTGTCGTTGCTGATGGGGTCGTAAGCAAACCAGATGGTGCGGTGGTTACGGTTGCGACTCCAAACATGGACTTGATTGCGTGCTTTGAGTAGGTTCATAGTGGGTACTCCGTAGTTGCTGTTAATCGAAGGCCGGTTGAGTCGAGCACCCGAGCCGTAAAGCACGACGAACAGGTTATCCTCAACCCGACCTGTACCCACAGTCTATTCATGCCAAAACATGGCGCCTATTGATACCGTGCATTGCAGATATGAAAGGGGTTCATGGGTGTGAAAGGCCCTCTGCCTAAGGCATGAGGCGGGTGGCGTCACGTTTTCACCCTGAGAAATAAATTTCGCTGAGTTAAGCCCTTTAAAGCAGCATTAAGCTTGCTGTTAGAGGATGAAATTCTATCCCTTGAGGTAGATCAAGGCAGGGGGGAATTCCCGCCTTTGATTATTGGGCAAGGTAAACAAAAACCTCTAACGTCAAGAATTTTTAACAAAATTTAATTTTGTTCCGTTAGAATAAACACCGACGCTCCTAATGTTTGAGGTTTTCGCTTATGGTTCGTTTTACTCATGGTTTTCAGGGTACGAAGCGGGTTTTGTTCGGCTTCCTGATGTTTGGCTTTTTGCTCCTTGGTGTTGGGCTTGGTCCTGCTTACGCGGGTAATGATTTAGAGTCCATGCAGTACATTGCTGCCGATGGTCAGGATTTAACCGCCATCGCCCAGTGCCTTCCCAAAGAATTAAGTCAACCCAGTCTGGAGCGTGCCCTGCGGGAGTCTGGCAATGACTTCTTGCAAAAGGTCTTCAGCACCAAAGACGATTATCAAGAATACAAAGTTGACACGGCTGAAGCAGAATATCTGGATTGCCTGGAGTCCAAAGGCTTTGTATCTCAGGTCGCTCGTTAACCCGGGGGCTTTGCCCGAAAAATCGGAATTTATAGCATTACCCCCGTTGGTCAGGATACGACTGAGGAAGTTTAAACCGTCATTTCTGTCCGGGCAGAAATTCCACAAATCGCAGTGGCTCGCCCCTGGATTCCCGTTTCCACGGGAAAGATAGCCATGATGCTCTGTATAGTGCTGGCCTTACCCGTCTGACATCAGCTATATCAACGGCGAAAAGCGCTAGATCCTCCTGGACTGGCGCTTTTGACATTTATGGCTAAACGACCGTTTGCCCTTAGGACATATCCGTTTGTAAGACTTCCTGGTAATCTTCTGCTTTAAGTTTGCGTTCCATCAGGGCGGCGACGGTTTCTTCGGCAGAAATTTCACCGTTTAGCAACCGATGCACCTGCTGGGAAATGGGCACCGAAATATGCTCCCGCTGGGCGATATCCATCAGCACATGGGCGGTGTTGACTCCCTCTGCCGTGCTCCCCAGTTCATCCAGAATCTGGTCCAGGGATTTGCCCTGGGATAGGCCGTAGCCGACGCGATAGTTACGGCTGAGGACGCTGGTGCAGGTGGCCAGCATATCCCCCAGGCCGGAGAGCCCCAGGAAGGTTTCGGGCTGCCCGCCCAGATGGGTGCCGATGCGGATGACCTCCGGCAGGGCGCGGGTAATCAGCGCAGACCGGGCGTTAGAGCCCAGATCCAGCCCTTCGCACACCCCAACGGCAATGGCGATAACATTCTTCAAGGTGCCGCCCAGTTCCGCCCCCAGGGGATCGGTGCTGCTGTAGGTGCGGAAGTTCTCGGATGCGAAGACATGCTGCACCGCTTCCGCCGCCGTCTCGTTTTCGCAGGCAATGACGGTGGCAGCGGGCAGACCCTGCTCAATTTCCTTGGACAGGTTGGGGCCGGATAGCACCGTAACCGCATGGTTCGGGAAGGCCCGGTGAAAAATCTGGGATGGGGTCAGGGTAGTTTTAGCATCGAGGCCCTTGGTGGCGGTTACCAGAATAGTGGTTTCGGGAATGTGCAGCCCCTTCATCCGCTCGACCAGTTCGGGCACCCCTTTCATGGAAATAGCGGAGACAATCACCTCGGCCCCGTCGATGGCTTCCTCCAGGGTCATTTCGCTGCGGCGGGACCACATGCGCACATGGTGGTCATTGGCATTGGCGATATGACTGAGTGCCATGCCCCAGTTGCCGGTTCCCAAAATGGTGAGAGTCACCTGCCGGTGCTTGTATTCTTCAAAAACTTGATGAATGACTTCGGCATTCAGGGTCGGGGCAGCCATAATTTTCTAACCAGGTCAACGATTGAACGATACTACCAGGTGGGGATGGACGCGCCAGAGGCACGTCCATCCCGCCACCTATGCAGTTTGCAGGGATGGAGTAGAGGCTTTTTCCGGTTCCAGTTCATAGTCGGGGATGCAGTTGGCTTCCATGAACCGGTGGTAGTTCTGGATGTTGAGATCGCACCGTTGCTCATCCCAGTCGCAGTATTTCTGCAGCACCTTGGCCACGACGGGTAAAGCGTCGAAACCATAGTTCCGGTGCATGCAGACGGTGGTGCGACGGCGCAGGATGTCCTCAAAGGTATAGGCCATTTCAGACTGCACCGCAAACACAATCTGCGCCTGAATATCCTTAAACCCTGCCAGAATCGGCTGGGCCAGTTCTGGGGCTTCGTCCACCAGTGCCAGCAGGTCGTAGGTGCGGGCCCCGTAGATGCCCAGCAGATGGTCGAGCACCGGGGGAGCGATGCGATCACTATAACAGGCATGCAGTTGCTCCACCTTGGGGTCATCCAGCAGAATCGCTCCCGGCAGGGGACGCTTATGGGTGGGGCAATGGGGCACCGACTGCTGGCGCTTGCGGAACACCAGATTGACAAACTCTTCCCCCACCTGGCGATGGGTGGTGAGCTTGCCGCCAATCAGGGACACCAGGTTCTCTGCGCCCTCCTTGGTGTGGTCGTGGAGGATGTGGGCGCGGGTAATGCTGCCGGCCTTTTTGCCTGCGGCATAGGGCAGGGGACGTACCCCGCAGTAGGTGAACCGAATATCCCTGCGGGTCAGCCGGGCCGCCGGCAGGACGCGATTGGTCTCGGCAATTAAGTAATCAATTTCCTCGTCGCTGGCCTTGATGTGGTCCAGGGACCCTTCGTACTTTTCGTCAGTGGTGCCAATCAGGTATTGCCCCAGCCAGGGCACGATGAAGTAGGGACGGCCGTCCGACTTGGCTTCCACATAAAGGGCCGAATCGGGCGCTCCGGGGAAGGGATTAACGATGATGTGGCTGCCCTTGGTGCCGCCAATTTTCCGCTCGGTGCTGACGGTGCGATCGCTCAGACCGCACACCTTATCCACCCAGGGTCCGGAGGTATTCACCACTACGGTTTTGCTGTGGGCTTTGATTTCGAAGGTTTCGTCCGTCTGCAGATCCCGACAGGTCAGGCGGGTAATGCGGTTGCCTTCCCGGTGGATGTTGACCACTGGGGTATAATTCAGCACCGTAGCCCCGGCCTGGTGAGCATCCAGAATATTTTCAAAACACAGGCGTTCGGCGTGTTCTGCCTGGCCGTCGTAGTACTGGGCCGCCCCCGCCAGTAGATCTGAATCAATGGCCCGGAACAGCTGCCGCACCAGCTTTCGAGACAGCATCCGGTGGTTGGGCAGCGACTTATCATAGCTGAGGACGTCATACAGAATCATCCCCGCCTGGATGATGCGATAGCTGCGGGACCCGCTGCGATAGATGGGAATCGTCATCTGAATTGGCTTGGCCAGGTGGGGCGCATTGCGCAGCAGCACTTCTCGCTCATGGAGCGATTCCCGCACCAGGTTAAATTCAAAATATTCCAGATAACGTAACCCGCCGTGGATCAGGCGGGTTGACCAACTGGTAGTACCGCTGGCAAAGTCGCCTTTTTCCACCAGAATGGTTTTCAGACCCCGCAGGGCGGCATCCCGAGCGGTGGCGGCACCGTTAATACCGCCCCCGATAATAATCACGTCAAAAGACTGGTTAGTAATAGATTGAACGTTTCGCATAAATCTTAAAAGGTTTGGAGGTTGGACTCGAACCGAACGCTACCCCAAGCCCAGCATGGGGGGGGAGAGTTTCCCTGCAATCAAACGCCACCCTGGGCCTGGGTTAGAGCTAACTGCGCCGCCTCACACAAAGGGGTAGTTGACTTTTTGACAGGCTAACCCAGGTATGGGGGGTAATTCCATCTTCTCCCCCTTCCCTTTAGATCCCTAGACGAGCGCCGGTTCTTTATCCTGTTCTTGCGCGGCAATGGCCTTGGCTTCACGGAACATGTGATTCGCCCACTGCTGCACGTCGTACCGGGTAACGGCTTTGTACAGTTTTTGCATCCGCTGCTTCTGCTCTTCGGGGGACATATCCAGGGCCAGGTCGATGCACTCATCCATGCGCTTGTCGGCGTAGGGGTTGGTGAGTACCGCATCGGGCAGCTCCACTGCAGACCCGGTGAATTCAGACAGGATCAGCACCCCATCTTCCCCATGGTGAGCCGCGATGTACTCCTTCGCCACCAGGTTGAGACCATCCCGCAGGGGAGGAATCCAGGCAATGTCGGCAGTTTTGTAGAAGGCCATCAGGTCATCGAAGGGCACCGGCTCGGTAAATAGCAGAATTGGCGTCCAGTTCAGCTTCGAGTAACGGCCGTTGATTCTCCCCACCAGCTGCTCAATCTGGCTCTGGGCAATTTTATAGACCCGCATGCCGGCGGCAGCTTTTACCGCCGTCATAATCAGGTTGACTTTACCCTGCATTTCGGGCCGCCGCTCCAGCAGACGCTCATAGCACAGGAGCATTTCCTTGGCCCCTTTGACATAGTCCACCCGTCCGGCAGACACGATTAGCTTGTTATCGCCAATGTCCTCGCGGATCTGCTTAGCCCGTTCCACCACAGAAGGCTTACGCATCATGTCTTCGATGTAGCCGGGGTTGGTACCCACCGGGAAGGCGTCTACGTTCACCACCCGGCCCTTGTATTCCAGCTTGGTGGTCATGTCAGGTTCCGCCAGGGCGGTGCCAAAGGGGGTAAAAGCTTCGGGCACGGGCTTGCGCTCCACCAGCTTCACATCCCGCAGGCTGCGGGCGGCAGAGACAAAGTTTTCCACATAGCGGGGAATGTGGAAGCCGCACAGGTCGCAGCAGAGCAGGCTATCAATAATGGCTTCCCGCCAGTGCAGGATGTTGAACACATCCGCCGCGGGGAAGGGGGTGTGGTGGAAGAAGGCGATCTTCACATTGGGCATTTTCTGCCGAATGTAAAAGGGCGTCAGCCACAGGTTGTAGTCATGAATCCAGATCAGGGCGTCATCCGCCGCTTCTTCGATGGCGGCATCGGCAAACAGCTGGTTGATGTGCTTGAAGTTCTCCCAGTCAGAACTTTCGTAGGTAAAGTGCTCGGGGAAAGAGTGCAGGATTGGCCAGAAGGCTTCCTTGGCGGTGATGTAGTAAAAGTTTTTGACCCGATCGGCAGAGAGGGGGATACGGCGGATCACGGCCTTGTCGCTCCAGCCCTCCATGGTGACCCGTGCGTCAAAGTTTTCCTGTTGTTTTGGGGTGGTTTGCTTCCAGGCGACCCAGGTACTGCTTTCGGCATTGGCGAAGAAGCTCTTAAGGGTCGGCACGATGCCGTTGGGGCTCTTCTTTTCGCGGTAAACGGTTTTCCCGTTTTCTTTTACTTCGTCGTAAGGTTCTCGGTGGTAGAGAATTACTAAAGAAGATTTCATAATGAAGTTCTGGTTTCCTGATTTACGCCTACAGATCGGCTTTGAGCACGATCAACCGGGGGCTACCCAGGTTGACTCAACCACACTAAGTGCGAAAGGCGGCTCTGCCATCCTCCCCAGGGTTTAACTCTGGAAAGGTTTACATCCTACGGCAGCGAGTTGACTAACCACGAACATCGAAACCCGTTATCGTTGCTCGCTGGGACAGCATGTTTCTGGTTGGTGAGGCTGCGACTGTTGCCTGAACTTGGGACTTGCGGAACTTCCCATGGGCCTCACTTGCTGCAAAATGCCGTACCCAGGTCAGCTGCCCGAGGACGCTTTTAGTATACCGAAGCGGGCAACCAGGGAATGTTAAGGCCCATTGACAGGGCCCCTGACCACTACACCGGCCATCAGCCTGGCTGGGATTACATGCCGCGGGAATAGCGATTGCGGTACTCCGGTCTGATGGGCAACAGCTGCGCAATCAGCTACCCAACTTAAACGCTTCTACACAGAGAGCGTACATGGTCCCAATTTTGAACCCATTCAGGCAATCAATCCAGAGGGGTTTAGGCAGGTCCTTATTTTCAGGAGAACGCCAGGGACGACCGTATACCAGGCGGCTAATGAATTCCGCAATCAAAATTAGGACAAAAGAAACCGCAACGTCCTGTTCCGCGGCCTGACCAGCAACCGCGGCGATAGAAATGCCAAAAAAGTTTCCCCCCAGGAGGCTAATCAGCACCAGGGACCAGCGTCGCCAGGGGTTCAATAACCACCGGTTAAACTGATTACCGATGTCTTCGACCAGAGTGCTGATTCGGGTACGTTGCATAGCTGCTAGGGAGAGTTAATCGTACAGGCGGGATGAATGCCCCTCTGATTACAGATATACCGCAACTGGTTGCCATCTAAGTTCTGCGCTTCCGAAAAATCTACCCCTGCCAGGGCGCTCCCGGTTTGGTCGCCGGAGGTTGTGGTAATAAAACTATCGGAGCTGGGGGCTACTTCCGAGAAAAAGTTGACCCCATCAAGATTCGCTCCCGTTAGATCAGCTCCAGATAAGATCACATCCTCTAAATCTGCATTTCTAAGGTTTGCGTAGGCTAAATTTGCCTTGCTCAGGTCTACCCCTCGTAGACTGGTTTCGTTTAAATTTGCTGCCGTCAGGGTAGCGCTCACTAAGCTACCGCTATCAAGCACTGCTCGGCTCAGGTCGGCGCGGGTCAAGTCAGCGTTATCTAAGACTGCTCCTAAAAGATAGGCCTGATTCAGTCGGGTCTCAACCATGCTGGCGTGGGACAACTGACTATCGGTTAGATCCGCCCCCGCTAAACTGGCATCATCGAACCGACCATGGCTGATATCCGCTTGAATAAAGCGAGCACTGCTGGCATTGGCGTGGGAAAAATCTGCATGGGGGGCCTGGGCGTTACTTAAATTCGTCCTGAGTAAGCTGGTCCCTTCAAACCTGGCGTGCCTCAGGTAGGTAGCCACCAGGCTCGCTTCCGTTAAATCTGCTCCCCTGAAATCTGTAATCCAGTCGTCGAAGGTGTCCATCAGGCCATCGGGCCCGGCATTAAAAAAGCGAGCTTTACGAAGACGAGCCCCGGTCAGTACCGTATTACGCCAATCAATCCCGGTTAGATCCTGCTTTTCCAGCACCAGGGTGAAAGCGTCGGGCCCTTCAACCACGTAACCAAGGTTTGTTCCCTGTAAATCCACCCCGTTCAAATTGCCGCTGTTGACCACCAAAATTTTGGCCAGGGTTCGTTTTATAGTGCGTAAGCGCAGTTGAGGAATCAGACGCTGATCCGGAGGCAAGGCCAACAAATCATTGGAGAGGGTTAGATTCAGCCCCTGTAGATGGGGTATAGCTGGGATGCCAATGGTGACTAGGGCCTGTTGAATGGTCTCTAACAACCCCGGGTCCCCGGTTTGAGCCAGCAAATCCACCAGTAGGGTAACGGCCCTGGGATCCTGGGTACTGGCCAGGGCCAGGGCAGCAGCTTGCTTATCGGTAAACGTGTTGGCATTCAGGCTGAGGTTTTCAACTAACGCCAAAAAGAGGCGATCCCGTCGCTCGCCTTCTGCCACATCTACCGGCGGGGTTTGTCGCTGAAACCACCAAACCCCGCCCCCAACGGGTATGGCAATGGTGCCCAGCAAAGCAATACCCAGCAGACCATTCAAGATCCAGCGCAGGCGCGATACCGGTAAGGGGGCATCAAACTGATCTTCCGGTCTCAGGACTATCGCCCTGAGACCGCCTTCTTCCTGGGTTGTGGGTAAACGACGAGGAGTATGGCCTATCCATAGCCGAGTCGGGTGGCGAATTTCAGGGTGATACTTGAGGGGAATTTGCCCACCCCGTAGCAGGACCACTCGAGTGCCCGCCAAATAATCATGGAAAGCCCGTCGGGCCGGGTTCATTTGCCCCGTCAGCCCCTCCGCCAGCAGGCAGGCTAGGGCAATGCCACCCAGCAGTGGCAGCTGTGGAAAGGCTCCACTGCCAATCCAGATCAGGTAGGCCGCCGACAGGGGAATTCCCCAGCGCCCCACAAGCTCCCGCATGCCGGCCTGCCAGTACCCGGGTACGGGATGATCCAGCGAAACCACCTGCAGTCCTAACCATGCCTTCGGAGAGGTCTTGCCCGTCCGGGCCAGGCGATGAAGCTGGCTACCGGCTAACCCCACGGGAACCAACAGGGCACTAAACCACAAGATATTTGTCAGGGGAGGAACCTCAGTCACCAGACGGTGTTTGGGCAGGCCCAAAGCCGGAGCGACGGCATTCTGCAGGGTACTCGTCACCGGATTTAGAGGCACGTTCTCCTGCCCATGGCGCTGGCGGATTACTTCGCCCACGCCCCAAGGCACCATGGCGCTACCTACCAGCAGGCTTACTTCTAACCCCCAGGCCAACAGACGCCGTAGGGCCAGGCTACGCTGGTCCGATAACTTGCCCCGCACGGTTGAAGCTCTAGCCTCAGCCGTAATAGGCTGGCGATGGAACGTTTGCGCCATATTTCCCTTCACCAAAAACCGTTATGACTATGTAAGTTCCCCTGTGTCTAAAAATAGCGAGATTTTCTAGAGTTGAACCACTTTATCTGTAGACCTTTCTTGGGATAATTGGGGGAATCGCCAATGCCGCATCAGGAATGGTCTCTCTTCTATAGGGAAAACCGCTCTTAAAAGCCTTGAATGCTAGGTATCCCTCCCCTAGGATTCAGGCATTCTGTAAACTGGCACATTAGACTGGCATAGGCATGCCCATCCTTTTACTATGGAGATAAGCAGAGAAAACAGCTCCCATGCTAGTTCAGGTTTATCTACCATCGCCCCCGTTGCCCTGGGAAAGGGCGATTCCTCAAACAATGCCCCCGTTGCCCTTTAGAAAAATCTAGACCAGGTGCCAATGGGTACCCTGGTCTACTCTCTCCCCTGCTGGAGGCTCATTATGAAACGTTTACGTCAAGCAATCACCCTTTCAGTGACCGCTGTTTCCCTAATTGCCCTTTCGACCAGCACGGTATTTGGTCAGCCCACCGCTCAAACCCCGCTTTCTGAGCCCGTACAGCAGAGCGGCACCGTGAATCCTGAGCGCTCCACCAACTGTGGATACCTACCCAACGCCCCGGTTCAGAATCTACAGGTGAACGAAGATTTCGCATCCTTAGATATTGAAGTCAACGGTGACAATGGCGTTACCCTTTACATTGAAGGGGGGAATGGCTTTATGGAGTGTTTTACCACGGATAACCTCAGCGGTAGCAGTATCGACGCCCCCGGACTGTTGAACCGGGGTAGCTACTCCCTCTATGTCGGCAACAATAACCAGGTCTCAACTGGCTACAACCTGACCATTCGCCAAAACTAAGGCCTGATGACGCTGCCTAGGCTTCCCCTTCTGGCAGCGTCGGTTTTTCCTCTGGCACGACATCGACCGTTACATCCACGGCATCCACATCAATTGTTCCCTCCTGGGTCGGTCGCTTGAAGCCCCCGGCTTCAACTTTAAGCGGAGTACCGCAGCTCGGGCAAAGGGTGTCTGCCCCTTTGATACCCGTTAGCCCGGTAGCACAGACAGGACAATTGGCTTGAACGAGATTACGCCTGAGCCAAAACCGTAACCCCAGGAAAATGAACACTGGCGCTAGCATGACCAGCACCGCTATGACAGCAATGGACTTTACCAACCAACCCAGGCCTACAGCACCAAGCAGCCAGATGAGACCAATGGCGGTGAGCCAGCACCCGATACCGGAGAAGTTAAACCGTATTTGGTTAAAGCCATTAGGGTTCACAACTGGGATATCTCCGTAAAAGACGATACGGTTATGCAGGGCTATCTGCCCTATCAAACAGCAATGTCAGCAAAAAGTAACCGGAGCATCCATTCTACCCCTTGGCAGCAGGTTAAAAATGGCACCCCCAGAAGACCAGGACAGGGTGCTTGAGCGCAATGCGCCAGGGGAAGTCGGGAGCTAGCTCGGGCGAACACACGGCCCGGTATGTCACGACCTCAGGGTGCTGTGGCCCATCATCACTGGGCTTTTGGTTTTCCCAGGGGTAGAAGCCTGGGTAGTACTAGCGCTCTAGGAGTTGTACTGGACGATAGACAGGTAATTGCGCTGCTTAACCCGCCCATAGGTAACTTCGTCCGTTAGCCGACGGAGCAAAAACCATCCATAGCCGCTGTCTAACAACTCCCCTGGTTTAGGTTCCGGCAATAACTCTGGGTTAAAAGGTTCTCCGTAATCCCAAATGCGAATTTCAACCCGGTGATTCGCTAACGTTAAGTCAATGACGATATCTGTATCGGGGGGAAGTTTCGCATGGGCATGGCGTACAGCATTGGTAAATCCCTCGGTTAGGGCTAACATCAGGCGATCTGTGTAGCGCCCGACCCAAGCACTCTCCTGATCCAGAGACCGGCAGATATCATTAAACCAGCCCTGGACCTGAGTCACTCCATCTAATCGACTAGCCACTCTAAGACGTTCTCGCCTCATGGTAGGGCCCATGGTGTTCACATCCCACAATAACGTCTAGTCATGTCTCCTTGTGGTGGTGCCCCCTGATCTAATCAAACCAATAGAAAAGTAATGAACGGTTTTACTGTACTGGGCGTAAGCCTGTGCAGGGTAGATATTAATGCTATATCACAATAAAACAGCCTGCGTAAAACAAACAGCTTACGCAGGCCGGGAAACATCAACAACAGATTTTAGAAAAGCCCCAGGGTCAAAGACTCTTGAATGGGGAAAGTCGCGCCGATACCCAGCCACAAAGTAACGGCAGTACCAAACAAGAAGACGGTAGTGGCAACCGGACGCCGAAAGGGGTTCTGGAACTTATTAACGTTCTCAATGAAGGGCACCAGTATCTGGCCCAGAGGAATAGCTATCATAGCTCCAATGCCCAGCAGCTTGTTGGGTACAATCCGCAGAATTTGGAAGGTGGGGTAAAGATACCACTCGGGCAGAATTTCCAGGGGAGTGGCAAAGGGGTCGGCAGGCTCACCTACCATGGCCGGGTCAAGTACCGCTAGACCCACACAACAAGCGATGGTGCCCAAAATTACCACCGGGAAGATGTACAGCAAGTCATTGGGCCAAGCAGGTTCGCCATAGTAGTTATGGCCCATTCCCTGCTTCAGCATCTCTCTTAATTTAGGATCGCTAAGATCCGGTTTCTTAAGGGTAGCCATTCAAAGTTCTCCTATTACAGCCAGTTGGGCTATTACAGCCAGTCGGGCATTGCCCAAGCAACAAATCCACGAGGGGAGTTTTAGTGAAATCCCTAAAGCAGGGCCAGGCCACAACTCAGGGAGAAAGGGTCAACCAGTTTGCTGACTCGAAATATTTCAAGGAACCTTACAAAGGCCCAGAAATACCCTGCTTACGAATCATCAGGAAATGCAGCAGCATGAAGACCGCCAGGGACCAGGGCAGCACAAAGGTGTGCAAGCTGTAGAACCGGGTCAGGGTAGGCTGGCCCACAGCTTCACCACCACGCATCAGCTCAACCACGGTTGAACCAACCACGGGAATAGCACCCGGAACACCAGACACGATCTTCACGGCCCAGTATCCTACCTGGTCCCAGGGCAGGGAGTAGCCGGTGACACCAAAGGTCACGGTAATCACTGCCATTACTACACCGGTTACCCAGGTTAGCTCACGGGGCTTCTTAAACCCTCCGGTTAAGTAAACCCGGAAGACGTGAAGAATCATCATCAACACCATCATGCTGGCAGACCAGCGATGGACGGAGCGAATCAGCCAACCAAAGTTAACGTCAGTCATCAAATACTGAACAGAGGAAAACGCCTCGGTGACCGTTGGCTTGTAGTAAAAGGTCATGGCGAACCCAGTGGCAAACTGGATCAGGAAGCAGGTAAGGGTTATCCCGCCCAGGCAATAAAAAATATTGACGTGGGGCGGAACATACTTGCTGGAAATATCATCCGCCAGGGCCTGAATTTCCAGCCGCTCATTAAACCACTGGTAGGCCTTAGAGTCGGTAACTTGCTTGGTAAACATGAAGCGGAACGCTCAGATAAGAATAATTGCCGTCAATAAAAAATGTAACACAGCACCAAGGTCCTGAGGCTAGGGGCAACTTGCTGGGGACAAAGGGCTTTGGGGTAAATTGATCACCTCAAACAGGGGCAAAAAGCCCTACCCAGACCCAAGCGCTTCAAGCATTATCAACTTTCCCGTCTCCCCTGGCAATATCATTTTCTTTACAGATCGTTACATTGCTTGTAGCGCTCGTGGGGCTGGTATGACTGGTTTCCAGCGGATTTCGGGGGAGTTGCCGGCTGATGATTGAATCTTGTCCCGGGCAGGCATTAGCCGGGTCAATCAGAATAATTCAATATAAGAAGAAGGCACGGCGGCGTTGCGACTCTTTTGGCCGTCAAATTTCATCCCCTGCTTTGGTTATTCATGAGATCTCTGGTACGCCTTTTCGTTTTAAGCCTTTGCCTCATTGGTCTAGTGATGGGAGGCATCGCTTCTGGGCCCGCCTTCGCCCTGTCCGACGAGCAAAACCTAGTGGCCGAGGTCTGGCGCATTGTCAATCGAGCCTATCTAGATGAAACCTTCAATCACCAGAACTGGTGGTTTACCCGGCAGCGAGTTCTGAAGCAGCCCTTGCCGGATCGTTCGGAGACCTACCGGGCGATCCAGCAAATGCTGGGGAGCTTAGAGGACCCCTACACCCGCCTGCTGCCTCCGGAGCAATACCGCAGTTTACAAACCAGTACTTCTGGGGAGTTAACCGGGGTTGGTTTGCAAATTACCAAGGATGAAAAACCAGGGTGGTTGCGGGTGATTGCTCCGATTGAGGGCTCACCAGCTGAGGCGGCCGGCATTCAGCCCAAGGACGTGGTGCTGGAAATTGATGGGGCCGATACGACAGCATTAACCCTGGATGAAGCGGCGGCCCGGATGCGAGGGCGACAAGGCACCACCGTCACCCTCAAGCTGCGCCACAGCGAAGCCACGGACCCGCAGCTGGTGTCCCTGACCCGAGAGGTGATTACCCTGAATCCGGTGTATGCAGACCTGCGAGAAAGCCGCAGCGGACAATCCATCGGTTACTTGCGCTTAACCCAGTTCAATGCCAATGCCGCAGACAATTTGGCCAACGCTATCCACTCCCTGGAAGCCGCAGGGGCAGAAGGCTACGTTTTAGATTTACGCAACAACCCCGGCGGTCTGCTCCAGGCAGGGATTGAAATTGCTCGCATGTGGTTACCCCGGGGCACGATTGTGTTTACCGTGAGCCGCCAGGGAATTTTGGATAGCTTTGAAGCCTATGGCCCAGCCCTGACGGATGATCCCCTGGTGGTGCTGGTGAATGAGGGTACCGCCAGTGCCAGCGAAATTCTGGCGGGGGCTCTGCAGGATAATGGCCGGGCCCAACTGGTGGGAAATACTACCTTCGGTAAGGGCTTAATTCAGTCCCTGTTTGACCTGTCGGATGGGGCTGGGCTGGCCGTTACCGTGGCTAAGTATGAGACGCCTGATCACCATGATATCAACCGTTTGGGCATTACCCCTGACCGGCTGGTAGAAGCCCGGGGGCTGAGCCGAGATACCTTTGCCACTGGGGCCGATCCTCAATATCGCGCCGCCCTGGATACCCTGGACCAAGCTACGGTAGTCGCCGGTGTACCCTAAGTCCTCTCGCTCGTACCATGACCCCCTGCATGGGGCGATTACGCTCCATGCCAGTGATCCGGATGAAGCATTGCTGATTCAGCTGATCGACACTCCAGCCTTTCAGCGGCTGCGACGGATTCGCCAGTTGGGCCCGGCCAGTCTTACCTTTCATGGGGCAGAGAGTTCCCGATTTACCCATTCCCTGGGGGTTATGGCCATTGCCCGTCGGGCCTTCGATCAACTGGCTCAACGGTACCCGGTGCTGCAGCCTCACCGGGCTACGGTCCTCTGTGCGGCCCTGCTCCATGATCTGGGCCATGGGCCGTTTAGCCATACCGCCGAGGAAATTTTTGGCCTCCACCACGAACACTGGACGCGCCGGATCATCCAGGAGTTACCCGAAATCAGGCACAAGCTCAACCAGCATTCGCCCAATCTGGCGGCCGCCATTGATCAGGTCTACTGTCACCAGCATCCAGTTGCCCTGGTATGGCAACTGGTGTCCAGTCAGCTGGACTGCGATCGCCTCGACTACCTGCTGCGGGACAGCTACTTTACGGGTGCCAGCTACGGCCAGTTGGACCTGGACCGGATTCTTATGGCCCTGGAGTTTGAGCCAGACAGCGGCAGGCTGACGGTGGCCCATAAGGGCTTATCCGCCGTGGAGCATTACCTGGTAGTGCGGCATTTTATGTACGCCCAGGTATACAACCACGCCAAGAATATCTCGGTCACCTGGCTGCTGGAGCAGGCCTTTCTCAGGGCCCGGATGCTGCTGGGCGACGGGGCAGTGACCGCGGATGACACCGTACAAGCCTGGCTGCTGGCGGCTCACCAGTCCCTTTCTCTGGCAACTTACCTGGCGGGGGACGATATCGTCTTTACTTACCATCTGCAGCGCTGGCGTCACAGTCAGGATCATCTCCTGGCGGACTTTTGCCGCCGGTTTTTAGACCGGGACTTGCTCAAAACCCTGGAAGTGACCCGGCTATCTGCCGAGCAGCAGCGTCAGCTTTACCAAGACGTTTGTCAGTATCTCAATCAGCAAGGCTACAGCGGTCAGCATTACTGCGCCCTGCGACATATCTGGAGTCGGGGCTACACCACCTATCAACGGGGGATTGAACTCTTCAGTGACAACACCTTCGTGGACATCAAACAGATTTCCCCCCTGGTGCAAACCCTAAGCCAATCCTATGAACGTATCTGGTTGCTCTACCCCCGGGAAATTCATGGCTGGGTACAGCAGCGGTGGCAGGTTTACAGTAAAGGTTTGGCGGTTCGGTAGGCTGCCAGATTTAAGCATTGCAGGCGGTGGTAGGCGTTATCGATGGTGAGCTTGCCCCGCAGAAACCCCGTATTCGCACCGGGACAAATGTGAGCCAGGGTATCTGCTGTAAAGCGGTCCTGGATTGCCTGGACGTGGCGCAGTTGACGGGGCCAGTGGAAGGTCTTAGAGAACCGCAGGGGTTCCGGGTTACCCTCCCGATTGGGAAGCAGATGGCGACCCGTAAACAATACCCCGCCGTAGGCTTGGTGATAGAGACAGGACGCCCCAGGGGAATAGCCCGGGGTCCAAAATACTTCTGTCTGGGGGGTGAATCTAAAAAAATGTTGAAATGAGGTGGCAGGAGTTGCGGGCAGTAAATAGGCTTCTTGTTCCTGGATAACCACCTCGCAGCCCAGGGCTCGATGGATGGTTTTTGCTTTGCCGAGATTAGCCCGATGGGTAATGAATAGCCACCGTACACCTCCCTGCTGGTGCAAAAATGCCTGGGTACCCTCTTCCCACGAGGGGGCGTCGACCAAAATATTGCCGGAGGCACCATCTGCATGCTTGGCCTTGATCAAGTAAGCCGTTCCCCCCAGGGTGTCGCGGTTGGGGGGAAACGCAAAAATCGTTTCAAAAATCTGTCTTGGGGGTTTTGACGTTGGCAGGGATGGAGTATCCGTCATCACACAAGATGCGTTGACCTACAGGGGAATGCTTATACTAAACCATGTATGCACAGGGCCCCCAATGTTGGTTTTCTGGTTACTAGTTCTCGGCATTTTTTCCTTCATCATTGTCCAACGCAGCGTCGGCGGAATGACTCGTACTCCCATTTGGCTGCTGTGGTTTGTCATGATGCTGCCGGCTTTTACCCTGGCGGCCTGGGTCGCAATCAACGGAGCCGATGAACCCGCCCCCCCGGTTTTGTTATTGGCTTTATTCATCGCCTGCCCGATTCTCTACCTGGTGCTGCTGCAGTGGGGAAGAACCCCCGCCGCCAAACCGACTCCATCAGAGACAGCGCCGGATACCGGGCAACCTGCCCTCCAACCCGCTAAACCCGTTCTGCGGCCCATCGATAAGGAAGAAGAGGCGACCCTGCACCGCTGCTTTCCCTGGACGGTCTATTACCTGCAAAATATTGAGTATCGCCCCCAGGCGATGATTTGCCGGGGCCAACTCAGGGCTTCCCCCACGGAGGCTTACGAAACGGTCCGTACCAACATCCAAAACAACTTTGGTAATCGTTTCCTGGTGGTCTTTCAAGAGAGCCTGGCCGGGCAGCCGGTTTTTGCCCTGGTGCCTAACCCCAAGGCCAAGGCTGAAGCAAAACCATCTAACCAAAAGTTGACCCGACCTGGTTTAGCCTTGGGTCTTCTGGTAGTGACCCTGTTCACCACTACGGCGGCTGGTGCTTACCTGGCAGGAGTCACCGAAGAACAACTTCAGGAGGCCCCAAGGCTCTTCTTGCAGGGGCTACCCTATGCCCTGGCACTGATGGCCATTTTGGGGTGCCATGAAATGGGCCATTACCTGATGGCCCGACGCTACAAGCTTGACGTTACTCTGCCTTACTTTATTCCAGTGCCGTTTTTCCTGGGCACATTCGGGGCATTTATTCAACTGAAATCGCTATTGCCTAACCGCCGCGCTCTGTTTGATGTGGGCATTGCTGGCCCCCTGGCGGGACTGGTGGTCAGCTTACCGCTGCTGTTGGTGGGCCTGAGCCTTTCAGCGGTGGTGCCCATGCCGGACGAGGGAGCCAGTTTGCTGAATTTTGAAGCCCTGGACCCTACAGCCTCACTGATGCTGGCCCTGCTTTCGAAGCTGATGCTGGGAGCAAGCCTCGGGGCTAATCAAGCGATTCATTTGCATCCGGTGGCGATCGCAGGTTGCCTGGGTCTGGTGGTGACGGCCCTGAATCTGATGCCCGTAGGCCAGCTGGATGGGGGGCATATTGTCCATGCCATGTATGGCCAGCGCATGGGAGCTATCATCGGCCAGGTCTCTCGTCTGCTGGTGCTGCTGCTGGTGTTTGTGCATCCAGAACTGCTGATTTGGGCGATTCTGCTGTTCTTCATCCCCGCCGTGGATGAACCGGCCCTGAATGATGTCAGCGAACTCGATAACCGCCGCGACATGCTGGGGTTGGTGACTTTGACTCTGCTGGTGCTGATTGTGTTACCGGCACCGGGAATGCTCGCCAGGGCTTTGTTTTAGCACTTGCCCCAGCAAATGCTTGCTGACGTTTACTCAATCAGATTTGCAGATTGCTTTACAGAGTGGAATTCTCCCCTCGCAGCAATTTAAGCGTTTCCTTTCCTATTTCCCCTTGATAGCAGCCGAGATTCTGGTAGGAGGGTTTTGGGTTCTCGGGAGAGCAGTAAAGCAAGATGGCAGTTGCTTAAAGATTGATAGAAG
>CAZPYG010000020.1:0-55278 GCA_964590465.1 uncultured bacterium | reverse complement strand
CCAGGCCATCGCCACCCTGGAAATATTGCGTCATCAGCTGCTGCACCTCGGCCAGATTCCGCTCAGCTACCCGCCGCAGTGAGCGGGTCAACTGCACCACCTCGTCATCGGCCAGGTGGTAGTACACGTAGCGCCCCGCTTTGCGGGTCGTGACCAGTCCACTGCGGCGCAGGTGTTGCAGGTGCTGGGACACGGTGGCGATGGGTAAGTCCATCAGTTGGGTCAGGCTCTCAACGCTGCGATCGCCCTGGGCAATCAACTCCAACAGCTCCAGACGGTACTCATGCCCCAGGGCTTTGGCCAGAGTGGCTAACTGCTCTAGCAATTGCCGTTTGCGATTTGTTTTAGCCATTTGAGGTGCCTTTCACAAATTTATTCAATTATTATACAGAATAATTGAATGTCGGCCTTTTCTGTTAGGCACAGTAGGAAAACTTCTGGCTGGAATCTTGAGGGAGTTCAAAGTTTGACAGGTCAGGCAGAACCACAACTGGTATCGTCAATCCTGCAACAGCTCAATAATCCATGTAACCCTAGGGGAGGAATTGCTGAGCAACAAACCCCACAATGCCTCCCGCTAACACAATCCAGGCCGAATTGACGTTGAATCGAAAGACCGAGATCGCCCCCAGCACCGCCAATAAAATCGTCACCCAGTCCACCAACGCGGTGCGCCCCAGGGTAAAGACCACCCCTGCCATCAACCCTAGCGAGGCCGCATTGACGCCATCCAAAAACGCCCCGAACCAGCGCGATCGACGCAATGCAGGTACCCAGGGATTGACGATGCCCACCAGCAAAAATGCCGGCAGGAAAATTCCCACAGTCCCCGCGATCGCCCCCACATTGCCCGCCAGCAGGTAACCCACAAACGTTGCAGTGGTGAAGACCGGGCCAGGGGTGAACTGGCCGATGGCGATCGCATCCAGCAGTTCCTGAGAGGTCAGCCAGCCCAGGCGTTCCACCAGATCCCGTTGCAAAAAAGCCAGCAACACGTAGCCACTACCGTAAAGCACCGAGCCAATCTTGAGAAAGAAGAGAAACACCTGAATCCCGCTTGGCCCGGCCACTGTCGATGCCGCTGCCGTACCGCTAGTTTGGGCCAGCGTCCCCGAAAGCGGCAGGAGCAGAGCCGCCGTACCGCCCTGTCTGAGGTTATTAATTAGCATCACCACCAGACCGGCGATCAGCAGCAGTAGAATTTCGTTCACATTCAAAAAGTAGGCCACGATGACGCCAATGGCGGCGATGGCCGTCGGCGCATCCTTAATCGCCTTTTTGCCCAGCTTGAAGAGCGCCTGCAAAATGATGGCGATAATCACCGGCTTGATGCCGTACAGCAGCCACTCCACCTGAGGCACGGTTTGGTAGCGGGCATAGAGGGCGGCAAGAATCCAGACAATCGTCATCGCAGGCAGGATGAAACAGCTTCCCGCCACGAAAAGCCCCTTCCAGCCCGCTCGCTCATAGCCGATATGAATCGCCAATTCCGTCGAGTTGGGACCGGGGAGCAAGTTCGTTACCCCGATCAAGTCCAACAATTGCTCCCGACTCATCCACTGTCGCCGCTTCACCACCTCATCATCCATCATGGCGATGTGGGCTGCCGGGCCGCCAAAGGCAATGCACCCCAGCCGAAAGAACACTGCTGCCAGCTCTTTCAATCGCTGTTGCTGTTGATGGGGACTGAGCGTTGCAGGGGATGAGTGCTCCTGTTCAGGCTGGCTCACGGGTTCCTTAGACTCTGGAGCATCCATAACTTAAGGGCTTAAAGCGTAGAAAACAAAGTGAGAGTATCGCATTTCGTTATCGAATGACTATAACCCAGAACACATTCCCAGATAGGGATTACGCCTCAAGATGTCACTTTAAGCTTCATCCTCAAACAGCTCACCAAACAGCTCCCGGACTTTCTCTTTGGCGTCCTCTAAGGCCGCTTTTCCTTCAGCAGTAGCCTGATAAAACTTTCGAGACTGCCGCCCCGAGCGTTCTTCGTAGGAGGTTAGATATCCTTTGCGCTCCAGACCATGCAGGATGGGATAAAGGGTTCCTGGGCTTAGCTTATAGCCATGCCGCTCCAGTTCTTCGATAATGCCCAGCCCAAAAATCGGCTCATGGACGGCATGGTGAAGAATATGAAGGCGAATTAGCCCAGAGAAGAGATCGCGGTCAGCCATTGATTGGTCGCATCGACGCCATAGTTTTTTAGCCTAAGGGATAAAGATGACATCCATGGCATACAGATACTTTGCTTTCACGGGTCTTCCTGATGCGATGGCGGGGAAACGCCTGGTTAGCGGAGCATTTGCCGAGGGTGGCGATCGCTCAACTCCTCTGTCTCAACCTGGCGATCGCCGCTATCTTTGCTGCTGAGGGGGCAACGCTGATCCAACGTCCAGACCTGTTGCTGCGATTACTGGTGCCAATCGGCTTGTTTTTTATCATCACCTTCGTCCTGGCCCAGCAGGTTGGACGAGCCTTGAAACTGGCCTATCCAGAGGTTGCTTGCTTGACCTGCACGACGCTGGCGCGGAATTCCCCCGTTGCCCTGGCGGTGGCAGCGACCGCCTTTAGCGATCGTCCCCTCATTGCCTTAACTTTGGTCATGGGTCCCCTATTAGAGCTACCGATTTTAGCTCTGGTGACACAACTGTTGCGGCAACGGCGTTCCTCATATTCTCGATAAATCAGGACTACGACCAAACCGATGATCAAAGGTCACGAAGTTCCATTATCTTCCTGCTCTAGCATTTGACTTAAGCTGTGCAGGCGATCGCGATTCAGCAATTCGATTTGTGAACCCTGCACTGCAATCATGCCTTCCTGACTGAGGCGATAAAACGCTCTAGACAGCGTCGCAGGAATTGTCCCTAGCATGGCTGCAAGCTGACCTTTGGTGAGATCTAACGTAATCACGTCAGAAGTCCGATCGGCCAAATTCAGCAGATATTCCGCTAGACGCTGCGGTACATCCTTAAAGGACAAATCTTCAATAACACCCACCAAATGACGAGAATGTTTCGACAGACTAATTAGCATATTGATGGCAATATCAGGGTATTGCCGTAATAAGTTCAAGCATTCCTGTCGGGGAAAATAGAGCAACTCTGAAAGCTCAAGTGCAGCAGCAGATGCCGGAAAAGGTTTGCCATCTAGGGCGACAACTTCGGCAAAATTTTCTCCAGATTCAAAAATATTCAGGATCTGTTCTTTCCCATGTCTATGCCGGAAGAGCCAAAATACCTTCAACTCGATCATAGGTTAAGCCTTCTACCCGACTGACCTGCTCAATCGTAGTCAGTTGTACTTGCTGATAAATATACTCTTCGTATCGACAGGTATACTGCCGCCCTTTGTCTACATACGGGAGTAATTCCGTAAAATATCGTTGGCAAGAACGACAATAAAACTGCCGTCGCGGAATTTTTAAGTGAGTGGCTTGCCCAAAAATAGATAAATCACGTACTAAGACGGGCCGACTCTGGTGTAATTCTCCACTCGATTGTCCACAATCAGGACAATCGGCTGCATCGTTGAGTAATCGCGATGTCAGAAATACATCTCCGGATTCCTGAACGCACTGCTCGACTGTTGCATGAGGAAAATTGAGCAACGTATCTTATGTGGAAGTCCATAATGCCAGCACCCTTGACTTGTAACCCATTATACAATTACCACCTTGGATCCGGAAGAGCCGATTGATCTGCACATCCAATTATTGCTACTTTACCCACCCATAGCGGGCAGGCTCGAACTGCATATGCTGCTTAAAGTCGTGCAACGCCCCAAAAAGCTTCTCCAGGGAGGATGTCCCTTCCTTCCAGAGCTTGCGCTCTAGGGTGCCGACAACCAGATAGTCCTCCCAGACAAAATCCGGGAAGTATTGAGATCGCACTTGGTCCAGCAGCTTTTCCAATTCATCCTGATGGGTAATCAGCAGATCGCAGTTGGGGCAATAGCGGCAGGTTTTGTTAATGCTTAATGCCTTGGCTGGTTTCATTAGAACCAGGAGCGGTCTTTTACGTAATTTGGTTGGGCGATCGCACTTTGGGCAACGGGTAAACCGAGCATCCGTATAAGGATTGAGAAAAAATTTGTGCTGGGGCGGAAGTTTGCCCAAGCGCTGAGGTTTCTCGCTACGTTTACTGGCCATAGAACAGCCCCTATTCTCTAAATCTTTAGGATAAAAGATAATTCGTCACTTCAAAGGCTTCTGCCACCGCAGCAGCAGGGCAAACACAATCACCGGCAGCCCTGTTCCCAGACACATCAGCCACTGGGTCCAGCCCAGGGGCACGGTATTGAACAGGTGATTGAAAATGCCTAACTGACTGAACAGGATTTGCAGAATCACCAAAACAGCGATGCCGACGACGGGAGCATAGGCCAGCGTTTCACCCTGGCCGCGCACTTTGTTCCACAGGGAGGGGATGAACTGACTGATGCAGAGCAGGTAGAACAACTCGGCGGCGACTAGAGTTTGTACCGCCATGGTGCGGGCCAGGGCGGTTTCCTCCGTGCGTCCCTGCATCCATTCAAACATGGTGAAGGTCACGGCCCAGTTAAACAGGGAAATGATGCCAATGCGCCACAGAATATCCCCCGTCAGTAACGGTTGGTTGGGAGGACGGGGCGGTTTCTGCATCACTCCATCCGGTTTAGGCTCAAAGGCCAGAGGGATGGAAAGGGAACTGGAGCTGACCATATTCACCCAGAGAATTTGCAGCGGCAGGATCGGCAGCGCCGTCCCCAGCATCACACTGGCCAGGATGGTCAGCAGTTCGCCGCCGTTGACCGGTAGCATAAAGGCAATGACCTTCTTCAGGTTTAAATAAACGTTACGTCCCTCTTCCACCGCCGCTTCAATGGAGGCAAAGTTGTCGTCGGTGAGAATAATGTCGGAGGCTTCTTTGGCCACTTCGGTGCCCATCTCCCCCATGGCGATACCGATGTCGGCCTGTTTCAGGGCGGGGGCGTCGTTCACCCCGTCGCCCGTCATGGCAACCACATGGCCTTTGGACTGGAGGGCCTTGATCAGCCGCAGCTTTTGCTCGGGGGCAACGCGGGCAAAGACTGCCGTATCTTCCACGGCATTTTTCAGGGCTTCGTCGTCCCGGTCGCTGAGATCTTTGCCGGAAAGCGCGAGGGCATGGTCCTGCTGGCTCAGGTGCATCAGGGTGGCGATGGCGCTTGCCGTCACCCGATGGTCTCCCGTCACCATCTTCACCTGAATGCCCGCCTTCTGGCAGGCCTCCACCGCCTGGATGGCCTCTTGGCGGGGCGGGTCGATCATCCCCTGCAGGCCCAGAAAGGTCAGGCCCGACTCGACATCCTGCCGCTCCAGGGTATCGGAATTCCCTGATTTTTTGGCAAAGGCGAGCACCCGTAGCCCTTTCTCCGCAAAGGATTCTGCAACCTGTTCAACTTTGTCACGGTTCAGGTCAGTGGATCCTCCCTGGGCATTCTGGGCCTGGTCACAGCGGCTCAAAATCGCTTCCGTTGAACCTTTGACGTAGATAACCCGTCCCTCCTCGCCCTGGTTGAGGGTGGCCATGTACTGATGTTCTGACTCGAAGGGAATCACATCCTGCCGGGAATAGGTTTGCTCCAGCTCTTCCCGCCGCAATCCGACTTTATGAGCCACCACCATCAGGGCTCCCTCCGTAGGGTCGCCGTCGATGGCAGGGTGACCGTCTTCTTCCGTCAGGGACGAGTCATTGCAGAGTACGCCACATTGCAAACAATCCTGCAGATCTGGTGCCTGGTCCAGTTCCACGGGCTGGTCGTCCTGTAAAACCTTTCCCTCGGTGCTGTAGCCGGTGCCGCTGACGCTGTAGCGCTGTCCTCCAGCGTAGATTTGCTCTACCGTCATCTGGTTTTCGGTGAGGGTGCCGGTTTTGTCAGAGCAGATCACCGTGGCGCTGCCCAGGGTCTCCACCGCTGGCAGCTTGCGGATGATGGCGTGGCGCTCGGCCATGCGGGAAACGCCAATGGCTAGAATAACCGTCACCAGGGGCGGCAGTGCTTCCGGAATGCCGCTGACCGCCAGGGCCACCGCCATTTGAAACATCTCAATCCACGATTCCCCTCGCCCCAAACCAACGGCAAAGGCGAGGGCCGCCAGCCCCAGAATGACGTAAAGTAGCCGCCAGCTAAACCGCTCGATTTTGCGGATCAGAGGGGTGGTGAGGGTAGTGCTCTGCTGCACCATTTCGGAGATTTGCCCGGTTTCGGTGGCTTCCCCAATGGCAATCACGATGCCGCGTCCCTGGCCAGAGGTGGCGATGGTGCCCGCAAAGGCCAGATTGGTGCGGTCGGCCAGTTGGGTCTCGGCATTGAGGGGCTCGGTGGTTTTGTCTACGGGCACCGATTCCCCGGTTAAGGCCGACTCATCAATATGCAGGTTTTTGGCCTCAATCAGGCGCAGGTCGGCGGGTACTTTGTCCCCCGCTTCCAGGCGCACCAGGTCCCCCGGCACCAGCTGGTCAGCGGGTAGCTGCTGTTGTTTGCGATCGCGAATGACGGTGGCTTCCGTGACGATGGATTGGGCCAGGGCTTCCATGGCATGTTCCGCCTTGGCTTCCTGGATGTAGCCGACGATGGCGTTAATCAACACCACGGCAAAGATCACCCCGGCATCAATCCAGTCCTGCAGCAGCAGGGTAATGGCCCCAGCCACCAGCAAGATGTAGAGCAGCGGCTGGTTGAACTGCTGCAGAAACCGCATCCAGGGGCTGGTGCCGGTGTCGGGGGTGAGTTGGTTGGGGCCAAATGTTTCCTGGCGGTGGCTGACTTCCCCGGCGGTCAGACCTGCATCAAGGTCACTGTGCAAATGTTCCGCCGTCTCCTGTTCAGAAAGGTGGTGCCAGGTTTGATCGAGAGTTTCAGTGGAAAGGGATGCTGCCATAAAAAATCAACTTAGTTTAGACGGAAGTTATCCATTATTTGGGGGTTTTCGTGGTGTTATCTTAAAGGAGCAAAAGCAAGAGTGACGATCAGTCCTCGGAGTAAGCTGAACTCGGAAAGTGAGCCGCAAAATTGTAAATAAATCCTACAAGTAAACTTATTTATTACTCCTGAAAGATGCAGAAATACTGAGCATAATTTGAAGGTAATGGCAGGATCTCAGCCAACTTTTTGCTCGACTCCGAATGTAGACTTCCAGCGAGGCTTATGCCGTGCCTTTATTTTTGCCTGAATGGATAAAAACCTGGTTTCAAAACTTTATCCGGTGGTTCAAATCGCTCTGCTCGCGACTGCCTTTTACACTCCTTATCTAGGTCTGCGGGTGCACAAGATGCACCCTGATGAGGGTGGGGTCTTTGTCGCTTACCCCCCTGGCGAGTGTAGGTACTGGTAATTTCGGCAGTTTCCAGAATGTGGCCTTGCATCAGCTGCAGCAGGTCTCCCTTGTTTGAGCCAGGAGCCATCTCCAGGGTTTGGTCCAGGGCAAACAGGCGGAAGACATAGCGGTGCATCCCCTGGGGCGGGCAGGGACCACCGAAGCCAGTTTCGCCAAAATCGTTCTGCCCCTGCTTGCCTCCACTGGGCAGTTCAGGATGACCATCCACCCCTTCTGGAAGTTCCTGCCGTTCCACCGGCATGTCGTACACCAACCAGTGGGTAAAGACGGTATCGGGAGCGTCGGGGTCTTCCACAATCAGGGCAAAGGTGCGAGTGCCGTTGGGGGGATCTTGCCAGGTCAGCGGCGGCGAGATGTTGTCTCCATCACAGGTATATTTCCTCGGCATTTCATTGCCTTCAAGCAGAGCGGGACATTGAAGTTGCATAGCCAGACCTCCTACCTTGCAAAGCGTGTTATGAGTCGATGGTGACAGGGTAGATCCCAAGGGACTCAGAGGCGTCTACCAAAAGGGGCATGGCCTTCCCATCGTAATTCCCACATCCGGTATCTGACGATGGGAAGAGGTCATAACCCTGTAAGTCTCTCCTAATGATGGGTTGCATGATGGCGCTGCGGCGTCACCCTAAAAGTGGTATTGCCATGTCGCACCGGAGCATCTAGAGCATTCGCTATGACACAGACCAAAAGTGCAACCGCCCTACGCCAGGCTGATTGGGTTGACCATTACCGCGACAAGCATGCCGCTGCAGAGTGCTGGGCCGTAGGTTACGGACAAATCAGCCACAATACCGAAACCCAGGCCCGAGTGTTTCTACTGGCCGAGCAAATCACCAGCGGCGGCAGTGCTTCCGACGATGGGGTTGGCATTGGCCGCGACAATTTCTTTGAGCTGCTGAGTGCTCTGGACCGGGTGGCCAGCGCTGGCATGTGGCTGGTGGTGAACGAGGTCTACGCCCGTAACGTCTATCTGGATGGACGCGACCTGGCCCCCGAAGACTTTAAGGAAAAGCCCGAAGGCCATACCGGCGGCTCGCTGAATATGATTCCGGCCTATGCCGGATACATGGCCGCTAATGCCATTGCCCACCGCACCCGCAGCTGGATTATGGGCCAGGGCCACTGCGTCTCCGCCATCGACTCCCTCAACCTGCTGCTGGGCAATCTGCTGCCCTACCACTCCGAACGCTACAGCCTCACCGACGAGGGGCTGAGCCGCTACGCGCAAGATTTTTACTCCTACAAACTCACCGACCAGGGTAAGCAAGATTCGCCCCTCGGCAGCCACGTCAACCCCCACACCGCCGGGGGTATGGCCGAAGGCGGCTACCTGGGCTTCGTGCAGCTTCAGTACATGCACATGCCCCTACCCGGCGAAAGCCTGGTCACCTTCCTCAGCGACGGGGCCTTTGAAGAACAGCGCGGCAGCGATTGGGCTCCCCGTTGGTGGCGCAAGCAGGACTGCGGCGACATTCTGCCCATCATGATCAACAACGGTCGCCGCATCGACCAGCGCAGCACCATGGCCATGAAGGGCGGCACCGACTGGCTGGTGCGCCACCTGGAACTGAACAGCTTCGACCCTATCGTCATCGACGGCACCGACCCCGCCGCCTTTGTCTGGCTGATTTTCGAGATGGAGCAGCGCCTCCAGGCGGCAGGCACCGCCGTTGAGCAGGGGGAAGACCGCTATCCGGTGGCGATTCCCTACGGCATTGCTGTGGCTCAGAAGGGCGCAGGCTTCGTCAACGCCGGTACCAACCTGGCCCACGACCTGCCCCTGGATACCAGCCCTCGCAAAGATATGGAGATGGTGAAGCTGTTCAACCAGTGGACCCGTAAGCTCTGGGTACCGCCCCAGGAAATGCGGGAAGCCATCAGCCGATTGCAGACTCACCAGGCCGATGGGCGACCGAAGGAAAAAGACCATCCCATCGCCAATCGTCGTGTCACTCTCAAGGAAGTTGCCACCCCTGAATACCAGGACATTCCTGAAAACCGCGCGGACATGAGTACCTGGTCGCTGCTGAAGCCCATGGCTGCCGTAGACGACATGTTTGTGGCGACGGTGCAGGCTAATCCCCACCTGCGTCCCCGGGTCGGCAATCCCGACGAGATGAAGTCCAACCGTCTTAAAAAGACCCTCCAGCACCTGAAGTTCCGCGTCACTGATCCGGAAGACGGGGTGCCCGAGGATGTCTACGGTGACGTGATCACCGCCCTGAATGAGGAAGCCGTCTGCGCTGCAGCCCTGGCTAACAAAGGCGGCATCAACCTGGTGGCGACCTATGAAGCCTTTGGGGCCAAGATGCACGGCGTCATGCGCCAGGAAATCATTTTCGCCAAGCATCAAAAGTCCCTGGGACAGAAGCTACGCTGGCTGTCGATGCCCCTGTTTCTTACCTCTCACGCCTGGGAGAACGGCAAAAATGAGCAGTCCCATCAGGACCCGGTAATGGCAGAGGCGATGTTGGCCGAGCCGTCGGACATTTCGCGGGTGCTGTTTCCCCCGGACTACAATGCTACGGCCTTGATGATGCAGCGGCTGTACCAGACCCACGAACAAATCTGGTCTGTGGTGGTAACCAAGCGCGACAAAATCCCCAACCTGTTCACCCCTGAGGATGCCGAAACGCTTTACGAGCAGGGAGCCATGGGCCTCGACTGGGCCGGGCATCGCATTGCAGAACAGCAGCTCGTCCTCACCGCCATCGGCTCCTACCAGCTGGTGGAAGTCCTCAAAGCCTCCGTGCGCCTCTCGGAACGGGACATTCCCCACTCCGTCGTATACATGATGGAGCCGGGGCGCTTCCGCCTGCCCAGGGATGCTGGCGAAATGGAGCACGCCGCCACCGGTCAACTGGTGGAGGAGTTGTATCCCAAGTCAGTACCCGCTCGCCTTTTCCTTACCCATACCCGGCCCGAGCCGATGATGGGCACCCTCAAGCCCCTGCTGCAGGACTGCAACCGAGTCGCCACCCTGGGCTTTATTAACCAGGGCGGCACCCTGGACCACGAGGGGCTGCTGTATATTAACCGCTCCACCTGGGCCCATGCTTTGTTGGAGACCTCCCGAATTTTGGGCATTTCCCGCGATGATCTGCTGTCAAGCGAAGAACAGGAAGCCCTGGCGGGACAGCGCAATCCCCAGGGGGTGGTAATTGGCTGTCCTTGACCCCGTAGGTTGGGTGGCGGCCAGCAGAACCCAACAGTTCAAAAGAAGTTTGGAATAGAGAAAGTATCCAACCGATAGAAGTTGATGTTGGGTTCCCCTCCATTTCACCCAGGGAACAGGCGAAGCAAGGCAATGGTTTGACGAGGGTACATATCCCGTTTTGCCCAACCTATTGAGATGGTGGGCAGTGCCCACCCTACGCCTCCATCACCCAATACCCGACACCCGATACCGACACCCATCCACCCTTCACTCTTCTCAACACACCCAAATACACGACGCAAACCCAGGAGACACTATGGCCAAGAACACCATTGACCAGATCAAAGAATACGGACAGAGCATCTGGATGGATTACCTCGATCGGGAGCTGATTGAGTCCGGTGAGCTGAAGCGCAAGGTCGAGCAGGACGGTATTCGCGGCATTACCTCCAACCCCAAGACTTTCTCTGAGGCGGTGATGGGCAGCGACAAATACGATGCCGACATTAAGCTGGCTGCGGAAGCGAACCAGTCCCTGCAGGACATTTACGAAGCGCTGATTTTTAAGGATATTCAGAACGCCTGTGACATTCTGCGTCCGGTGTATGACGAATCCGACGGCATGGATGGCTTCGTCAGCATTGAGCTACCCCCGGCCATGGCGCGGGATACGAAAGCCAGCGTTAAGGAAGCCAAGCGCTACTTCAATGCGGTGGATCGGGACAATGTGTTGATCAAAATTCCCGGCACGAAAGAGGGAATTCCCGCCATTCGGCAATGCATCGCAGAAGGGATCAACGTTAACGTTACCCTGCTGTTCTCCCTCGCAATGTATGAGCAGGCGGCCTGGGCCTATATCGAAGGGTTAGAAGAACGGGCGGAGAAAGGCGAGTCTGTAGACGATCTCGCCTCGGTGGCCAGCTTCTTCCTCAGCCGTATTAACGTCAAAGTGGACCAGCGCATTGGGGAACGGCTCAAGACCATTGGCACCGAAACCCTGAACGAAGAGGCGCGGCTGCAGGAGCTGAAGGGGACGGTTGCCATTGCCAACGCCAAAGTTGCCTACCAGAAGTTCAAAGAAATCCTCGCCACCGACCGCTGGAAAGCTCTGGCCGCCAAGGGTGCCCAGGTGCAGCGAGTGCTCTGGGCCAGCACCAGCACCAAAGACCCCGACTACAGCGATGTCATGTATGTCGATGCGCTGATTGGTCCCAACACCATCAACACTCTGCCGCCGAAGACCATTGAGGCGACTTTGGATCATGCCCACCCTGGCCCCAATCGGGTGGAAGAAGAGGTGGAAAAAGCCCGCACCACCCTTAACAGCCTCAGGGATCCCGATATCCAGATCAACCTGGCTCAGGTCATGGACGAGTTGATCGAGGAAGGTATCCAGAAGTTTGCCGACCCCTACGACGAGCTGATGCAGTCCCTCGAAGAGAAAACCCATCAGCTGATCCCGGCTTAAGGGCAATTTTACCTGCGTAGGATGGGCAAAGCAAAGCGTGCCCATCAGAGCTTCAATCGCGATAAATTCGGGTCTTTCTTATAAACATTCCATTTGTGATGGGCACGGGCTCAGGCCCTTTGCCCATCCTACGTTACTCCCCCTTCCCAAAAGTTGTTACAAGGAATCTACTCAATGCGAGGCTTCAAACTCGGCTCTATCCTGGGATTCGACATCCGTATCGACCTATCCTGGCTGCTGATTTTCGTCCTGGTGCTGTGGACCCTGTCCGCCAATCTCTTCCCCTTTAACTATCCAGGTCTGGCTGGCGGCACCTACTTTTTGATGGGCACCATCGGCTCCCTGCTCTTTTTCACCTCCATTCTGATCCATGAGCTGTCCCACTCGGTGGTGGCTCGCACCAAGGGCATCCCCGTGCAGGGCATTACCCTATTTGCCTTTGGCGGGGTTTCCCAAACCCGCATGGATGCCGAAACTCCTGGGGATGAGTTTCAGGTGGCTGGCATTGGCCCCCTGACCAGCCTGGTACTGGCTGGCATTGCCGCACTGGTATGGTACTTTGGCCGTTCCGCCGGTCTCAGCACGCCGGTTGTCGCCGTTGCCGCCTACCTGGCCTGGGTCAATACCTTGCTGGCGGTGTTCAACCTGCTGCCTGGCTTTCCCCTGGATGGCGGACGGCTGTTTCGCTCCATTATTTGGCGAGCTACCGGCAATCTGAAGCGAGCAACTCGCATTGCTTCCAGGGGAGGCCAGATGCTCGGCTTCGGCCTGATTGCCCTGGGCTTTCTGCAGTTGTTCAGCCCGACTCCCAACTTCATTGGCGGTCTCTGGTTTATTCTCATCGGCTGGTTTCTTAACAATGCGGCCCAGTCCAGCTATCAGGATCTGGTGGTGCGCATGATGCTAGAGGGCACTCGGGTAGATGAAGTGATGACCTATAACCCCGAAACCGTACCTGCGGACTTGAATCTGCAAGAGTTTCTGGACAACTACCTGTTTAACCGCAATTACCAATCTTTTCCCGTCGAATCAGACGGGCATCCTATCGGTCTGGTGACGCTGGATCAGGTGAAGCAGACTCCCCGCCAGGACTGGCAGCAGCGCACCGTCAGCAACATTATGATTCCTATCGAATCGGGTATTACGGCTCATCCTGATCAGGATATGTCTTCAGTACTGGAGCAAATGCAGGACAACCGCACCCGCCGGTTGTTGGTGACTACCGACCACCACCTGGAAGGCATCCTCTCTGCCACTGACATTGCCAACTGGCTGCAGCGCCAGCGCACCTTCGGCGATGTGGTAGCTCGCCAGAACCGTCCCCTCAAGGAACGGTTCGACCAACTTTCTGCCGCAGACCAAGGGTGATGGTTGTGATTGCTCCGGGCTGGTTCGGTGCCCAACATGCTAACTCCGCAAGAAAGGCTATCGAACCCGTCCTAAGGAGATCTCTTGCAACAAAATTACCCACTTTATCAGGCACTCACCAAGGGCGCAGGCCCTGCGCCCCTACTCGGGGGTATTTTCTTTCCGAGAGTTCTCCTAAGCTGCACTAACACTGTAAAGCCGAAACGAGAGAAACTTGTCCTATGAAAGCTCCGATCCGCTGGCTTGATTCAACAGGAGGTGGCAGTAGTCAAGGGTTACCGGAACAGCTTTTGGTGCAGCTTCCCCCCCAGCCAGAATCGCAGACCAAGGCAAAGCCTACCTCCAAAAACTACGGCGATGGCACAGTCCTGTTGCTTATGGGGTTGTCTGTCTATGCACTCGTGTTTTTCGTGATCAAGCGCCTGCAATCTCGCAAAGAGGGTCAGTACCGTTTGGAAAGTCCTCGTTTCAAGCATCATGCCGCCTGCTCAAAGTGTCGGTTTTTCAACAAAAATCCATACATTAAATGTGCTGTTCATCCCAACAATGTGAATAAGATAGACGCAAAAGACTGCCCCGATTTTTGGCCTGGCGATAGGGATAAGTTTTACAAAAAACAGGATGTATAGGTAATCTAGGGAATACGACTGTTGGCTCAATCTAAATCTGAAAAACAGAGAAAATTATCCCTGAAAACTAAACTGTCCTACGGGGCCGGAGATATGGGAGCGGGCATTACCGCAACGATTGAGTCGTTTGTTTTCCTGGTTTTTCTGACCAATGTGGCAGGGTTAAGTCCGGGCTGGGCGGGGTTTGTGTTGCTGGTGGGGCGCATCTGGGATGCAGTGAATGATCCATTAGTGGGAGTGTTAAGCGATCGCACCCGGTTTCGCTGGGGCCGTCGCCACACCTGGATGCTGTTTGGCTCAATTCCCTTTGGGGTGACCTTTTTCCTGCTGTGGATTGTGCCCCAGTTCAGCTCCAATCCCGAAACCAACGAGATCTGGCTGGTGGTCTACTACAGCCTGATGTTTGTGCTGTTCGACACCGCCTACACAGCCGTCAATTTGCCCTACACAGCCCTCACCCCTGAACTCACCCAGGACTACGACGAGCGCACCAACCTCAACAGCTATCGCTTTGCCTTTTCCATCGGCGGCAGCATTCTGGCACTGGCCCTGGGCTCTGGCCTGGAGCAGCTCTTTAACGCCCCCGAGCAACAGCGACTGCAGTACATGACCCTGGGGGCCATCTGCGCTGTTATATCGGTCATTCCCATTTATATTTGCGTTTGGGGCACGGAGGAGCGCTACCCCGAGCAGACCACCGAGGACCTTGACCTGAAGCAACAGTTTAAGGTGGTTTGGCAGAACCGCCCCTTCCTGTTCGTGATTGGAATTTACCTGTTTTCCTGGCTGGCCTTTCAGCTGACGGCGTCTATCCTGCCCTACTTTGTGGTCAACTGGATGCAGCAGGACGATTATTTCCCCGTGGCTCTGGTGGTGCAGTCGGTGGCGGTGGTCATGCTGTTTGTCTGGAGCCGCGTTAGCGATCGCGTCGGTAAGAAGGTCACCTACGGCCTGGGCATGGTGGCCTGGATTGGGGCGCAGATTGGCCTGTTTTTTCTCAATCGGAATCAGGTGGGATTGTTGTATGGGTTGGCTGCTGTTGCAGGGTTTGGAGTCGCCGTGGCCCACCTGATTCCCTGGTCGATGTTGCCTGACGTGGTGGATCTGGACGAGCTCAGAACCGGGCAGCGACGGGAAGGTGTCTTTTACTCCTTTATGATTCTGCTGCAAAAGGTCAGCCTGGGGCTGGGGCTGTTTATTGTGGGTCAGGTTCTGGAGTTTTACGGGTTTGTAGAAAGAACGGCAGGGCAGCCCCCGCCCGAGCAGCCCGAATCGGCTCTACAGGCCATTCGCTGGGTGGTCGGTCCATTGCCAGCCGTGGTTTTACTGGCCGGGCTGGTGTTGACTTACTTTTATCCCATGACCCGCGAGGTGCATGATGAGGTGCTGCTGCAGCTTGAGGAAGGGGAGCAGGGTGGAGAGGGTGAGGGGTGAGGGGTGGATGGGTGGGCCAGTAGGGAGGTGGCTGTTAACCCTGTCGCCAGGGGGCATCCAGTACAAAGCCAAGTATTACCGTTATACAGGCAGCGGCATTGCCGTACCACGGGGTAGAGGCTGAGGTCCGATTCTGTACCTCAAGGGTCACGAGCAGCGTTGGAAGATAGAAGATGATAAACAGGGCCGGAATCAAGAAACGGCTCCAGGTTTCTCCCCGGCGCATGGGCAGCACAGTCAGAGAGACTGGCAATTTTTCGGCGTGGCATAAATGCGGCTCAAGGCTTACGGCTTCAGGGCATTAATGGGCATGGTCAGGCGACCTCCTGGAACAACATCAGGGCGTTGAGTAGGAGGGTAAATCCACCCACAATCACCGAAACCCCCAGGGTCCAGAAAATTGTCCGCTTGATGACGGCCCCTTCACAGCCGACAATGCCAGCGGTGCCAGTACCGAGCACTACGTTGGCAGGAGCGATCGCATTGCCAACGGCCCCACCCGTCCCCTGGGCGGCAATGATGCTGGCCTCAGACAGCCCTTCCGCGTTGGCTACGGTGAGCTGCAACGGTGCAAACAACACGTTAGACGCCGTATTGCTGGAGGTCATGAAGGCCCCCAGCACGCCGATAAAGTTGGCGGCAAAGGCGTAGACCAGGGGCGGGGCTACCTCACTGATGCCCAGCGCCAGCACCTCCGTCTGGCCGGAATAGTCCAGAATGCCGCTCATTACCAGAAAGGCCAACACCGCCAGGGACGCTGGCACCGCATCTCCCACCAGGGCCGACCACAACCCTTCCACCTCCGTCCGCTGAGCCCAGCGACGGTAATAGCCCTTCCACCGATACACCAGCCAGGTGACCACCGAGGCCGCCAGCAAAAAGGCACCGGGGTGCGTCAGCAGGGAAATCGGGTCGTAAGGATCTTGGGCGGCGTTACTGACACCGTATCCGGTGGTCGCAGCCGGTAACGGCACCCCAATCTGCACCTGCTCCAGGGTGGCTTCCACCGGGTCAACCACCAGCACCAGCACCGCCAGCACCGCGAGAATGACATAAGGAACCAGGGCCATCCGTAGATCCATCACGGGTTTGGGCTCGTCGGAGGGTGCTTCTGCTTTTGCCCCGGGTGGGGTGCGATCCGAGCGCATCATGGGGGATTGTTCTATACCGGCAGCAGGTTCTGAGTAACGATTCCAGGTCGACAGGGGATAAAGGGCCATCAAGGCCGCCGTCACCGCCAGCAGGGTCGAGAGAATGGGGTTCCAGAACATCAACCCAAACTGTAGCCCCCCGTGAATCAGCGAAATAATCAGCACCATGGGCCAGCTCTGGCGCAGCGCTGCCCTGCGGCCATACATCCAGGCGATGGTGAAGCCTGCTGTCAGGTTGGGTACCCACAGCAGCAGGGCGGTTTCTAAAGCAGTGGCAGTCGGGTTCTGTAAATCAACCACCTGCAGAGTGGCTAACCAGCACACCGCCAGGGTGCCGAACATGTTAGCCCAGGCATGACCAATCAACGGCACGGCGACGGCGTAGACCGGGCGCAGCCCCAGGGCCACCAGGAGTGGTGCCACCACCGCCACGGGAGCTCCAAACCCGGTAATTCCCTGCAGGAAGGATGCAAATACCCAACCAAAGGCCAGCACCAGAAACAGCTCGTTGCGGCTGTACTGACGAATTCCCCGTCGCAGGGCCGCAAAGGCCCCAGCCCGGTCGGTAATGCGATACAGCAGCAGAGCGGGCCAGATCACGTACAGGATAAAAATGGCATCCCAGATACCCCGAGCGCTGGCAATGGCCAGGGTATTCCAGGGAGTGCGAAAGGCCAGGAAAGCAATGATGGCAGCCGTCACCATGCCAACCGGGGCCGCCCTGGGAGCCGTCCACTGCAGGGGTACGAGCAACACCAGCAGCACAATCAGGGGTAACAGAGCCAGCCCCCAGTGGAGAAAGTCGATGGGGAGTTGAGTTTCAGTCATAGAAGGGGTGAAATCGTGCCTTCATCCGTCGGTTTCAGCCAGGCGAAAGGCGGTCCAGAATCCCAGACTCTTGACCTGACAATCCAGAACCTTCAGCCACTCAGCCAGCTCATGGTTGCTATTGTGGAGAACTGAGTAAGACTGGTCATCTCTCACTAAACTGAGATTGTTGACCCGGTTGTACACCTGTCCTTCAGGAATTTGCTGTTCAAAGCGGGTGTGGAGCGAATGTTTCAGCTGATTGACCTGAGTGCCGGAGACCTCAAAGCTGAGTAACTGTCCCCCTGCAGATTCAGAATCAGCTTGAAACCTGTCCACAGAATCGACATCTCCCCGTCCCAGGGCACCAGGGGTGGGCCACAGCAGGGCCAGCACACCATTGAGTAGCGTCTGCTCCCGGCGGGCGTAGTAGTCCCAGTCACCAAAGCCGTATTGCAGCCAGCGATTGCCCTCGGGCAGCAGCAACCGGGCGTGAAAGCCAAACTCTTCCACATGGACGGTTACAGGATTCTGAGGGGCGGCTGGCGGAATGATCGTTGCGGGCACCGTGAACCAGGCGAAAACCACTGTTCCCACCATTGCCACTACAAACAAAGTTAGACGCTGCTTTGTCACCGGTCGAGAAAGTCACCTGGCTTTGCGGCAATCCATTGCTCATCCGTCCAGACATGCCAGTAGGTGAGAGTGGGCTTTTGGTCGTTTGCAGACATGGAAGAATTAGCTGTCATCGCCGCTACCCAGGGCATGGACGACTTTACGGGCAACGACCGCTGTCACAACGGCTCCTGCAATCCACTTGGCCATAGCTTCCGGTTCCGCAGGTTCCAGATAGCGCTTCAGGACTCCTTCGTTGAACCACTTCAAGCCAGCCTGTAGATTGTGGGCGGAGTTCGGCAGCAGCACCACCCGCACTTCCTGGGGGTCGCCGCCCCGCTCCTGGTACCAGTTCGGCAGTAGATCCGCCAGGGTGGCCGATAGCTCTACCCCCGTGGGACCACCGCCAATGACGACAAACGTTAACGCCTGCTGTCGATGCTCGGGGACATCGGACTGAAGCGCCAGGTCGATGCAGGAGCGGATGCGCTGGTCGAGGGCGATGGCATCACCGCCGTCACGGAACGCGATCGCGTGGTCCTGCGCCCCCTCGACACCGAAGTAGTCGGTCACACTGCCCAGGGCAATCACCAAATTGCTGTAGGGACAGGTTGTGCCCGATTGCAACTTCACCTGACGATCATCGAGATCGATGGTATCCACCGTGTCCTGCACAAAGCGCACCCCACTGCCCCGGAGCAGATCCTCAAACCGAGGCATCACCTGCAGCTCATCCATCTGTTCGCTGAAGTACTCGTAGAGCAGAGGACGAAACCGAAAGCAGGGTTCCTTATCCACCAGAATGACAGAGTGAGGGTAGTTGTTTCGCCTCAGGTCAAGGGCCGTATACAGCCCGGTAAAGCCCCCTCCAAGGATGACGGTCTGCTGAATCAGTTGGCTCATGGGTTATGGGTGTATCTGCATTGTTGGGTCCCTCGGCACCGAAGACTTATCCCAAGTCTTGTTTACTTTCCAGGCGACTGTCGTCTGTCTATCGATAGTGATCAGGGCTGATTCAATACCCTCATTTTTCCTTAATTTTTTCCTAAGCGTCTTCTCAGGAATGCAATACAGCGTTTTCAGGCTGCTGAGGCACTGCTAACTCCTATTGAACAAGGGGCTTAAGCCCCTTGGCTGCGCTCCACCAGTATGGAAAACGCTATGTAGTGCAGTACTCCAGCCACACCACTACTTGCGTATGCCAAATTCTCGGCAGAACAGGATGCCGACCTAAAGGCCCAGCTTGCACCACCCGTGGCAATCCGCTACTACCGGGATGAGGATCTTTACATGTTTGATGAGTTTCAGACGTCCCAACCGCCTGAGACCCGTCGGCCCGTCATTGAAACCCTGTACGACGTGTTTGTGGCCATCCGTGATGACGAAATGGAACATGTAAAGACAATGGTGGCTTGTCAGCACCCTAGTAGGCGAGTATATAATCAATGGTCCTCCAAATATTAGAAGCCTGGCAATAAACCAAAGTATCGAGAATAACGGCAAACGGATGAGCAACGGCTCTAACCTGCTGTTGAATTAGATAAGCAATCATCGGCTCCAGCCTCCAAACTCCTGATAGCGACATCGGTATCGATCTGAGGCATCAGGAGCAGAATGGCATCATACTCCCATTGCTGAATCATATCTAGTGCTATGTCAAGAAAATAATGACGGGTAAATTCTTTGCAGAGAAACCATCAGTCATAGGTTTCAGACTGGCCTCACCCGTCAATAAATGTTTGACTGACCACTAGACCTAGCATGCTATCGGGGGCAATATCTATCACGCAGTTCGGATAGGCTCTTAAAAAGCACCTGTTCTTTCAATTTACTGAGAACTCCCCTATAAAGACATTAAGTACCCGACTTCAAGTCAGATTGGTCTGATGAAATTGACTAAAAGCCAAATAAATGTATGGGCTAAAGCTCTTGGCTGACAGGTTTAAATGTGGCTTTTCCCGACTTTTATGCCTTATAGTCAATCAGGTCACATCGGCAGGCGTGGGTTGGTTAAGGGGGGTGATTGTAAACTGATGTTGAGTGGCACTGATTTAAGACTGGTGGGCAGTGTCTACGGCAGATCAAGGCTCTCGGCGATTTGCGCAGGTCATTTTCAGCTTATTTCAGTGACATTCAAGTAGGGGTAGCGTCTACTTGCCGCTGCTGCTCAGGATTTGCTTTTTCAGCACTCATCTCCTGAATCTGTTTCAGGTGAATACTATTAACCTTGGCGATAAAATTTTCAATCGACTGCTTTGACCGGGTTTGCCGCTGGGCTGTATCGGCCACGTCATAAGAGCGGTAGGGTTCTGTAATGCCAAGGATAAACTTTTCTTGCTCGGCTTCCAATAGCTCAACGGTTTTGTTGGCTTCAATCCATTTTTCCTGAAATGGGAATGAGGTCACAATGCTGGATATGATTGCGGCAACGGCTGGGAATATGACGGGTAGCCATTTGAACCAAATTGGACCAGTGTCAAGGCGCTCAACGACAACTAAGATTGGTGTAATGCCAGACAAAATCGTCGTAGAAATTTGCGAAGTGTAGTAGATATTACGTGAATTACGGCGAGTATTTTTATAGTCTTCAATCAGTTCCTGGCAGTAGCGTAGGGCACGAATACGGGCAATGGAGGCTCGCTTTTGGGCGGTGCCTTCCGTTAGCTCCATCATGGCGTCTTGAACCGCTGATTTGCTAATGACATCAGCCTTCAACATTGTGCGTTGGAGGTTGAAGGCCAGTTGCTTGTTGACGAGAAAGATAAAAATAAAACCTGAAATAGCCAGGGTGCTGTAAGTTGCTAAGGTTTGATGTTCCGGCAGGATGATGGATAAAACCGTTGAACCAATAAAGGTCGCTAATAGAATATATTCGGCAAATTTAAGGACCGTATAAAATAGGGGAATCTGATCGGTATCAGGCAAAATCTCTACTATTGGATCAGGCAACTGTTCAGCTTTAGATTGCTCGGTTACGCTCATAACTCATCAAAGATTGTGGTCGAAGAGATTGTAGACGAAATCTGACCTTAAGGATCATTCCACCTGATTGACCTGACTAATACAGGCTATTTCCCTGACCAAAAAGACTTTTATGACCTTTCTAAATAAAAAATATCTGCTGTTAACCGCTTTATCCTCTCATGAGTTTGGATTTTCTTTAAAAAGTCAGAAGCATTTTACCGATAATAAAAGACTTTTACGACTATGAAATTTTCATAAATCTGGTAAATTGATTGTGCGATGTTGATTCTTGGGATGACAACTACCAATCCTGCTCTTTGGTTTCTCTGCTTCCTGGCAAAGATTTGTTGTCTTAAATTTGAGAATAGGCATGAGTTTCGATGTTTGTATTGGTTTTGTATTAGTTAAGATGACTTAGCAAAAATCGCTCTGTAGCACGAGGCTGTTTTTAGAAGCTAACCATGGTGAGGAATTCCGACCGAATAGCATCTAAGTCATATCCTGCCTCTTGATTAGATTTTTATTTAGCAAATTGGCGGTTCTGCATCGAATCACAAACAAGCTAGTCACTTATTGATGCAGGAAAAGCTAAATAAAGGTTTTCACTTTTCTGTATTTTGAAAGGATTTGGGTTTGCATAATGGTCAATAGCTTTAACGAGTGGTCTAGTCTTAAAGAGGTTGTTGTTGGTTCTCCGATTAACTACAATACTCAGGATCTAGAGTTATCTTTTAAGGTCTTCTTTCACGACGTTGCCTACTCAGCATTCTGCTATCCCTCCTACAATAGCAGGGAAGACAACGGTGGTAACGGGAATGGCAACGCCGCTTATCAGGATAGCCCTTATCAGAGCAGCCCGCAGGGTACACAAACTGCAACGCAAACTGCAACGCCAGCTATTTCCACTCATACCCTCAAGAAACAATATCTAGAGGAACTGAATGAGGATGTTGAAGAGTTAGTCACTACTCTTCAACAGTTAGACGTCAAGGTACATCGCCCTCTTCCGCTGACTCGTCCCATTAGATTTGAAACTCCCTACTGGAAAGCAGATTGTATTCCGGCCTTAAATGTGCGGGATCAGGCCATCATTATGGGGAATGAGATTCTAGAAACACCGCCTCAGGTGCGGGCTCGGTATTTTGAAAATGACTTATTAAAGCCCATTTTCTACGAATATTTTAACGGCGGCGCAAAATGGACAAACATGCCCAAGCCGATCATGACCGATCAGTCTTTTGATACGTCTTATATTTCAGGGCAAAATGTACCTGCCATGCAGGAAGTTTATCCTCAAAATAAGTCGGAGTTTGATATCGGACACGAAATGATGTTCGATGCTGCCCAGTGCATTCGCTTTGGTAAAGATATCCTGATTAACGTAGCCACTAAAAATCATTACCTGGCTTATCAATGGCTACAGCGCCATTTTGAAGGGAAATTTAATTTTCACATGTTGTATCAGTTCGCTGATAACCACATCGACAGTATCATCTTACCGCTCAAACCTGGAAAGCTGCTACTTCGTAATCCCCAGTTCCTGGATCGGTTACCAGAGGCACTACAAAAATGGGATATTATCTATCCGCCAGAGCCAACGGAAAATATTTTTCCCTCCTACGAGGATGATGATTTAATCCTGACTACGAAATACATTGACCTCAATGTGTTATCGGTTGATGAAGATAAGATTATTGTCAACTCTTTGTTTCCAGAATTAATTAAGACTCTGGAAAAACATGGGTTTACTCCTATTCCTGTGCGCCACCGGCACCGGAGGATTTTCGGGGGCGGCTTCCACTGTTTCACGCTGGATACCGTTCGTGAAGGCTCTCTGGAGGATTACTTTAGTTAAGGTTTGACTATGCTCATTACTATCGTTCTGGCCCTTGGGGTAGGCATGTTAGTGCTGATGGGAGCCGTTTTGCTCACTCCTTTCCCCCATTGGCCCACCTATTTCAGAATCTGGTATCACCTTCTTTTTGATCCAGAACCATCGATTGGTTTTAAGGATAGGCGTAAACAGGCGCTCTATTTGCTCAATTACGCCGTCAGGTTGCCTTTTATCGCCCTGTGCTGGTGCCTGGATGACCTGTTGTTTCCCCAATATCGACAGCAGGTCATTAGAACCCCTGTGTTCATCATCGCCCAACCCCGCAGCGCTACCACGTTTCTGCATCGTACCCTGGCTTCTGACGAGAAAACGTTTTTTGGTATCCGACTGCTGGAATGGCGTTATCCCTCTATTCTGCTGCAAAAGCTGTTTCAAGCTACCGGCCATTTGGAACGGATGAGTCAGGTGAATTATTGGGGTGGTAGTGAGCAGGCCGAACTCACCGAGAAAATGCACTACAGCTATCTGAATGACTATGAAGATGATGGTTTTCTGTTTGAAGAGTGCTTTTTCTATCAGTTCTATGTCATCAATCGGTTTCCCTATCCGAAGCTGCTGGAGAGCCTGAATAGCTTTGATCAGCTGGCCCCCAGCGTCCAGAAGAGAATGCTACACACTCAACGCAAAGTTATTCAAAAAGTTCTTTATTTGCGGGGTGGAGATCTCATTTATGTGTCTAAAGATAATGAGTGTCTCCAACGAGTTGATATGATGCGGACGCTCTACCCAGACGCACTATTTATCACCATTACTCGCCCTGCGGAACGCTTTATGAATTCCTATGTGACACTGATTAATCAGTCTGCCTACTGCAAGTCGGGGGTCGATGTGACCCAGATTCCAGACTGGGAACCGATGCAGCGTTCTGTGAGAGCGGAAGCCGCCAGCCAGACCATTCAGTTTTTTGAGAGTTTGCCTCCAGAGCAAAAGCTATGCTTCTCTTTTGACCGACTCACTCAAAATATCAAGGGTTCTGTGGAGATTGTTTATCGTTATCTCAATATCCCTTTGTCACCCGAGCAAGCTCAATATCTGGAACATCTAGATACCCGACAAAACCTGCGAGATGCTGGTTATCAAACCGCAGCCGACGAGTTTCATGAGTTTGAATTTTTTGATCGCTTTGCAGCTGAAGTAGACAAGGCCCATGCCGATTTACTGGGGGCGCGTAATCTCGTCAAATAGCGACTATGGAGACTGAACAAACGACTAAAATTCTCAAGCAGTGGTTCGATAGTTGGGCCAGGGATGACCTGGACGCCGTGATCGAGGGACTGGCGGAAGATATCACGTTTTATGTTCCTCGCAATGAATATAACCAGATCATTCCCTATCTCGGTCAGCGAGTAGGGCGTCAGGCGGTGGTTGAAGCCTTTATGGTCAGATCGCAAACCGTTGAACTGCTGGATTACGAGTTGCGGGAATTTATTGTCGAGGGCAATAAAGCCTGTATTCTTTCCCACACCAGAGAGCGCTGTAAGCAGACTCAGCAAATTTTTGAGGTGGAAGATGCGCAATTCATTCAGCTAAACGATGAGGGTAAAATTGTCTACTGGAGCTTTTATTTTGATCCGAATTCGGAAGTAGCGGCGTTTAAGGCTGATCTGGATGTGTGGTTTTTGCGGGCAGTGCAAAGCAATCAGTTCTCCGAGGTGCAATCCTTCCTTGCCATGGGGGCAAATCCCAACATTAGAGATGCGGATAGCGGTTTAACACCCCTGCTAGTGGCGGCCCAGCAAGCAAATGGACCAATCGTCAAAATTCTCCTTAATGCAGGGGCTGATCCCCATGTTTTTAGCCGTTTTTCAGGCCTGACCGTGCTCCATCAAGCCTGCCAGGGGGGCAGTGCAGAGGTGGCACAGTTGCTGGTTGATGCGGGCGCATTTGTAGATGCCATAGCTGTGACAGAATCCCGTGAAACGCCCTTGCATCTGGCCCTACGGCTGGGCCATCTGGCCTGTGCAGAAGTGCTGATTCTGGCTGGAGCAGATTTAAATCTAAGCAATGGGGTAGGGCAAACCAGCCTGCAGATTGCCGTAGAAAGTTTTGGCTCACAGCATCCTTTGCTAGAGCAGCTTCATCCTGTTGCTGCCGTTAATGTTGTTTAGGACATTTGACTAATCCGGTGACTTCCTTAGCACTACTACACCCCTATCAGCTCGGTGATTTGGAGTTATCCAATCGCATGGTGATGGCTCCCCTAACCCGTCGGCGAGCTGATTATTACCTGGCACCCACTCCCCTGAATGCACACTATTACGCTCAGCGGGCTTCTGCCGGGCTGATTATCAGCGAAGCCACCCAAATTTCTCCCCAGGGGACCAGCCTGCCGCGAACGCCGGGGATTTACAGCTCTGCACAAATTGCGGGTTGGCAACGGGTGGCGCAGGCGGTCCATGACCGGGGGGGGCGCATTTTCCTGCAACTGTGGCATGGAGGACGCTGCTCCCATCCATCGCTGCAACCGCAGGGTGCTTTACCCGTTGCCCCCAGTGCCATCGCCCCTGGAGAGGAAAATGCGTTAACCGCCATGGAGGAAGAAGTCCCCTTTGTGGTTCCCAGGGCGCTCCTGACGGCTGAGATTCCCGACATTATTGAGCAGTTTCGTCAGGCGGCAAAGAATGCCATGCAGGCCGGGGCTGACGGGGTAGAAATTCACGGGGCCAGTGGTTACCTGCTGGATCAATTTCTGCAAGATAACAGTAACCACCGCACCGATGCCTATGGAGGCTGCATTGAAAATCGGGCCCGATTACTGTTAAAAGTTGCTGCTGCTGTTATCGAAGTTTGGGGCTCAACACGGGTGGGAGTGCGCCTATCTCCTAGCAGTACGTTTCAGGATATGCATGATTCTGATCCAGAGGCTTTATTTGATTATGTCGTTGCTCAGCTGAATCAATTTAATTTGGCCTATCTTCACATTGTAGAACCCCGTATTAAGGGCAGCCATGATGACTTTTCTGAAAAACAGGTTCAGTTGGGGGCGAGCCATTTTCGTGCTCTATACCAGGGCCCGTTAATGTCCGCCGGGGGGTATACCCGCGATACCGGAGAAGCCATGATTGGTCAGGGCGATGCCGACCTGATTGCCTACGGCAGACTGTTCATTGCCAACCCTGACTTGCCTGAGCGATTTGCCCATAGCGCTCCGCTCAATCCCTATCATCGCCCAACCTTTACGGGGGGCGGTGAACAGGGCTACACAGATTATCCGTTTTGGCAACAATCTGAATCATTAAAATCACCAGACCTGCTACTCACCTGAAGTTGACTATGATTGCTCAAACTTTAATTGGACTATCGGCTCTTTTTGCCTCAGGCCTATTGTTCTGGATCTGGGAAATTAAGGATCCCCTGAAATCAGTTGAGTATCGTGATCGCTTTCCCAGGGAATTTGGTGCGGCGATGATTTCCGCAGTCTATAGCATTATTCTGGCCTACTTTTTTGTAGCCCTGGTGACGCTAACCATTTCTCCTAAGCTGATGGATTTTGTGGGCTGGACGGGGCTTCTATCTCTGCCCTTGGGGGTGCGCTTGCTGATTGCTTATGTTTTGAAAGATTTTAGTTTTTATGTCACCCACCTGATTAAACATAAAAACCATACTCTGTGGCTTACCCATAACTGGCACCATTCTATTGATCAGCTCTGGTGGCTGGCCGCCCAGCGGGAGAGCTTAACCGATGTATTGCTGTTTAAGGTGGGTTTTCTCAGTTTTCCCCTACTGGGTATTCCCCCCGAAATCATGATCTTTGTGGGACTTCACTACATCATCCATGACAACTGGATTCATCTCAACGTTAAGTGGCACTCCTGGATGAAATATGTGGAATGGATTTATGTGACCCCCCGTGTTCACGCGATTCATCACTCAGAAGGGGGATCTGTTACGAAAAACCTGGGCGCTCTATTGACTATTTTTGATCGAATCTTTGGCACCTATGTTGATCCCGACACGGTGGCTTCAGGGCAGGTCAAGTTTGCTTCTGGGGACAATGCCGTTGTTACCCCTCGAAAGATTATTGGAGTCTAGGGGTTCGCGGTAATCGCTAAAAGAGAGTTATACCAAGTCCAGCTCGAAAACTGGAGCTTTCCCTTAGGCAAAACTCTACTTCTGGACTTGGACAAGGTTTATTCAGGGAAACGTCATCAGGAGATGGAATGATCACACAAATTATGATCGGCTGGTTAGCGACTTTTGTCACGGGTGGGCTACTCTGGCTCTGCTGGGAAAAGATCGATCCGCTGCGGGAAATCGACTATGCCAAGCAATTTCTAAAGGAATTCGGTGCCGCCGTAATTTCTGTATTTTTCACAATTATTCTGGCTTATATCTATGCGGATATTATTAAGCTGCTGATTCCGCCAACCGTTTCAGATGCTCTGTCCCATTGGGGAATATTAACCTGGCCGTTATGGCTGCGGTTAGTTTTAGCCTATTTGATCAAAGATTTTTGGTATTATGTGTTTCACTGGTTAATGCACCATAATTCATATCTCTGGAAAACCCATATCTGGCACCATTCGACTCAACAATTGTGGTGGTTAGCGGCTCAACGGACGAGCTTTACCAGTCGATTTCTGTTTCAATTTGGATTTCTCGCATTTCCGCTCCTGGCGATTCCTCCTGAAGTGATGTTTTATCTGGGTTTATTGAGTGCCCTGCACGAGAACTGGACCCATTCGAATGCCAAGTGGCGGTCCTGGATGGGGGTTTTGGAATGGATTTTTGTCACCCCCCGCTATCACAGTCTGCACCATACTCAAATTGGGGCTTTCAACATGGGCAGCTACTTTACGATTTTTGATCGGATCTTTGGTACCTATATTGATCCAGAATCCGTGAATCCTGATGAGCAGATTTTTGGATTATCTGACCAGCCCATTAGCTGGCAAAAAGTGATTGGCATTTGAGTCTGACTGTTTTCGGCAGTGCCGCTGATATGGAGGGAAGTCCGATGCAATATAAAAAACTCGGCGATAGTGATCTTCTGGTTTCTGAGCTTTGCTTAGGAACTATGACCTATGGGCAGCAAAACAGGTTGGATGAGGCCGAGGACCAACTCAATTATGCCGTTTCCCAGGGGGTCAACTTCATCGATACGGCAGAGATGTATCCGGCTCCTACCCGTGCGGAAACCCAGGGGAGGACAGAAGAATATATCGGTGCCTGGTTGAATCGGCAATCTCGAGATCAGTTGATTATTGCCACCAAGGTATCTGGTCCGTCAGGGGGGCGGACGCTGCCGCTGACCTGGATACGGGAGGGTAAGAACCGGGTTGATCGCAAAAACATCCAAGCCGCTATCGATGGCAGCCTGCGGCGGCTACAGACAGACTATATCGACCTTTATCAAATTCACTGGCCCGATCGCTATGTTCCTTTATTTGGCGCGGCTGATTATGACCCCAGCCATGAGCGGGAAACGGTGGCGATTGCAGAGCAGCTGGAAGCCTTTGCCGAGCTAGTTAAGGCCGGAAAAATTCGCTACCTGGGGGTTAGTAATGAGACCCCCTGGGGGGTGTGTGAATTTAGCCATCTGGCTCGACAGTTGGGGTTGCCTAAAATTGTCTCGATTCAAAATGCCTTTAACTTAACCAACCGGATATTTCCAATACATCTGGCGGAAACCTGTCGGTTTCATAATGTCGGTTTAATCGCCTATAGCGCCCTTGCCTTTGGGTATCTATCGGGTAAGTACCTGACCCAAATACCGTCAGATTCTCGAGTTAATTTGTTCCCAGGATTTGACAAACGCTATCAGAAGCCTAACTTTCAGGCCGCAGTCCAGGCCTATGCAGAGCTGGCCTACCAGCATGGCTTAACCCCGGCTCAGTTGGCATTGGCCTATGTACGATCGCGCTGGTTTGTAACCAGCATGATTGTTGGGGCTTCCACCCTCAGCCAATTGAAAGACAACTTGAGCTGTGTAGATATTCCCTTAACCCCAGAAATTTTAACCGCGATTGATCAGATTCATGCCCGCTATCCGAACCCCACCCCCTAGGTTTTTATACCAAGTCCAGATCGAGGTCTGTAGTTTTTTCTAAGGTAAAACTCCACTTCTGGACTTGGACAAGGTTTATTTCATGATTTCGGCAGTTTTTCAGAAGCAATCCATGGAAGAATTACTCGACATTGAAGCGGCATGGCAGGAGCATGAACTGCTTAACTCTAAATATTGGAACTACCACCTGACCCCGGCAGAACTCGACGAAATTGAGACCGCTGTACAGGCCATCAGGGCTGGACAGCATCAGTCTGTTGAGTTTACCCAGCTCCGGCAAACCCTGGCAGCGGTGTCGGAGGAACTGGAACAGGGCAAAGGAACCGTCTTATTGAAGGGGTTTCCTGTTGACCGCTACCCCGAAGCAGAACTCACCAAAGTTTATTTATTGTTATGCCACCAGATGGGGATTCCCGTGCGGCAATCCGGAGAGAATTGGGATTCTCCCGATCGGGGAAAAACCCAATTTGTCACAAGTATCCGGGCCGAGGCAAACTCATCGAAAAATGGGAAACAGTCTACCGATGCCTATGGCTACCATACCGATCGATATGACATCTTGAGCCTGTTATGTGTGAGGCAGGCACGAATTGGCGGCGAAAATCGTCTGGCCAGTGCGGTTACTATTTGCACCAAAATGCTGCAATCTCACCCTGAAATCGCTGAAGGCTTGTTTCAGGGCATGCCCTGGCTTTTTGAGGGAGAAGGGGGATGGATTAACTATCCGACCTGGCACCTTCACAAGGGCAAATTTACCACTCAGGTTTCCAGTACCTACCCCCGCTTGAGCCAACGGGTTGAAGGAGCCCCTGCCTTCACGGAGCAGCATCAGCAGGGGCTAGATTTATTGCAAAGCATTGGCCGTGAAGTGGGTATCACCCTGAGGTTAGAACCGGGAGATTGGTTGATGGTCAATAATCACACCGTTTATCACGCCCGCTCCTCCTGGGAAATTGAGCCAGGAGAGCATGATCGATTGCTGTTGAGGGTCTGTTTTTCTCCTTACAATAGCCGCGAGCTACCCGATACAGAGACGTTCAGGCGAGTCTGGGGAGCGGTTGCGGCGGGTCAACCCAGGGGCGGGTTTTTGCCCAACCACAAGGTTCCCCCCCATCAGGCGATTCATGAGCCTCTCTCCGCTACTGAGGCTTACTGGCTGGATCGATATTTGCAGGTTCGATGGGTCGGGGTCGATCACATTCAAGAGAGCAAACTTACATAGAAAAAATTATGACTACAGAACTAGAAACGGTAAACAGCCAATCCCAGGAAAATATTGCAGATTTGATGCATTCTCCAGTGGCCTGGCAGGGGGAAGAACTTTTAGATTCTCCATACTGGAACTATCAACTGACGCCAGCGGAAGTGGCAGACATTGAAGCCGCGATTCACACCCTGAAAGAGTCTGGTGATTCAACCCCTCAATTTGAGCATCTCGGTCAAACCCTGGCGGGTGTTTCTGAAGAATTAGAAAACGGCAGGGGGGCTGTGCTCTTAAAGGGAGTTCCTGTGGATCGCTACTCTGAGGAAGACATTGCCGAGGTTTACCTGGCGATGTGCAGGCAGATGGGAATGCCCGTGAGGGAATCAAACTCGGACTTTGATTCTCCCGTCAGAAACCGGACCCAGTTCATCACCTATATCAGGGCGGAGGCTGCCGATTCATCCACGGAGGGCAAGCAATCTAATGACGCCTTTCGGTTTCACTGCGATCGCTGTGATGTCAACAGCCTGCTCTGCATCAGACAGGCCAGAAGTGGGGGAGAAAATCGCCTGGTCAGTGCGGTTTCTGTCTGTCACGCCATGGCCCAGTCTCACCCTGCCATTGCCCAGGCACTCTTTCAAGACGTTCCCTTCTTTTTTGAAGGGGAAAATAGCTGGACCCGTTATCCATTATGGTGTATCCACAAGGGGAAATTTACAACCCAGTATTCCAGTGCTTATGTATGGTTAAGCCAGCTCATTCCAGAGGCTCCTCGGCTGACCGAAAAGCAAAAACAGGGTTTAGAACTCTTAGAAGAAATCGGTCTGGAACTTGGCCTTACCTTCAGAGTTGAACCCGGCGATTGGCTGCTCACCAACAACCATGTGATCTATCACGCACGCACCTCCTGGCCGATTGAATCCGGAAAACATGATCGCTTACTGATGCGGGCCTGGTACACCCCATTCAACAGTCGAGAATTGCCAGATACCCCAGAGTTTAGAACGATGTGGGGGGCCGTTGAGGCCGGTCAACCCAGGGGCGGGTTTTTACCCAACCATCCCACCCCCCTGGATCGCCCCATTACCGAGCCCCTATCGGCAACCGATGCTTACTGGTTGGCTCAGTACATGAAAGGACGCTGGAGAGGAGTAGACCATATCAAATGATGTATCAGCAACGAGATTTTAACCTTCATCGCATCCAAACCAATCCTCACCATCACTGCTATGGCATGGGAATTGGCATCATCCTTTTGGATGAACAATATCCTGGGTTTCCTGGCGATACCCGCAACCCCAGTGCCTATCCGTTTCCGATTCAGTATGAAATTGCCGAAGGTTTGGATGGCAAACAATTGTTGTTCCAAAATGATCAACCCTCTTACCTGGCTCCCATTCAGAACGCAGCTAAAAAACTGGAGAAAATGGGCTGCCGTGCCATTGCCGGAGAATGTGGTTATTTCGCCTGTTTTCAGAAAGATGTGGCAGGGCAGGTTAAGGTTCCCGTTTTCATGTCCAGTCTACTGCAGGTACCCCTGGCTCAACAGTTGCTTGGCCCCGACCAGGTGGTGGGAATTCTGGTTTTCTCAAAGGATGCCCTTACATCAGCCCATCTAGAAGCTGTTGGCATTCAGCCTGGCAGCAATTACGTGGTGGAAGGGGTGATGGAGTCGGGCCTTTGCCCTGAAATTACTAACCTTTACATGACAGCCGATCCCCTGGCGCGGCAAGCAAATTATATAAAGGCTGAACGCGAACTGACTGAACTTGCGGTTGAGTTTTCCCAGCGTCATCCCCAAATGGGCGCTTTGCTGCTGGAATGTTCTGGACTTCAACCCTTTGCTCGGGCAGTGCAGCAAGCCATTCATCTGCCGGTGTTCAGCTGGGGAACGCTCTTAGACTATGCCTATTCCATTGCCGTTCATCGGGATTATTACGGCCATGTATAGTTCGGCAGATAGGGCCAGGTTAATACCATTTTCAGCGCTTTTGATAGCACTGTTAGCCATTGGCCTGGCCCCTATTTTTGTACGATTTAGCCTGGCTGAAATTGGCGCTACGGCTACAGTCTTTAACCGTTTTTGGATTGCCGCCGTTGTCTTCGGCATCTGGAACGGAGTCCGGGCTATCCGCCAGGATAGCTCCGATGATCAGGAATTAGCCCTTAAAACAAACCAACGATATACCCCCAAGACCCTCAGTTTGCTGTTGCTCGTTGGCATCTTGTTTGCCGCCATACAATTGCTCTGGGCCTGGTCTCTGTCCCAGACCAGCGTGGCCAGTTCTGTCACTATCCTGCATGGCTTGCGTCCCCTCTTGACCACCCTGGGGGGATGGATACTATTCAAAAACCGCTACGATAGCCGATTCTTAATTGGCATGTTAATCGCCATCTTAGGATCTATTTTAATTGGGGTTAATGACTTTTCCGATTCTATTTATAAGTTCCAGGGAGACCTGTTATCAGCTCTATCGGCTATATTTTCGGCCTTAGAGCTTTTGCTCATGGAGCGGTTACTGACCCAATTTAAGACCGAGATTTTATTATTTTGGTGTTGTCTGATTGGCTCATCAACGACATTTATTGTTTTAGCCATCATGAATCACAACCTTTTTCCAGTATCATGGCAAGGATGGGGGGCTGTGGTTGCCCTGGCTTTGTTCTCTCAGGTTTTTGGCCATGGATTAATCACCTATTCTCTCAACTATTTATCATCGGGAATTGTTGCCGTGACAATGCTCCTTGATCCAATTATTAGTGCTCTTTTAGCCTGGGTAGTTTTGAGTGAAAGATTAAGCATTTCGAGCGGTCTGTTTTGTTGTATAGTCCTGGCAGGTATATATGTTTCTCTATCAAGTAAATATGCGGTTAAAGCTGATTTGGCTGATGTCGTAAATGCTGAACCATTACTTGACTGAATTTCGTTTAAACATGTTCGTAATCATTGAAATCAAGGGGACTAGTAACCAATGGTAGCCAATTTTGAAGGATTAGATGTTGCCCAAACCAAGCCTGGCAATGGGGCCGCCAATGGGCAAGCCCGCAGTGGTCTGGGTCATGGTGCTTTGGCAATGTTGCAGTTAGTCAACAGCGGCAAAGACTCGCTAACCATGGACGATCTGGTGCTGCTGCTATACGGCCACTCGGCCTTTCAGAACCTGTACGCAGGCTGCGAGCTGGGCGTATTTGAACTGCTCTGGAAACAGCCTGATCTTTCCCAGGAAGAAATTGCTCAACATTTGCAGCTGGCCTCCTATCCTACCAAGGCGCTCTTGCTAGGCTTGACAGCCCTGAAGCTGATTCAAAAGGTTGACGATAAATATCGCAATAGCCTGGTAATTCAGATGCTGTTTCTGGAAAATGCCTGGAAAGAGTTTTACGACGTTGTTTTGTTTGAAGCTAAGATTGTTTATCGCGGCTCCATTGACTATGTAGAATCCCTAAGACAGAACAGAAATGTCGGTTTGCGACAGTTCAAGGGGGAGGGACCTGATCTATACAATCGCTTGCATGAAGACCCCGGCCTGGACCAGGTGTTCTATAACTTTATGGGATCCTGGTCTAAATTAGTGACTCACCTGTGGTTAGAAAAAATCGATTTTTCTGGCTTCCGTAACGTGGTGGATGTGGGCGGTGGCGATGCAACCAATTCTATTGCTCTGGCCCAGGCCTTTCCCAATCTGAATATCACTCTAATGGATATTCCTGACAGTTGTAAGATTGCTCAACGGCACATTGATCAGCAGCAGCTTACAGAGCGTATTCAGGTGATGGGGGCAGATATTTTTGTTGATGAGTTTCCCCAGGATCAAGATTGTTTTCTGTTCATCCACGTCCTCGTAATTTGGTCGCTGGAGAAGAACACGACCTTGCTGCGACGAGCTTATGAAGCGCTCAAGCCAGGCGGATCGCTGATTCTCTTTAACATGATGACTTCAGATGAAGAAGATGGCCCTTTGATGGCCGCGATGGACTCTTCCTATTTTGTTTCAATTCCCCATGAGGGAGGCATGATCTACTCCTGGAAAGATCATGAACAATGCTTGAGGGATGCCGGATTTACTCAAATGCAGCGCATCTGTTGCGATTTCTGGGCACCGAGCGGAATCATCGTTGCCACGAAGTAGCCTGCCGTTGCGGCAAATGTGCTGAGCTTGGGAGTTTGTATTAGGAAAGCTGGCTTATGAAACAGGTAGAAGCCTTAAAATCTCCTGTCTGGTTGCAGAGAATCCAATACATTACCAGTCCTGTGGGCTATTGGGAAAGTGCTTACCAGGCTCAGCCGGATGCGTTTTGGGCAAAGGGCATCGATTTTGGGAGACCGCTGCTGGTGTTTTATACGCCGGAGGCAGCGCAGCAAATTATTGAAAACCGTGAGGGGCATCTGGCCACAACGGCTTTCGACAGCGAACTGAAAGCCATCTTTGGTGATAGTTCCTTCTTTACCCTGGAAGGAATGCGTCACCAGCGGATGCGCAAACTGCTGATTCCCAAGCTTCACGGGAAGCACATCCAGGCCTATGGCCAGATCATTTACGAGTTGGTCAACGATGCCATTCAGGCCATCCCTGTTCACCAACCATTTTCTGTCTTGGAGGTGGCTCAGGATATATCGCTTCAGGTCATGATATCCCTGGTATTTGGCTGCTATCAGGGCGAGCGATATCAACAAATTAAGCACCTGATGCTGGAGATGGTGAACCTATTTGCCTCCAATGTTGCCGGTGTTCCCCTATTTTTTCGGTTTCTTCAGTGGGATTTAGGTTCCATCAGCCCCTGGGGACGATTTTTGCAGCAGCGCCAGCACATGCAAGGGTTGATTCAGGGGGAAATTGCCGAACGGCGCAACCATCCTGACTCGGGGAGGGAGGATCTGCTCACCCTGTTGATGTCGGCCACGGATGACCAGGGCCAGGCTCTGACCGATGACGAATTAATGGGGCAGGTACTGTCTCTGTTGTTCACAGGCTATGAGTCCACGGCAGCATCGATTGCCTGGTCGTGGTACAGGGTGCATTGCAATCCTGCCATCAAGGCAAAGCTGGTGGCCGAACTGGGCGAGTTAGGACCATCCCCGGATCCCCTGGATGTGGTCCGCCTGCCTTATCTCAGTGCGGTCTGCAATGAGACGCTGCGCATGTATCCGGTCACCATGTTTATGATTCCCAGGTTAGTGAAATCAGCAACCGACATTGGTGGTCGTCACGTTGCCCCGGATACGTTAATTACAGTGGGAACCTATGTCATCCATCACCGCGAAGATCTGTATCCAGCCCCTGGTACCTTTAATCCCGATCGCTTTTTAGAGCGGCGCTTTTCTCCCTATGAATTCTTACCCTTTGGTGGGGGAATGCGGGGATGCATTGGCGGAGAAGTGGCCCTGTATCAATTGAAGCTGGCGCTGGCGGGTGCAGTGTCTCGCTACTCTCTAGCGGTGACCAATCACCATCCCGTCAATCCCCAGCGCCGCAACACAATCCTCGCGCCGACTCAGCTAAAGATGGAAAAAATCAGAAAATAATTTCCTTTGCATCAAAGGAGAACCTTTTTGAAGTCGATGCACTTGAGCAAAGAAGACGTATGGCTATAGTAGTGTTTATGCCAAGCATACGACGGGAAATTTACAATCACGATTAGACAGTAAGAGTTTGATTGAGATACATAGACAGGCAGAACAATGAAGATTCAGGACAAACCTAAAAAGCAGCGTTTTCAGTTTAATCATGCTCTCCTGAACCAAGAAAGACAGAGCCAGTTAAAAGCTTTAAAGACTCAATTAATCCAGGATCCATCTAGTAGCCATGCTCTTCTATCTGAAGAGCATACAAATTCTTTTATTGATAAGGTTTTTGACTTAGTTCCTATTCTCAGACTTTTACAATTTAAAGCAACTGTTCATCCCAAAGGTGCACTGGGAGACGATATCAGCAATTATCAGGTCCTATTTCCTTCCAGAAGAATTGAGTTCGGGGCCAATGAAATTGATCAAGATTTTCTTAAGATTTGTCTGTATTACAAGACAAACTATTTTGATCGTTCTGAGATTTTTGTCTGCGATGTCGAGCCAGCTTACATCCATGTTGGCTTAGGAATTGTTTGCACTCAAGATTTTAAGGCAATCGTGGATTCTGGGATGCAATATCGGGTTACAATTGCCCGATGGAGGATGGGTATTTCCCATCGACTAAAATTACTATGGGCAAAACATTTACCCATCAGAGCTGTTTATGTTTTCTCCCTTACTGGAGAGAACTTCTGGCATTTTTTATACGACTGCATACCCCGGATATACTCGGCCATGATTGCCCGGCCCGAGGAGAAATTAACGGTGATCGTGCCCGACAGTTTACCGGATCCCTTCAGGGAGCTGCTGGCCTGCGTGCTGCCTGAGAACTTTGAAGCGATCTATATTCCTGTAGGCTCCTGGGTTAAGGTCGACCATCTGGTCATGCCCTCTTACGTTAGTCGATGTGAGAATGGGTTTTTGCCAGGAGAATATTATCAATACATCAGACAATGTGTGTTCAAGCAGTACGAGCTTGCTCCGGTTGAAAATCCCACCGAACGTATCTATATTTCTCGGGCTCAGGCTAAACACCGGAGAATTCTGAACGAAGACAAAGTCGTTGAGTGCCTTGCCACCTATGGATTTAAGCCAGTTGTGCTAGAAGCACTATCCCTACGGGAACAGGTAGAACTTTTTACTAAGGCAGAGGTGATTGTATCGCCCCATGGTGCAGGGCTAGCTACAACTCTCTTTTCAGGAAAAATCAAGGTTCTTGTCCTCTACCCCGAAAGCAATCCAACCCCATTTTTCTTTACTCAATTTAAAGGACTCAGCCAGGAGCATTATTTTATTGCTCACGATCAGTTGGATGAAAATGCTGACTTTGAGGTGAGTTTATCTGAACTCAAACGGGTACTACATGAACAGATGAATCTAAAACCCCAGCGAACAGATACGCAAGAATTCTAATATAAACCTTTTCCAACTCCAGAAGGGGAGTTTTGCCTTAGAGAAAACTACAGATCTCGAGCTGGACTTGGTTTAGATTTCAGATTTTTCCTTTAACTAGATAGATTACAATGGCCACAAAAGACGTTTCCCTAGCAAACAATACAGCTATAAAAGAACAGCGCCCAGTCGTTTGCTTGATTGGTACTTTAAGGGCAATTCATCTCACATATCAAAATTTGATTGAGAAATTAATTCAACCCTTAGATGCTGATTTAGTAGTGTGTGTATCCCGAATGGATTTAGAGGATGAAGCTAAAATAGAAAAGTTCAAAGATTGTAACATTATTGATATTTGCGTCTACGAAGATGCCAAAGATGGATACCAGGATTATTTGAGAGATTTTTTCGCTCAACTTAGTCAGGAGGAACAGATTAAATGGAAAAAATATCTTGAAATTGACGGGAATTGGTTGGGTGGAATAGAAGGACGTAAAGGCTCTGGATTTCACTTAAATTTCAATTACTGGAAACTTTCCGAAAGGCTCAAGTATCTTTCAGGAAAAGGGTTTTCCCATCAACGATTTATAACTACAAGAACAGACTTCCTCTGGTTGGTAGAACATCCACCACTAAATCTATTAGATGCCAACTTTATCTGGACGCCCACAGGTGAAAATCATAATGGTCATAATGACCGCCATGCTGTTTGTAGTAGAAACAATGTTTTCAACTACTTGAGCTTGCATGATTTCATGATCAACTTTAGAGCCTTAGAGTATATTCGGAATGATCTTGATGGAAACAACTTAAATCATGAACGTCATCTAAAAAGTCATCTAGACTACTGTGGAGTAAAAGTCTCCTCTTTCAAAAATGTAGCCTACCTTACAGGAGATCAACAAAGCCGCACGAATTGGGGTTCTGTCCAATATAAATGCATTAATGGAGTAAACTATGCTTATAAGTACGAGACAGAATTGTTAGCCGCTCTTAAAAATAAGCAGGAATTCGAAAATCATAGTAGTTGGGAAAAGCTACTTAATTAGCTGTTAATTTGTCTCTTGCATGACCTCATCTAGTTATCCCTACCAGGGTATATAAAAGGTGATTGCAACTCAATTTTAGCGAATTTTTATAACAGACTATTTTGGTTGAAGCATGCTGTAAAGTGATGAATCTAGTATTAAATTGCATCCCATAAGTTTGGTTAATTGACATTGATGGAGTTATTTTTAAGTTTAATGGCTATAAGCAGGATGGTGCGCATTTGCTTCCTGATGTAAAGGAATTTTGGTAGCAACAGATTTCTAAAGACGACTTTATAGAAGCGAGAAGGCAGTGAGGATGTCATGACAAATAAAACCACTCAAGCAGAGACAGTTATCCATACAAAAACAGAAGGATACACGACTTTCGATATTTGCCCTTCTGCCGGACGTATCGGAGCAGAAATTACTGGACTTTCCCTTCAGCAATCGCTCAGTGAACAAGCCGTTCGTGAAATCCGGCAAGCACTGGCTAAGTACAAGGTAATTTTCTTTCGGCGACAGCATCTGGATGAAAACCACCAGATCAGGTTTGCCCGTCGATTTGGAGTGCTTACTAAGTCCCACCCAACTATACCGTCTTTGCCCAACTATCCTGAAATTTTTGATTTCGACTATGGACGCATGGAAAATCGTACGAATAGTTGGCATACCGATATGGCATTTATTGATCGCCCGCCATTTGCGTCACTGTTGCGAGCAGTTAAAATCCCTCCAGTTGGAGGGGATACCCTATGGGCTAATACGGTAACAGCCTATCAAGATCTGCCTAAACCGTTGCAGATTCTGGCTAACAACCTTTGGGCTGTTCATAGTAATACCTACAATGACTATGCAGCAGCATCCACAAGCAAGTCTCAAACACGACAAAAATTTGAAAAAACGTTCACTGCAATTGACTATCAAACCTTACATCCAGTAGTTCGGCTTCATCCAGAGTCTGGCGAACGAAGTTTATTTCTGGGAGCTTTTGTGCGTCAGTTTCAAGCGTTATCTGTAAGTGAGTCCCAGGAAATTTTGCGGCTATTTCAGTCCTACATCACTCGTCCTGAGAATACAGTACGTTGGCATTGGGAAGAGGGAGATGTTGCATTTTGGGACAATCGAGTCACTCAGCACTATGGCATTAATGATTTTGGTCACCACCCCCGCCGTGTTCAACGGGTAACCATTGCTGGTGAGCTACCCGTTGGCGTTGATGGTGCAACCAGTAAAGCCATTAAGGGAGACTCATCTAGCTATAACAATTTGAGCCAGGCATAAGTTAGGCCAGTAACTTTGGAGGTTTGTTCGATGAGTGCCTTTTGCCAGAACAACCTAATATTGCTGATTTCTCAGCCCCGTGCTGGTTCTACCCTGACTCAGCGTATTTTAGGGGGGCATCCGGAGATCCATACCATATCCGAACCGTGGATCATGCTACATCCCCTCTATGCGCTACGTGATGTGGGATATCAAGCGGAGTATAGTATTGAAAACAGTAAACGAGCTCTGGATAATTTCCTGAGTTTACACCCAAACGGTGACGAGGCTTATTTTCAAGCAGTACGGCAGATGGCCCTGGGCTTATATGGAGGTTGTCTTGAGGCGTCAGGGAAACCGTATTTTTTAGATAAAACGCCAAGGTATTACTACATTCTTCCTGAATTATATAGAACCTTTCCGAATGCCAAGTATATTCTACTACTGAGGAATCCCTTAGCCGTCTTCTGCTCTATCTTCCGTACCTTTATTCAAGAACATTGGTGGAAAATTCAGTATTATCAGGGTGACCTACTGAGAGCTCCTAATCTGATTGCTCAGGGGCTACATGATTTACAGAGTAGTAGTGTAGTTGTGAGATATGAAGACTTGCTACTTCATCCTGAGAAAGAACTTCGAAAGGTGTGCCATTTCCTTGATATTCCCTTCGATATAAACATCTTGAAATATGGCAAGTTGGGTTCAGAAAAATGGCAATTTGGTGATCAGTCTTTGGTTTATCAAGCAGGTAAACCTGTTAGTCACCATTGCGATCGCTGGCAAGATGAATTACAAAACCCAATCATTTGGCAAGCGGCTTCTAATTATTTAGAGTTTCTGGGAGAGGATTTGCTTACATGTTTGGGTTATTCTTATGGAAAACTAAAGGATGTGGTAGCAAAACAAATGCCTAAAACCCAAGTTCCACTGCCACCTGCGCTCCAGCAGTTCTTCAATATATCAGATCTATTTCTAAATCAATCTATTCAACCTTGCCTGGGTGTTTTTGGCTTTACTGCACAGCTTTTCGACACTTATTTGACGCTTGGCAGGACATTGTTACAGGAAAACCAGGTTGAGCAAGCACTCAAATATCTCCAAATAGCGCTGCAAATGGCTCCATCGGTACCCGAAACTCACTGCTTGTTAGGGGAAGGGCTTTTACATCTGGGGCAGCTTGATCAAGCGATTTCCCATTACCAAACAGCAATTCAATTAGGAGCCAAAATCCAGAAAAATCAACTAGAAAGGTCTAGACTTGTCCTTGAGCAGGCACTTCAACTAAATCCAACCCATCAGGCAATTGCTGAGCTATTGGAAATGTTATAGGTCTTTGCCAATATGGATTTATGTCAAGTGGGTAAAATCTGGCGATGGTGGCAACAAATGGAATGGCAAAGATTATGCCTCCTGGTTGGGACAATAGTAGTTGTCGTTGCCATTCAGAACTGCAGCCAGGCTTGGTTCACCAAAGCAGTGGTTCAAGTTCCGCATCTTGTGACCAGTGAACGGAATGATCCTGAAACGTTTAACCCCGTCATTAGTGCCGATCCCCACGCAGTATTAGGATTAATCTACGAAGGGATGATTACCGAAAATGGTGAAACGGGGGAACTAGAGCCAGGTATTGCAAAGTCCTGGGAGATCTCTGATGATCAACAACACATTCTCTTTAATTTACGCTCAGATGCACGGTGGTCAGATGGCACAGCTCTTACAGCGGATGATATTGTTTTCAGCTTTAATCACATATACTTTAATGAAAATATTCCCAGTGGCGTACGGGATGTTTTACGGATTGGCAAGCAGGGTCGTTTTCCCAAAGTTCAGAAGGTTAGCGAACATCAGGTAGAATTTATTATTCCAGAGCCCTTTGCTCCTCTGCTGCGCTATATCGGGGACGTAAGTCTTTTACCAAAACATGTCCTAGAAAATACAGTAAGTACCTTTGATGAAGAAGGCAATCCAGAATTTCTATCTGTCTGGGGAAGGGATACTCCATTAGATGAAATTATCACCAACGGCCCGTATCGCCTTTTGAGTGCTCAACCTGGAGAGCGTATCATCTTGGAACGCAATCCCTACTACTGGCGCAAAGACACTGCAGGTAAGACTCAACCCTACATCCAACGCATCGTGATGCCAATTGTGGGATCGACAGATAATGCTTTGATACAGTTTCGATCGGGTGGCTTAGACATGGTTAACCTGCCGTCTGATTACTTTGCTCTAATGAAACGAGAAGAAAAACGTGGAAATTTTACTATTTACAATGGTGGTCCTGCCCCTGCAACCCATTTCATTACCTTTAACTTAAATCAAGCCACTCGTAACGGCAAACCAGTGGTTGATCCAGTCAAATCTCGCTGGTTCAATACCCTGGAATTTCGTCAGGCGATCGCCCATGCCATTGATCGTACCACTATGATCAACAACATTTTTCAAGGATTAGGGACACCTCACAATTCCCCTATTTATCGGCAAAGCCCTTACTATATCTCTCCAGAAGACGGATTACCTGTCTACGACTATAACCCTGATCGAGCAAGACAACTACTCAAACAAGGAGGCTTTAAGTATAACAACCAGGGCCAACTGGAGGATGCCAGGGGTAACCGGGTGCGCTTCAACTTGATCACCAGCAATGACAACAAAGTTCGGCAGCAAATAGGCACTTCTATCAAACGAGACCTGGAAAACATTGGTATCACTGTAGATTTCCAGTTATTTTCCTTCAACACATTGATGAACAAACTCTTAAACACCCTTGACTGGGATGCTCACATTCTATACTTCGTTGGAGGTGGTGTGGAGCCAGACAGTGCTCGCAACATTTGGTCAGTTGATGGTACTCTTCACACTTTCAACCAGAATACGTTCTATGGTAATCCTTTAGAGGGGCGCATCACTCAGGACTGGGAGCAAAAAATTCATAATCTCTATGTCCAAGCGAGTCAAGAATTGGATGAAGATAAACGTCGGAAACTCTACGCTCAAGCCCAAATCCTAGCGCAGAAAAATCTTCCTTTTATTTATTTAGTTAATCCGCTTTCCTTTTCTGCTATTCGCAACGATGTCAAAAATGTGCGTTTTTCAGGACTGAGTTGGAGATTATGGAATGTGTATGAGTTAAAAATCGAGAGAGCACCCTAGTTTAAGGTGTTTTACTATTTTGTATTTTTTCAATACCTGGTTTTGACGAACTGATATGCGTCCAAGCTTTGCAGAATGCTTTGGGGATTCATACTAAAGATCACATCGGTAAGCCCTGAACCTCATTGCCTTTATTTTGCTACAACGACTCTGGCTTGGCTCATTAATCTTCCAAGTCGTGTCACGATGTTTTTATTATTTGACCCTCAACAAATGTTAGAACTTACTATTAACGACAACCTAAAAGAATTAGCAGCAGTAAAAAAATGGTTCTTTCAGGTTGTTTCTCCAGCAAAGACCGAATATCACTATGCTTCGAACACGATTGAAGAAGATATCTTATACGTTGTTCAGCATTGGGCAAATCTTCTCAAACTCCCACCAGAAAACCGGACTCAGTTAGGTCGAGAGGAATACTTTTATCATCTTCACTGTGCTACAACGTATGAAATAGATGAAGCGTTTATATGTGAGATCCCCTGTGCCACTATTATCAATTCAACGGGTTTAGTCATCACATCTGACCTGCAAGTTATTCGCCAGTCCCTCGATCATCACAAAAGAGTAATTAATTTAGATTCACAACAAGTAAGGCACCAGTTAACGCTCAACCAAATAAATTCAGGAACATATGTTTCCCTTCTGTCATCCCATCCCTTAAATTTTGCTCACTGGTTAATGGATTGCTTGCCAAAACTCGCTTTATTAGAGTCATTGGATAATCAATCCAAAAACCAGTTTATGTTTATTATTCCAGATAAATTACCCCAACAAATGACAGACTCTCTTAAGCTATTGGGTATTCCAAGCAGCCAAATAATCCCTCTGCCAGAAGAAGGGATTATGGTAGAGAAACTGATACTGTGTCATGCAACACAACATCCAGGTAGACCTAATAAACAGCACCTATTGTGGGTAAGAAACAGCTTATTGACCAGTGTCATAGGTAATCCACATACTACTACTCTAGCCTCTAGGCGAATTTACCTTTCTCGTTCCAAATATTCACTACGACGAAGTATAGTTAACGAGAACGAGATCTTGCCAATTTTGGAAAGATATAATTTTGAGGTCATCCACCCTGAACAATTAAGCTTGGCTGAGCAAATTCGTATATTTGCGGAAGCTAAAGTCGTTCTTGGCCCCCATGGGGCAGCGCTTTACAATCAAATCTTTTGCCCTTATGGAGCATCTATTATTGAAATATATAACAAAGAATACTGGTTTCATTCATCTCGGATTGTTGCAAATTTTATGGGGCACACTCATTGGCATGTTTTTGGGGAAAATATTGATGAGAATTTGCAGACATGGATAGATCCGCTAAAGCTAGAGAAGGTACTTTCGCTTGCTTTGGCTAATAGAAATGGCTAAAATCAGCGGGAGTTAACAACTACTATATGGTTTTACAAAATCAGGGTAATTGCATGTTGCTTGAGTGCCTTTAACATGAGTTTCAGAATTAACTGTGACTCAGGCTATTCAAATCATTGTGTCGTCCCGCAGACGGCGTTCGGGACCGAGCACAACGGATTGAATGTCGGGGTTAATATCATCTCCTAAAACAACACAATCGGGACCAGATGGTGCTTCCTAATCGGCGGTGCTGGCAACCAGGATTTTGAGGAAAAAGTTATTGTCGAGGGCGGCGGTATAGCGCTTCATGGCCAAACTCATTTCGGAGGGTTCTCGCTTCAGCAGACTGACACTGAGGCGACGGAGGAGGGCCATATCCTGCGCGGCATAAGCCCTGGCAAATCTGACTGGCATCTTCGTTAAAGGTGTTCTGTTTGTCAAGTACGATTGATTCAAAAAAAATGTGCGATGCCCCTGGCTGTTTATAGGGTTTTCAACCATTAAATAAAATGATGTTTGTGACTTCTTTTCATTTAATGTTCCACCTATACGGAAATATGTCTCAAGCGCTTTACAGCTCCTTTATTCAGCCTAAGTTAGTATAGTAATTGTATGTTAGAATAGTCATTCTATGTTTAGATAGCCGAGATAATCTCTATGATTTTTGGAATTGTAGTTACTACTATTTACGATGGAGGTTTTTTGGATGAGTATTTCAATTATTTCAAGGGTATAAATCAGCTTGAACAGGTGCGCTTTTATGTTGTAGGTGATCTCTCTACTCCTCCTGAATGTCTCCAAAAAGTGGAACAATACCGAGCAAAGGGTTTGCCTTGGATATACCTTGATAAGGAGGATCAGGAATCGTTTCTTGCCCCTTTTCCTGAATTGGCTTCTGAAATACCTTGGAAGACAGATAACCGGCGCAACGTCGGTTTCTTAATGGCTTATCGAGACCGCTGCGATGTTATCATCGCCATTGATGACGACAACTATCCTCGGCATGACTGGCCTTTTCTTGAAGGCCATAATTTGGTGGGTCAAGAAGTAACTTTACCAACTGCGCAAGGGCATGCAGGCTGGTTTAACCTCTGCGGTATGATGGACGTGAGTTGTAAAGCTCAAGCGGTAAGTGGAACAGTTTATGCCCGTGGTTTTCCTTACAAACGACGAGATCCCCGCTGTAGTTTAGTTAAGGCAACCTTGAGCACTGGTGTAGTCGGCATTAATGCGGGTCTCTGGTCGGGAGATCCTGATGTGGATGCAGCGACTCGCTTAGTTACAGATTGTGCTGCCGAAGCTAATTTTAGCCACAGTGCATTACTGCCACCAGGAACTCTAATGCCCATTAATACCCAAAACACAGCATTAATTAGAGATGCGATTCCTGCTTACTATTATGTAAAAATGGGACACCCCGTAGGAGGTATGAAATTAGACCGCTTCGGCGACATTTTCAGCGGATTCTTTGTGCAGAAGTGTGCTCAGGCTGTAGGACATGTTGTGAGAGTTGGTGATCCAGTAGTAGAGCATCGTCGATCACCCCATAACCTCTACAAGGATCTCTGGAATGAGCTTGCAGGAATGGTTGTAATTGATGATATGCTACCGATGCTTGAAACCCCGTTACCGCAGACTCAAACCTACAGTGAAGCTACAACCGCTCTGGCTGAAATCTTGAAAGAGTGGAGTTCACAGCAGCAGGGATTTTTGTGGGATGAAGCGTTAAGAGAATATTTCAACAATGTATCGAGCAACATAAAAGTTTGGATAGAAGTTTGCAATCAGCTCAATAAATAGGAATGTTAGCTAGGGAAGTAAAATCATATTTTTGGCCAATTTAGATTTTGTTTTATCTTTACCTAGACTTTGTTAATACCCTATACGTTATATTCAACAGTTTGACGGGTTAAGAGTCAGGGTAATTGCACGTTGACGTAATTAATGGGTGGATAAAGGCGTCCATGTTTTAGTGGCGGTGACTGATATGACGATGAAAGCGGGATGTTTGCTAGTCATTCCTGGAACTCACAAGTACGATGCAGATTTACCTGCTCTCGCAGAAGCGGGAGAATGTGATTTCACTGATGCTGCTAGTATGCTCAACTTAGCTGACCGTATGCACCCAGAAAATGCGCCACATAGCATCAAAGCTATTGGAATGAGTGTAGGATAGTACTGTTCTACAAGGAGTGGCATTTGGCATGGCGTCAGTCAAAATAACGACTCTCGAACCCGCTTTGGTCTTGTCGCTCGTTTTGCCAAACTCGATATCAGAATTCGAGATTTCAGCGGCAATCCCATTCCTTGCATTTTGGTGTGTGGAGAAGATAATTACCAATTTAATACGTTAACTGAGCCCCCTGTAAATAGTTGGGAATGTTTTCTTTGAATGATCGACTTTAACGTGCTTTGTTTAGCTGTTAGTTTTTGGATACCATTATTGAACCGCTCAGAAATTTCGCTGGTCGAGGCTGCGGGCTTGATTCTCGGCCTTGCAGTGATTAGCGGTTTCGGCGTAATTCTAAGTCAAAGAAGAAAATTAGCTGCTCAAGCGACTTCATTAGTCGAGAATGTAGGCACCCTCTTTTCTCCTGACCAGTGGGTACCCATCTCGCCCATTCTCCAGAAAACTCCGCTCGATCTGAAAGATTCTTCTCCTTGGCAAGGGCACGAACTTTCTCAAGACGACCAAGGACGGGCAACAAACAATCCAGGTAGTTGGAGGCTATTAACCCAAGAGTTCACGTCTAGTTTACGCTTGTTCTTCAAATATGTTTTAACTTACTGGCTGCCTTACTGGTCTATTGGTACTGTCAGTGCCATTTGCCTGATGGGAATGCCCCTTTATCGGCTGCTTGCCGCGAAGAAGCTAGGCGATGCCATTGACCAGGGAGGATCAATCTTGGTTAGTGCAGCCATTCAACTTGGCATGTTACTGCCGATAGCTTTTGCTCTATGTATCTTAGGAAGTCGTCTGTCTGCGAGGCTTTCCAGTCGTGTCGCCAGTGACATTCGCCATAGGTTGTTTGTGCAACTACAGTTACTTTCGCAAGACTTTTACAAACAGGCTCGCCTAGGAAATCTACTGACTCATTTCTCTGTTGATATCTACAAGATAGAACCTGTTTTGGGTCAAGAGCTAGTTCGTAGTGTTGGTGAAGCATTGACGACTCTCATTAATTTGGGGATGTTAATCAGCGTCAGTGCTTCTTTGACTGCCATTAGTGCCTTACCTGTACTCATTGTACTGCCGCTTACCCTATATTTGTCAGTCATTATGACGACACAAGGTCTTAAGGCTATGAACCAGAACGCACTAATGGTAGATGCTGTGCAGGAGGGCATTCGAGCTAAACCGATGATCTCATCGTATAGTTTGCAGACTTTGTTTGCGGGCTATTTTAGTGATGAGCTGGAAAAGCTTGAGGATAAGAGAACTGATGCCGTATTTAGCTTTCTCACATTTCAACATGCGGTCTTTTTCTCTGCCTATTTACTTGATGCCTGGGTTATGGGTGTCGGCGGGATATACGTTCTATCTAATAAAATTACCCTCGGAACCTGGGTCGTTTTTTTTACCATTGCTCACAACACGTATGAAGTGTTAGCTCAGTTGATCAATAGTCGGCTTGGCCGTTGGCTAGAGGCTAGCGTTGGAATGCGGCGAATTGATGAGGTTATCAGCTATTCAAACAAAGTTGTCGATACGATTGATGCCGACTCTTTGTCTTCCTTTAAAGAGAACATCTGCTTTGAGAATTTGTCATTTAGTTATAATAATCGACAGCGACAGCTGCACGAAATTGATCTATCCATAAAAGCCGGTCAGTTTGTCGCATTCGTCGGTTCGAGTGGTGCCGGCAAGAGTACGATATTTAACCTACTCATGCGGTTTTACGATGCCACGGATGGACGAATTACGATGGATGGCCATGATCTACGGGGCTTAACGCTGAAGTCTTTGCGATCGCACATGGGAGTAGTACTACAAGATACATTCCTGTTCAATACTACTGTAATGAATAACATCCGTATTGCCAGACCAGAGGCCACCGACAAAGATGTTTTTGCGGCTGCTCAAGCAGCTGAGGCCCATGAATTTATACTTAACCTTCCAGAGGGATATAAAACGGTGGTGGGTGAAGGGGGTGGACAGCTATCTGGAGGGCAACGTCAGCGAATTGCGATCGCCCAAGCATTGCTTCGTAGTCCGCCGATTTTGTTGTTAGATGAACCAACCAGCAGCCTGTCCGCTGAAATGGCAGATGCTATCAATCAGACTATTGCATCTCTGGCTGGTAAACACACGATAATTATGATTACTCACCAACTAAAGGCGGCTACTCAAACAGATCGTATCTTTGTTTTAGACCAGGGACGGTTAGTAGAGCAGGGTACCCACCAAGAGCTGCTAGCTCGGAATGGACACTATCGTTATCTCTGGAATGCTCAGCAGGATACTAACAGTAGAAATGAAGTGAAAAATTAAGTAGAACGCACCAGATTTACGCATAGCATTAATTCTTTACGGCAGATGTTTCCATCGCATGTCTTAAGCTTACGAGGCCATCCCTGACATTTCTAGGAGAATAGCCGATGGCGTAGGCTCTGTCGTTAAAAGTCGTCAGGTCAGCAGGACGAGCCGCTGGCATTGAGACTTCGTTTTGATAACAGCGACGAATATAGCTCGCATCCAGGTCAAATACTTCGGCTAAAAGGAGTCCAAATTCGTAGCAGCTAATGCGCTCGGGTCCTCCTAAATTAAGAATTCCTATTCCTCTTTCCAAAGCTAGTAGGAGCCCTTTGGCCGCATCCTCAACGTAGGCCGGACAGCGGTACTCATCCCAAAAAAGAGAGAGGGGTTTCTGGGCTTGCAACGTCTGAATAAAATTCTGCACAAAAGAAGCTGTCGTGGGACTGGGCGGGCCGTACATCAACGGCATTCGGCAGATTACCGCCCCTGGGTGAAGCGCCTGAATCAGGCTCTCGGCCTTAACTTTGTGGCGTCCATAAACATTGATGGGGGAAGGAGGATCGGTTTCGAGGTAGGGAGCAGACTGTCCATCAAAGACCTTTCCGCTGGAAGTAAACACCAGGGGAATTTGATGCTTGCCACAGAACTCTGCCAGATTACGGGTGGCTTCTACATTGGCTAAAAATGAAAGCTCTGGCTTCTCTTCACACTGATTTGGTTTAGACAAAGCGGCAGCATGAATGACCGCATCAGGCTGTAGTTCTTGGAGGCACTGCTGAACAGCAGTTTTATCCGTCAGATCAATGGCCTGACAACTCACTCCCGAAATTTTGATGGGATGGGTGCGAAAGGTGCCAAACACCTGCCAGTCTTTGTAAGCTTGACGACAGAGATGCCATCCTAGAAAACCACTGACCCCGGTAATGAGAAGTCGGGGAAGGGATGGATTGGTTAATCGCTTAAAGTTCACCATATAGCGGTTCCTGACATGAAGGACAGTCGGTCATTGACCTGATATTCCAGTTCCTCATCGCTGATGTTGTACAGCTTTTGCAACACCAACATTTTGAACAGTAACAGCACATCGGTCGCTTTACGTCCTGCGTTACTTTTGCGGGGCTTCTCATGAATACGCATCAGAATAGGCCGGAAAGTTTCCCAAGGGACCAGTTGGTTCAGAGGTGCCCTTATGCGCAATGCCGCGATGGGTTGCAACCCATCCTGGATGAGAGGATTCCATTACCTCACCTGCTAAGAAACCAGTGCCTTCAAGTTAGATCCGCTATATCGAGAGACTTTTTCAAGTTGGCATACACTTAGGAATGAGGATCTAATAAAATCCAATTTTTGTAGGGCAGGCATCTTGCCTGCTCTTGGACAGCCGAGACGGCTATCCCACATTATTGAATTCCCATTCCTTAGTTAAAGCAGCCCTTGAAAGAGGTCCTTTAAAGAGTCGATGAGGCTCCCAGCAGGCTCCTGGACATCTTCCTCCACATTTTCTGCTTTAGCCGCACTTTCCTGAGCTTGGCCTACAGGAGACTTGCCTTCTTCAGAAGCACCCAACTGTTGTTGGGCCTGATTGGTGTTTTGCTTGTTTTGATCTTCGATTGGGTCGTCATTGCCAACGCTGGCGCTACTCACCAGTTGCTGCTGAGCCTGCTCACTTACCGCCGGGTTAGCTTTGTTGAGGGCTGTGGCGTGGGTCGGGAAGCTCAAGAGAACAGTCGTTGAGATTGCGATTACCGCCAGGCTCAAACTCAAAACACGCTTAAGGGTTTGTCGAAGATGGGTCAGAGTGATCATTTATATTTTTCCAAATTAGAGGCACACAAGTTGCTAAGACAACTTGATATTGAAGTATCAAAGCTTATCAATAGCTCACCAAACTAAAATAAGGTATGGAAATATAAAAGCAAGTCAGAAAAGTCAGGAATTTTCTGGGGTTAAAATCCATCTACCTGACTCGGTAAGCCCAGACCTGGTGGAGGACTTCAGGCTCTCCCTTAGGCATAGGTTGATAGCTCTCTGTGACTTCTATTAATTCCCACTGACCAGCCTGCTCTAGAGCAGATTGGTACTCCTTAAAGCCATTATATTCATAGGTTTCTAGGCGTAGACTAAATACGATGCAGCCGCCGGGTTTGGTAATTCGAATCAGTTCGTCAAACGAACTGGCTGGGGCATGTCCCTGGGTAAACACCCCTACGCTAATCACAGCATCAAATTGATTCGATGCAAACGCCAGTGGTTTACCAAGCACCATGCGATGGTAATCACGATAGAGAATTTTGCGTTTCGCTTGTTCCAGCATCCTGTGGGACATGTCCATCGCCACCAGATTGTAGTAGCCATTTTTGACAAGGCATTCGCCAACCAACCCGGTACCAGCTCCGGCATCTAGAATGGTAGCTGAAGGGTCAACGTATTTCTGGAAGACAGAAACGGCTTTTTGGGGGGAAATCCAGACAAAGTCTTCTGTCAGGTCCTGATCGTATTTGCTCGCCCAGGTATCGTATCGTTCTTCTAGTTGTTGGTTATTGGACGATTCGTAGACCCACTGAACTCGTTTGTGGCTTTCTTGCATATCAGTTACTCCCTAAAGGATCAGATAAAACAAAACACCGTGGTTATTTTTGGCAGACAAAGAGCCCCCAACCGACTTCCTGTCGGTCTACGGCATTGGCCGTTTCCTGATAGGCGAGGGCCAGCCACTTGTAATGATCGGCATGGTCCCCACCTGACTTGGGCAACCGTTCAATTAAACGCAAATAACTGGTCTTCAAGTGCTGAGACAGGTCATGGGCTTCGAGGATCGTGAACCCATGATCTTGAAGAGCTTGCTGGTAAGTCTTGAAGCTGAATGGAGTGTCGTAAAGGAGACGGTCGTACACATATTTTTGACCGTCTGGGCTGATGTTGGCCTGAGGTTTTGTAAGGTCGTCAAATACCAGAATGCCCCCCGGTTGCAAAACCCGATAGATTTCCTTAATAACGGCATCCTTATCAGGAACGTGATAAATCACCGCCTGGCTCCAGACATGGGAGAAGGCTGCAGCATCAAAAGGCAGGTCCATGGCCGATGCTTTTTTAAAGACCAAGCGGTCTTGTAATTCTGAGCCCAACTTGTCTCTAGCCGCCTGAGCATTCTTAACCCGTACACTGCTTAAATCAATGCCAGTTACGTGGCAGTGGGCTTGCTGACTTAACCAGATGGCGGTAGCACCGCTCCCACAGCCCAGGTCTAAGACGTTTGAAGAACTCTCAATTTGACCTTTTGCTACCATAACCCGGTTGAGATTAGCGCAGGCTTTGAGAAAATCATCTCCCGTGCTTGCATCGAAAAGTCCCCAGTGGACACTGCCGTTCTGATCCCAAAAGGTTTGGTAAATGCGGTCTTCGGCGTCGTAATACTGTTCGGTTTGGGCTTCACTAAATTGTTCAGGCATGTGGCTTCTCCGTGCCAAGGTACTCCACAAACTGGTTCTGCTGATCCACCAGAATCATTTTTGGGGAAACAGGGTGGTCGACTACACCAAAGGCCATGATGATGATGCAGTTGCCTTTGGCGCTCAAGTGGGCCGCGGCTCCCTGAATAGAGCATGCGCCGGAGCCTCGTTCTCCTGCGATTGCATAGGTTTCAAACCGATTCCCGTTAGTCACGTCGCAAATCAGAACCTTTTCGTAGTTCCAGATGCCAACCTGATCCATCAGATCTTCATCCAGCAGAATGCTGCCAATATAGTCAGGGTTTGCATCTGTGACCCAGGCGCGGTGGATTTTTGATTTCAGTAGAACTCTCATCGTCTTCGTTGTTTATGATGACCATGCAGGATTTCAGCCCTGAAGACAAGTCTGATTGGTCAGTTATTTTTTGATGCTCACAAAAGAGACTTTACGAAATTTATCGTTCCTGAAAACAATTACTCTAAATATCCTTGGTTAAGTCACCCTAAATACCAGACTAATCTGACTTGCTTTTGTTCATTGCACCTAATATCTTTTCTATAAAGTTTTGCATGTTGGTTTTCAGGTAAGCGTCTTAGGTGACCGGCCTCAAGTTTTCGATGTTATGCCAAGGTTATGACGGAGGAGATAGCCATTTAGCGGTCATCTTTTCGATGCAATGCTGAATTTAGTAAATACTGAGGAAAAATGATGAAACTATCGTCGAAAATTGTGAATGTAAAGAGAGCATCTTCTCTTGTGTTATCTTTGATCGGGATTTCTATATTTTCTATGCCCCAGATTGCCAGTTCTGCAACTATTTCTGAGGTAAATGATCAATGCGGTGATGTGGATAACGATGCACAGCAAATAGCAGATTGCATTATGAGCTATGAAAATGTAGAAGGTGCAAGTTTTTCAGAGATAGAAGCAGCCGTTGATAGCCTTTTTGAGCAGGTCAGCAACAAATATGATTATTCAGATTGGTGGGATGAGGGATGCATAGATGGTGGCCCCCTGTATAACCTGGTTTATGAGCAGCAAGTATCAACCATGGGGATAATTCAGATTTGGTGTGGGATATAGTTAGAAGTCCATCCATACAGCATGGGATAATGAGGCTCTAGACATCAGTCGGCTTGTTCAGAGACTTATGTCCAGCTTTTCCCAAAGTGCTCATTTGAAGGTGATCGGCTTGACTGTATCCAGGCTGATCACCTCCCAGCTCAGCGTTGCGATGTCTAACGGAATGGCACTGAATTAAGCTGAAATCAACCCTCGCAAATTGCCAGAAGCCTTGATCTGCCGCTGGTGGGCACTGCCCACCAACCTTAAATCAGTGACATTCATGTCTAACTAGTTGCTGAAGAAATCCTCAAAGAATTTCCCATCCTGGATGATGCCCAGTTCTTTAAGCGTATCATTGAAGGCATCCATCATGCCATAATCTTGAATTCGACGCTCTTCATTTTTCAAGATTCTACGCAACGCCATGTAAACGGAAAGCTCCCCCAGGGCTGAATCATCTCCCTTGTCAGTAGCATTCAGAATCTGCTGGGCATAACTGTTGATTTTGCCCTCAGTAAATTGAAGCAATTCTTCTTTGGTCATGGGTATCCTTATAAATTCTTACAATTTGACGACTTATGATGTAGAGCCAGTCTTAGCTTAGTAAGCAACTCTTAGCAGGTGACCTAAAACTATTCGCGCCAGACTTTAGCTGACTACACATCAATAAGTAGAATCTATTATAGTTGAGAGCAGCTACTTAAAAAGTCTGATTTGTCTGCCAAATTCAGGCCAAATTCAGGATACTTCGTCCTACAATTTACGTCTAGAGGATTGAGGAAAAGAATTCAGTCACAGTAGGTTTTGAGGATGGTTGTAAATTCAATACTTTTAGCATTGATGATGCAGTAACAGTCCCAGGAACTACGCTGGCTGAGCGAAGTCGAAGCCAAAACCCAGCTAGAACGCCCTCTTCGACTCCGCTCAGAGGACGGTTACGATGATGCACTAGCCCCAAACGTATTTTTCGTACTCTTCTGCACTTTTTAGATTGTCGAGTTCAGAAGCATTAGACATCTTCACTTTCACAATCCAGCCACCTTCATACGCTTCTTTGTTGATAAGCTCTGGGCTATCTTCCAGTACTTCGTTAACTTCAACGATGACACCGGTAACCGGCGCGTAAGTGTCTGAATTGGTGCTTAGAGACTCAATAAGAAAGAAGCGCTCACCGGCATTAATCTCTGTATCCACTTCTGGTAGGTCAACAAAGACGATGTCACCCAGCATCAATTGCGCATGCTCAGAAATACCCATGGTTACGGTGCCGTCACCGTTGTCGCGCACCCATTCGTGACTGTCTGCAAATTTCAGTGTGTTGTCCATTGTGTTACCCCTTGGAAATGCGAGCGGTTAGTTAATCGAATAAACCCAGATGTTCTTTGGCATACGTTTCGAAATCATCACTATCGCCAATATGGACTTGATCAATGAAGATTTGCGGCACAGATTCTACTGGCTTACCCGTCATTTTTTCTAAATCAGCGTAACTTATACCTTCTGCATGAATATCGAGAAAGCGATAATCAAAGTCATCACGCTTTGCTTTTAGTGTCTCTGCATGTTCTCTTGCACGAATACAGAATGGCTCTACGGGTATTCCACAAATAACTGCAAACATAAATACCTTCCTATTTCTGTTTTGGTTGAAGCAAAGCTTATTATAGTTGAGAGCAGCTGCTTAAAAAGTCTGATTTGTCTGCCAAAATCAGGCAAAAGTCAGGATACTTCGTTCTACAATTTATGCCTAATAGGATTGTTAACTATCTTGTGAATCTAGGGACTTATTTTACCCTATATTCCTTCTAGAAATTAGAATCTTTTGGAAGCCTAGCTGTTGCTAAACCTTGTCTAACTTGAAATCCGGAGTTCCCCTCACCCTAAGTCCCTCTCCCGAGGGGAGAGGGACTTTGAAGAGTTTTCCGGCTCCCCTCGCCCTCTGGGCGAGGGGCTGGGGGTGAGGGGCAGAACTACGGTTCTCAACATAGACTTGGTTTAATAACATCCGACTTTTATGACCTTAGTTCTTGTAACTTATGCGACTTTTCTGACCTCAGTCTTGGCAGATTGATCCTATTATTGATGGGCTAATAAGAATTCATCTTGGTCTTTTTATAATAGGGTAAATAGTTATGGCCTATGTTGTCGCGGATCCCTGCGTAAAGTGTAAGTATACTGAGTGCGTTTTAGTGTGCCCTGTCGATTGCTTTTATGAGGGAGAAAATACCCTCGTCATTAACCCTGACGAATGTATTGACTGTGGTCAATGTGTCCCTGCCTGTCCGGCTTCTGCCATCTTTGAGGAGGGGGAATTGCCAGACAAATGGCATGCATATACGTCGATTAATGCTGTATTTTCCGGCGCTCGTAGCATTAGTGATGTTGATACGGACGGTTGGCCCCAACATTTAATTGATAATGCCAGCACCTGGCCATACATAAGTACACCAGTTGAGCCGCTGCCAGA
>CAZPYG010000019.1:0-55401 GCA_964590465.1 uncultured bacterium | reverse complement strand
GACTTTGCCACGGAACAGCTGAGGGAAGAACTGCTGGCCATTGAGTCAGATACCTACGCCGAGTTTATTCGAGCTGGCCAGCTGAAGGATGAGCTGACGCCTCTGCTGCAGTCGGTACTGCCCGATCGCCTCGGGGAAGCCACTTAGCGATAAGAACTTAACAACACGGAATCCAAGCTGTAGCAGTGGCTCGCGCATGGATTCCGATATCCATGGGAATGACGGATTAGGAGAAATCTGGGAAAGAAAATACCCCTGGTAGGGGCGCAGGCCCTGCGCCCTTGGGTAATGCCCATGAGATAGGTAATTTCATTTCAAGAGATCTCCTTAGGAGTAAATGAGTTTTAAGTTCTTAGTTTTGAATTTTGAATTGGCCGCTCAACTCAAAATTCAAAACTCAAAATTTGGAACTTATTCAAGTCTGCTCCCTTAGTTCCCGTTGGTGGGGCCGCCATCGAACCGAAAGCCATCCTGCTCATAGACGTAGGCACGGCCTCCCGACTTGTCTCGTTTCTCCAGAATAGTGACCTGATGCCCCTGGGCTTGAAGGCGAATTCCGGTAGCCAGGCCATCCAGTCCTGAGCCACAGTAGACTGCTTCCAAATGGTTGCGGTACTCCATGGGGGTCTCGGTACCGGCATGAATGGTGGTGATGTGGAAAGAGAACCCCATGCCATCGGCTTTCAGCAGCAGGCGGGTGCTTTCCCAGGTAGGACCAACAACGTGGCGGTCGGTGTGCTCTGCGGCTTGGAGAGTGCGGACAATCATCTTACAAATTTGACTTAGAGACCAAACATTAGGAGAAAAATTATGCCGCCATCTCTGGTAAAAATTTTGGCAATAAATCTTTACCAGAAAATTTCCCAGAAAGCCCTCCCCTGCCCAATTTTGGAGGACAATTCCTGTCAATCGGTAGAGCAAATATCCTGTCCCACCCTGTAATCTATAACCTGCGGTAGACTACTTTGAAAAGTAACGTTTGATGATTGTGAAGCAGTTTCAAACATTCCCCCAGGGGATTGCTACTCGAGCATGGCGGATTGCTAAGACGATTCTACTGTTTAAGCAGTCTCAATTATCCAAGCCCCATATCGCCCCTGGGTCACCAAGGTCGGTGTATTTTTACACTCTCCATAAATGTGCGAGTTCTTTATTTAGTAGCTACGTCCTGGCTAATGCTGATGGCCTAGTTCAAGCTGACTATTCCCAGGATATCGTCGATGGAAAGATTAAGCCAGGAGCAGTGCTCACGTTTCAGGATAGGGGTTTTGTCTATGGGCCTATTAGAGTTTCCACGGACAACGAGGCGATTGATAGCCAGATGTTCGTAAAGCCTACCACTGAGCACGACTTTATCAGAGATAAAATCGCTATCTTTCTGATCAGAGATCCGCGAGATATTCTAGTGTCATGCTTTTATTCCTTTGGATTTAGCCATGCCCTGAGCCCGGTAGAGGAAATTCGCTGCAGTCAGGAACGTCAAAGGGAGCATACCCGGCAGTTCACCCTGGAAGAGTATGTTTCAAAGTATGCTTTTACGCAAAACGTTTACTTCAATAAAATTTGCGACTTAGCAAATGTCTGTGAGCAGAGCGTAATTCTCAAATACGAAGACATGGTCGATGACTTCGAAAAATTTGTAGCTCAACTCTGCAAGTATATTCCTTTGCGAAATTCGGTGGTTCAGGAACTTTACAAACGCTCTAGACCTAGAGCAGAGGAAGATATTTATGCTCACCAACGTTCGGGCAGGGTGGGAGGTTTTAGAGACAAGCTCAGTCCTGCCACCGTTGAAGCCCTCAATCAGGAACTGCAAGGAATTCTGACCAGATTCAACTATAAGCCATAGGGCTTGAGCTTAGTCTCAGTCCGGGGGCGTTGGGCTCCTGAGCCTTTTATAACTCTCCAAAACCTTTTTTCTTTTTCTGTTTTTTCTTCTTCTTGCCCCCAGGAGCCCGGAAGCCGGGACGTCCGCCGCCCATGCCGGGAAGTCCGGGCATTCCGCCACCCATGCCGGGCATTCCGCCACCCTGGCCCATCTGCTGCATCATGGAGCGCATCTTCGAAAAATCACTGACCAGTTTGCCCACATCCTTCTCGGAATGGCCAGACCCGGTGGCGATACGGCGGCGGCGACTGGGGGAACTGGAGAGCAGGTTCGGGTTCTTGCGCTCTTCCTTGGTCATAGAGTTAATCATCGACTCGCAGCGCTTGAGCTGGGCTTCTCCCTGTTCCAGCATGTCGCCGGTCAGTTGCTTGCCCATGCCGGGAATCAGTTTCATGATGCCGCCCAGGGAGCCCATGCTTTTCATGAAGCGCATCTGCTTGAGGAAGTCGTCGAAGTCGAACTCGGCCTCCAGAATCTTCCGCTGCATTTTTTCGGCATCGGCGAAGTCCACCGCTTCCTGGGCTCTTTCCACCAGGGTGATAATGTCGCCCATGCCCAGAATTCGAGATGCCATCCGCTCGGGGTAGAAGGGCTGCAGGGCCTCTACCTTTTCGCCCACCCCGATGAACTTGATGGGCTGACCGGAAATCTGCCGTACCGATAGGGCCGCCCCACCGCGGGAGTCGCCGTCCATTTTGGTGAGGATGGCTCCGGTAATGCCAATTTGCTCGTGGAAGGTGCGGGTCAGGTTGGCCGCTTCCTGACCGGTCATGGCATCCACCACCAGCAGCACTTCGTCGGGGTCGATGGCGGTTTTGATATCGGCCAGTTCGGCCATCATTTTGGGATCGATCTGCAGACGGCCGGCGGTGTCGACGATAACCGTGTCCACCCCCGTTTCCCTGGCCTTTGCAATCCCCTGGCGGGCAATATCCACGGGATTCGCATCGGTGCCCAGGTCGAACACCGGCACATCAATCTGCTGACCGAGGGTGATCAGCTGATCTACCGCGGCGGGACGGTACACGTCTGTCGCCACCAGCAGGGTGCTGCGGTTCTCTTTGCGCAGGTGCAGAGCCAGCTTGGCGGTGGCGGTGGTTTTACCCGTACCCTGCAGGCCGGCCATCAGCACCACGGTGGGTTTTTCGGCGGCGTCCGCCAGGGGGGCATTGGTTTCCCCCATGAGCTTCGTTAGCTCATCGTTGACGATTTTGATGAACTGCTGGTCGGGGCTAACCCCTTTGATCACCTCGGCCCCCAGGGCGGCTTCTTTCACCTGGGCGACAAATTCTTTGACCACCTGCAGGTTAACGTCTGCTTCAAGCAGGGCCCGACGCACTTCTTTGAGGGCATCATTAACGTTAGATTCACTGATCTTGTCCTGCCCACGCAGGCTCTTCCAGGCAGATTCAAGGCGATCAGACAGGGCTTCAAACATAGCTAGGGCGCAGTAAGGTCAACCATTGGCCTTTGGTGACGAATCAAGCAGGCGTTTTCGTCAGGCCGTTTCTACAGAATATCTATTCTAAAGGGTGAGAGGCGTTCACCAGGATCGAGATTTGACTGACACTATGGTGAAAATCCCGATCTGGCCATTGCCATGGAGATGTTTCAGCGGCCCTTTCAGCCGGTGATTGATCACTATCTGGCGGGTGAGATTGCTGAGGCGGAACTGGTGGCCCAAACCGAGTACGAAGCGCGGTGGGGCTTCCCCTGGGAGGTTTATGCTCCTGTTTTGCGGTTTGCCAGGGCGAATCAAATCCCGGTGCTGGCCCTCAACACGCCGAGGGAAATTACCCGACAGGTTTCCGGGCAGGGACTCGCCAGCCTGGAGGAGGAAGATTTTCGCTATATTCCTCCCCTGGAGGCCATTGATTTGAGCAACGACAACTATCGCGACTTTGTTGCTGCGGCCTTTGGAGACCACAACGGTCACGGTAGTTTTAACTTCGAGAATTTCTTTGCGGCTCAGGTGCTGTGGGACGAAACCATGGCAGAAACCATTGCTGCATTTAGGCGTTGCTGATTCTAGGTATGAACCGATAGCTGGAAATCCTGGAATCTCGTTCGGATTTCCGCAAAATCATACCGCTATTAAGCAACGCCGAATTTACCGGAAGAGTCTCTAGCTGAAGCTGGGAACGATATAGCGGATATCATTTGGTACAGTGCAGATCTTTAAATTCGGACATCTTTTCTGATCACAATGGGCAGACTGGATCTACTACCAGCTTGCCCATTGTCAAAAGCTAGCTGTTTCTGCGGAATTTAACTGGGGTGCGTTGTATAAGCTCTTGAAGGGTGAGACTTAAACAACCATGGCAAGTGAATCGTCCTACGGCCTGATGTCTTCACTGCATCAGGCTTCTAACCTACTGCCCTCTGAAAGGGCATCCTATTCGGAAACCGCTTTTCACCCCGACCAGCGGGAGGACCCTATCAGGGGCAGCGAATGGCTGAAACTTATTCAGCACCAAAGCCAGCTTGCTATGGCGGTGGTGGAGGTTTCTACCACGGTGGAAGATACCGGACTGTTCCAGACCATTCTGTTTGCCAACGACTACTTTTGCCGCCTGACCGGTGCCCAGACCCAGGGAGAGCCCCTGGATACCTGCCTGCTGTCTCGCCTGTCCCCCACCGATCAGACCGCGCTACGGGAGAGATTTCGCCGCCACTTACTGAGTGCGCTACTGCAGCACCACTATGGGGATAGCAGTTTGGTGGTCAAGCGGATTTTGTCCGAACCCTTTGTCGTGTCTCTGGTCGATCCAATGACCGCCCAGGCACGTCAGATCGAGCTACGGTTAAGAACCAACCAGGCTGATGCGGCTGAAACGGGCATCCAAATTTTTGAAGTTTCCCCTGAGCTGGATGCAGCCCTTGCTGCCTGCTGGCAAGGGGCTCCGACCCGACAACAGGTGATGACCCAGCTTTTGACTGAGGGCTCCCCTCTGCAGCGTTTTCTGGAGCAGCTGTCTCCCACCAGCTATGCCGCCAAAGGATATGTGCTGATTGAAGGGGTCGATGTGACGGAGCGGGAAATCTCAAAAGCTCTGGTGCAGCTTTTGGTGAGTCATAAATCGGTGCTGGAACCGAGTCAGTTCAACACAGCCCATGTCCTGATGAAACAGCTTTTTGACGCGGATGGCAGTCTGCTGCTCAGCGCCGCAAGCAGCCAGGCGAAGCTGTTTCGCGGGCTGGAAAATCCTGAATGGGAGGTCAATACTTATGTCGTGCAAGATCTTCAGGATTCGGTATTTTTCACGGCCACGCACGGGGGGGAAGTGCTCAATATTCCCGACCTGAGCCTGGTGAATACCACCCAGTGCGAGCAGGATATTTTAGTGGGCGGGGTGAGATCCCTCCTCCTCATCCCCCTGGTGATGCGCCCCACCGCCCTGGCCGACAACAATGCCCAAACCGTTGGCATTATTGGCCTCAGCAGTACCCGCCCCTATGCCTTCGACCAGGCCGACTGCAGCAACGCTACCACCCTGATTCCGGCCCTGACGGCGGCCATGCGCTACACCACCCAAGACCGCTTTACCAATATCCATCCATCGGTGCGGTGGCGGTTTGAGCAGGAAGCCGAGCGGCGCAGCTGGGGTCTGCCGCCGTCCCCCATCCTGTTTGAAAATGTCTACCCCCTGTACGGCATTTCTGATATTCGAGGTTCCTCGGAGGAGCGCAACCGGGCCATTCAGCAGGACCTGATGCGGCAATTTTACCTGGCCCTGGCGGTGGTGCAGGCGGTCTGTGGGGATGTCAATAATGCCTTAGTCGATCAGCTCAAGCTAGATCTGGAAGCCTATATTGAAACCCTAAACCAGGGGATTTCTGTGGATTCAGAAGTGACGCTCCTGGCCTACTTACATGACCAGGTCGAAGCTCACTTTGCCTGCTTTGCCCATTACAGCCCTGCCGCGGCCCTGGCCATTGAGCAATACCACAAAGCACTCCATGGGGAACATGGCTGTGTTTACCAGGCCCGAGCGGCGTACGACCAGACCATTACCCACATCAACCAGCTGCTGCGGCAGACCTGGAACCAGTGGCAGACTTCCATGCAGGCCATCAGTCGGCACTACTGCGACGTTGAAGCCACTGACGGCATTGATCATATGATCTACGCCGGGTCGGCGATTGATCCAGAATTTTCAGAGTTTCAGCTGCGGTCCCTCCGCTACGAACAGCTGCGCGCCGTCTGCGACTGTGCCCGCAAAAGCTTCACCCTGAAGGAAAAGTACGACACCGACATGGTCATCACCCACCTGGTGCTGGTGCAGGCCTTCACGGTGGACATCATGCACGACGAAAACACCGAGCGGCTGTTCGACGTGCGGGGCACCCGCGATACCCGCTACGAAATTGTGAAAAAGCGCATCGACAAAGCCCGGGATGCCGAAACCGGGGAGCGCATCACCCAACCGGGAATGCTCACCATCGTCTATTCCACCAACGACGAATGGCAGGAGTACGAACAGTACCTGCGCTACCTGCATCGAGAAGGTATGGTCGCAGGTACTGTGGAGCAGGGCACCGTGGAGCCTCTGCAGGGGGTCAGTGGGCTGAAGTTTGCCCGAGTCGAGGTGATCGAAGCTTAGCGATACACTCCGTCGCTGAATACTTCGGCCAGTAACCGCATGCCTTCGTACAGAGCTTTTTGGATATCCGGTATTTGGTCTGCCATTCTAGCTCGGTGCTGGGCCATCATTGCCGGACTGCTTTCAACAATGAAGACATTTCCCAGGCGATTCAACGCGTAGCGAGTCAGCCGTTGGCGTTCAGACGACACCGCAAACAACTGCTGATAAACCGGGTCGTTACAGGTGGCTAATATCGCTTCAGCTTCTTCAATCACCAGTTGCTCCGTCAGGTTAACCACCCTGGAACGTAGGGGGGCTAAAGGTTGGCTGGGGGGGTGAGATCGAGGAGAAGCCATAGTCTGATCGGCTCGTTCTCTTAGCATGGTGTGAGGTCCAAACGATAGAACAACAAGGTCAGGAGGCTAAAACCGGGAAGCTATACAATTGGAACTCCCCAGGGGAAAAAACGACTAGGTAAGTAGGACATAGGGGTTTTGCCTCCCGTGGTTTTCAACCCTAAAGGTAAAAAGTAAAAAACTCGGGAATTGAATCCATGAGGCTGCTTTTAATTGAAGATGATGAGCGGATCGCCGATGCCCTGGCGGAAGATTTAATGGACCAGCATTATGTCGTCGACGCCGTCTACGATGGCCAGACCGGCTGGAACTATGCCGATGCCACCCCCTACGACCTGATTTTGCTGGATGTCATGCTGCCGGGAATCGACGGCATCACCCTGTGTAAAAAGCTGCGCCAGGCGGGGCATCAAACCCCAATTTTGATGCTGACGGCGAAGGATCGGGTGTGCGATCGCGTGATCGGTCTCGACGCCGGAGCCGACGACTACCTGGTAAAACCCTTCGACCTGCAGGAACTCTCTGCCCGCATCCGCGCCCTGCTGCGACGGGGGGAATCCACCACCCTGCCTGTGCTGGAATGGGGACCGCTGCGCCTGGACCCCAGCATCATCGCCGTCCAGTACAAAGGCATTCCCATTGACCTCAGCCCGAAGGAATACAAACTACTGGAATATTTCCTGCGCCATCCCCGTCAGGTCTTCAACCGGGCCCAACTGCTAGAACAGCTCTGGTCCTTCGAAAACATGCCGGAAGAGTCCACCGTTAAAGCCCATATTCGCGGCCTGAGGCAAAAACTTAAAACCGCAGGAGCACCCGGGGACTTAATCGAGACGGTGTATGGCCTGGGATATCGGCTGAAGGAAAGTGAGGAGTGAAATGTTCCAAGGACTTCGCTGGCGTCTGCTGCTCTACCAGCTCTCCATCATGGGGACTATCCTGGGCATTTTCGGCCTGGGGGTGTACGGCATGTTCAGCCGTAATCTGTACCGGCAGCTAGACCAGAAATTAATGACCCTGGCCCAGGCAGCTACCCCTTCCATGAAAGATGTCAGTGCCCAGGGGGAGAACTACCTTGACCAGATGAATGAGGTACCCTGGCGAGACATCTTCAACCGCAACCAGCAAAGCCTGGAATGGTTTGACATTGATGGCAACTTGCTAGCCAAGCGGGGCGACGTTGAGCTGATTACCCGCCCTAAAGTGGGGATGCAAACCGTGGCCAATCCGTCAGTGCGGGCATTTACGGTCTCTGTGTTTGAAGATGAACCCAATGCAGATACCCCCACCCTCAGGGGTTACATTCGCGCCAGCCAAACCACCCAGACAGTGAGTTTAGCCCAGCGCCAGCTGCTCATTGGCCTGGCCATGGGAGGCGGCATTACCCTGCTGCTGGTGGGGGCCGGAGGGCTGTGGCTGACCCAAATTTCCCTCCGTCCCATTGAGCACAGCTACCACCAGCTGATGCAGTTCACCGCCGATGCCTCCCACGAGCTGCGGGGTCCCCTGATGGCCATCAAGGCATCCATCGGAGTGATGCAGAACCATCCTGAGCGATTTGCTCCTAAGGATGTGAAAAAGCTCGATGCCATTAGCAGTGCGACCATTCAACTGCAGGGCCTGGCCGAGGATTTGCTGCTGCTGGCCCGCATGGACGCGGAACAAACCACCCAGGCCGACGAAAAAGTTTCCATGAACCGCTGCCTGCGAGATGTTGTGGCCCTTTACAGCGAATCGGCCAGAGCGAAGAACTTAGAGCTCCGCCTGAAAGAACAGGGCAGTGTCTGGGCCTGGGGACAGGCGGTACAGTGCAATCGGCTGTTTGCTAATCTGGTGCAAAATGCCCTGCACTATACCCAAGCCGGACAGGTCGTCGTGCAGGTGTCCTGTACCCGGCGCCATGCCCGCATTCAGGTGGAGGATACCGGCATTGGTATTGCCTCAGCGGACTTGCCCTATGTGTTTGATCGATTCTGGCGGGCGGATAAAGCCCGTACCCGTCGGGCTGGGGGAAGCGGTTTGGGGTTGGCGATTGCCAAAGCCATTACCATCCAGGCGGGAGGCAAAATTTGGGTGACCAGCCACCCCGGCCAGGGCAGTTGCTTTCATGTCCTGCTGCCCCTGGCCGATGCTGTGCGCCTGCCGGAAATGGGGAATCGGTCATGGGAAGTTCAGTCCTAAGGTGGGCTTTTGTGGTATGCCCAATAGCGAAAAGGCGATAGGATCTCCATTAAATCAGCCTTTTATAGGCCGGGTTATTTGCTGAGGGAAAAACAATGGGTGAAAAAAAATCTGGAGGCTTTGTGGGGGGGGTTGTGCTGGGGGCCGCCATGGGCACCGTGGCGGGGCTGCTGATAGCCCCTCGCACCGGCAAAGAGACTCGACAAATTCTCAAAAAATCCGCAGATGCCTTACCGGAACTTGTCGAGGATCTCTCTACCTCAGTCCAGATGCAGGCCGATAAGCTGTCAGAAACTGCCCTGGTCAATTGGGAGCATACCCTTGACCGCTTGAGGACTGCGATCTCGGCGGGTCAGGCGGCCAGTCGCGAAAAATATGAAACCCTGACCCAGGCCAAGCCGCCCCTGTCTTCCAACGGCCCTAACCAGGAATAGATTTAGGAATAGAGCGTTCGTGGGTGATCCCCTGTTTTGGCTAGGACTGTCTCTGCTGTTGGTGGCTATTAGTTTAGCCGCAGTTTTGGTGGTGGCCATCCCCACTATGCGAGAACTCAGCCGGGCGGCCCGCAGTGCCGAAAAACTGTTTGATACCCTCGGACGCGAACTACCCCCGACCCTGGAGGCCATTCGCCTCACCGGGCTAGAAATTACCGAACTGACGGATGATGTCAGTGAAGGGGTACAACAGGCCGGTCGGGTGGTGAAACAGGTCGACGATGGCCTGACCTCCGCCCGTCAGCAGGCTCAGACTTTACACACCGGCACTCGCAGCTTCTTTGCCGGGGCCAGGGCCGCCTGGAATGCCTGGTCTAACACCGGTAAGCGCCCACCAGCCCGCCGCGCCAGATCGGGTTCGCCTAAGCGCATGACCCACAAACCGGCCCGGATTCAGCCCTCAAGGCCCCATCCCCGCGTCAGTAGTCCCCCTACCCCGTCGGCTCCAGAAAATTCTCAGGAAAATCAGGAGAATCCTATAAACTCCGTTCCACCCCGAGGGCAAGCTAGATCCGCTGTCCCACCTTCCCCTAAGGGCCACGAGCCAACTCCGGCTGGCCCCGCCCATACAACCGATGCTCCCCGGGTTCAGTCCTCGCCGCTGCCCTCCGACCCTACCCCGCCCCCCAATTTATAAGGCTTTCATTGACTTCATCACCTATTTGTTTCTAAGATGAGAGTCGTGTAAACATCTGTAAACAAGCTTTGAGGATTCACCTGTTAGGTTAAGAATTAATCAACGGGTTTGTTTCCTTAATTCACTGCCAGGTGCAGCCTGTACCCTGTCCAGTCTTCGGCTCTGTGTTTCATCACCTGTTGCCGAGGCCAACCCTGTAACCGGGGGGCATGGCTCTTCGGGGCGATATTCTTAAAGGAATTACGGTGATGATTAACTCTTCCCCCAATGCGCTTATGAGCCGGTTACTCACGGTGGTCGTAGGTGGTTTGCTAAGCGTCTTATTCTGGCTACCGGCATCTCCAGCTCAGGCTTACGATAATCCTGAGCTTTTGCCGGAAGAATCCACGACGATCATTGATTTGGCTAACTCCCTAACCACTCGCCAGGAAGAAGAGTTAAACACTGAACTGGAAAAATTTGAAGCCGAAACCGGTTGGAAACTCAGGGTTTTGACCCAGTATGACCGCACCCCCGGACGGGCCGTGAAAGACTTTTGGGGGTTGAACGACCATAGCGTCATGCTGGTGGCTGACCCCCGGGGCGGCAACCTGCTGAACTTCAGCGTTGGTGATGCCGTCTACGATCTGCTGCCCCGCACCTTCTGGATTGAGCTGCAAACCCGCTTCGGTAACCAATTTTATGTCAGAGAACATGGCGAAGATCGTTCAATCTTAAGTGCCCTGGGTTCCATTGAAACCTGCCTCCAGCAGGGCGGCTGTAATGTCGTGCCGGGTCTGCCCCAGGAACAGTGGGTTCTGACCCTGATTACCTCCCTTGTCGGGGGTGTGATTTGTGGCTTTGCCGCCCATCCCAGAAAGCCCGGTCAGGCCATAGCCTGGCAGTGGGTGCTGATTTTTTCACCGCTGTGGGGAATTTTGTTCCTGGCCTTTGGTATTGGCCCGGTTGTGTCCCGCACCAGCGACTGGTTGCCGCTCACCCGCAATGTGGCAGGCTTTCTGATTGGGGCCCTGGTCGCCTATCTTTCCCCCACCTTTAACCGTCCTTCCACCACTCCAGAAACTTAAGCATCTGCAGGTTTGCAACTGCTGTCCTATAAGTTGATAGAAAGTTGCCCCTGAGAAGTTGAGTCTTGTCGGGGGCATAGTAAATGTAGAGGACGATATTGGGCACTGGCGTTTTTGATAACGGGCTCATGTTTAATCTAAAGGACAGCGTGGTACTGGTAACTGGCGGCTCCCGAGGAATTGGAGAAGTCACGGTGCGGACCTTGCACCAGACTGGGGCCGCAGTCATTTTGCACTATGGCCAGGGAGCGGATGAGGCTCGGGCGATCCCAGCGGCACTGGACTCGGAGCATGACCCGGACCGGATTCATCTGGTGCAAGCCGATCTGGCAATTCCCGGTGCCGCCAGAGATCTGTGGCACCAGGCCCTGGCCTGGCGAGGAAAAGTAGATGCTGTGGTTAACAATGCGGCCACCATGCCCGCTGCCGCCAGATCTGATGATTGGGAGCATTGGTCAGCCGCCTGGCAACAAACCCTGCAGGTAAACCTGATAGCAGTAGCTGATCTCTGTCGAGAAGCCATCGGGCATTTTCAGGAACGAGGGGGAGGCGTTCTCGTAAACCTGGCCAGCCGCGCTGCCTTCCGGGGAGATGGGCCGGAATTTATGCCCTATGCCGCTTCCAAGGGGGGAGTAGTGGCCCTGACCCGCACTATTGCCCGAGGCTTTGCGGAGGATGGAGTTTTGGCTTATACCATCGCCCCTGGGTTTGTGCGTACCGACCGCATCGAGCAGGTCATGGCGGAACGGGGGGCAGACTATGTCACCCGCGATATTCCCATGGGGAACCCGGCAGACCCGCAGGATATCGCCAATCTGATTACGTTTTTGGTAGCAGGGATGGTACCCCACGCCACCGGGGCCACCTTTGATGTGAATGGAGCGTCTTATTTTCACTGAGGGATGAGAGCCGAATCAGATCCGATTCCTGGAGGGTAGGTGTCTTGCCTGCTTGGACAGCTGAGACGGCTATCCCCGATCATTGACTTTCGATCTCACCCACCCCATCCATTCGCTCCCCGGCTCCCGCCCCCACTCCCTTCTGACAAAACCCCGCTTCAACTCTTACAATTTAAGGAACTTCCCATTGCAAGCCCTTAAGAGTTCCATCCCGCATGACCGACGCTGCCACCATTCCCTCCGCCGACATTGCCGAAGCCGTAGAGCAACGGCGCAACTTTGCCATCATCTCTCACCCCGACGCGGGTAAGACGACATTGACGGAAAAGCTGCTGCTGTACGGAGGGGCCATACACGAGGCAGGGGCAGTAAAAGCGCGGCGTTCCCAGCGGCAGGCCACTTCCGACTGGATGGAGCTGGAACAGCAGCGGGGCATTTCCATTACCTCCACGGTGCTGCAGTTTTTGTACAGGGGGTTCACCATGAACCTGCTGGATACCCCCGGTCACCAGGACTTCAGCGAAGACACCTACCGCACCCTGGCGGCGGCGGATAATGCGGTGATGCTGGAAGATGCGGCTAAGGGCCTGGAGCCTCAGACCCTGAAGCTGTTTGAGGTGTGTAAAATGCGATCGCTGCCCATCTTCACCTTCTTTAATAAGATGGACCGCCCTGCCCGCGAACCCCTGGAACTGCTGGACGAAATTGAGCAGCGCCTGGGCATGGAAACCTACGCCGTCAACTGGCCCATCGGTATGGGAGAACGTTTCAAGGGCGTGTTTGACCGCCGCAAGCGCAAGATTCACCTGTTCGAACGCACCGCCCACGGCAGTCGTGAAGCCAAAAGTACCCTGGTTGATTTGGGCGATCCGCAAATTGAAGAACTGCTGGATCAGGACCTCTACTACCAGTTTAAAGACGAGCTGGAGATGATCGAAGAATTGGGCCCTGAGCTGGATCTGGAAGCGGTCCACGCCGGGCAGATGACCCCTGTCTTCTTCGGCAGCGCCATGACCAACTTTGGTGTGCAGCTGTTCCTTGAAGCGTTTCTGGACTATGCCCTGAAGCCTGGTCCCAGAACCAGTACCTCCGGCGACATTCCCCCCACCTACGAAGACTTTTCCGGCTTTGTGTTCAAGCTGCAGGCCAACATGGACCCCAAACACCGTGACCGGGTGGCCTTTGTGCGGGTCTGTTCCGGCAAGTTCGAGAAAGACATGGTGGTGAGCCATGCCCGTTCCGGCAAAAATGTGCGCCTCTCCCATCCCCAAAAGCTGTTTGCCCAGGGGCGACAGTCCTTAGAAGAAGCTTATCCGGGGGATGTGATTGGCCTGAACAACCCCGGTGTGTTTGCCATTGGGGACACCATTTATCAGGGCAAAAAGCTGGAGTATGAAGGCATCCCCTGCTTCTCGCCGGAGATGTTTGCCTATCTCAAAAATCCCAATCCTTCCAAGTACAAGCAGTTCCAAAAAGGGGTGTCTGAACTGCGAGAAGAAGGGGCGGTGCAGATTATGTTCTCGGCAGACGAGTCCAAGCGCGACCCCATTCTTGCTGCTGTGGGGCAACTGCAGTTTGAGGTGGTGCAGTTCCGCATGCAGAACGAGTACAACGTCGACACCCGGATCGAAATGCTGCCCTATTCCGTCGCCCGCTGGGTGGAAGGGGGTTGGGAGGCTTTGGAAAAAGCGGGACGGCTTTTCAACACCGTCACCGTCAAAGATAGTTGGGACCGTCCCGTACTGCTGTTCCGTAACGAGTGGAACTGCCAGCAGGTGGAAGCCGATCATCCTGACCTGAAATTGAACAGCACCGCCCCGGTGGTTGCTGGAAAAGAACCCGAGTCCCTGTAAGTTCTGCGTCAGCTAATGGGTTTGCCCTTGGGCCCAGAAGATGGTCATCGCTGGGTCATTTTCCCCCTAGTGACTCACCATAATGACCTAGATCAGCGCCTCATTGAGCAAGTCCTGGTGCATTAGGGCCCGGTCTACCCGCGATTGAATTTGATCAGGGGTGAGCGGTTCTCCGTCAGCATAGATTTCTAGCCACCGTTGGGTCAGCTGAGCGACATTGTCAGGCCAGACCTGGGAGGGATGTCCAGGGGATGGGGACGGCCCCAGCGCAATGCCTGGTAGGGCCAGGTCCGCCATCAGATTGCTGACCTTCGGGTCATAGCTGATGGCAAAGCAGCGGCACCCGGCGGCGGCAGCCATAATCAGGGCGTGGAAGCGCATCCCAATCACCATCTCTACGCCGCGAAATAGCCCTTTGAGCTGGCGGGGATTTTCCAGGGAATAAATCTGGCTAGGACCCCTCAGGTGAGGCTGGATGTATTCGGCAATGGCCCTGTCTTTAGCGGGTTGAAACGGCACCAACAAAATACAGGTATTGGTAGCCGACTGAAAGGAAGCCAGGGCCTGAGTGAGCTGGTCCAACCGGTTTTCTGTTAGACCAGGGTGGGGCCGTAGGGCTACCGCTACCCGCGGGGCGGGCAAGTCCCAAAGCCCTTTGACGGGGTCTGCCTCCAAGGCCCAAACCGGGTCAGGGGCCTGGAGCCCAGATAATTTCCACCGGTTAAGCCAGGCCGACGACCCGCTATCTCGTACGCTGATGGCGGTGCATCCCTGCAGGGCTAATTCTCCTAACTTACGGCTCAGAGAATGGTCAAGGGGTCCAATCCCCTGGGCCCAGGCCATAGTTCGCAATCCCAGCCAGCGGGCCAGTACCATCAACCCGCTGTAATACAGGGAATTTTGTAAACTGGTCGCATCCTGCAATAGGCTGCCGCCCCCCCAGATAAACGCGTCTGACTTGCGCAGAGCTTTCAGGACGGGCCCGAGGGCTTTGCGGGGTACCGCTTCTACGCCATAGCGTTGATTGGTTTCGGTGGGGTTGCCCGATAACACAACCGGGGTGACGTGAGCAGGGAGCATCTGCAAGAGGGTCGCCAGTAAGGCTTCGTCACCGCCATTACCCATGCCGTAATACCCGCACAAAACCGCTCGCATTGCTATCCCTTGAAACTGCTGTACTGAAGACCCCGACCTCTCTACAATAGAGGCTGTTGTCACCGGCTTCACATCTCTATGAATGTCCTTTCGTTACCCACCTGGATTGTTCACGTATCGAGTGTGCTGGAGTGGATGGTCGCCATGTGGTTTGTTTGGCTGTTTGCCTCAGTAACCGAGCGTCCGGTGTGGCGGTGGCTTGCGATTGGGATGCTACCTGCCCTGGTTAGTGCCATGGCCGCCTGCACCTGGCATTTCTTCGACAATGATCCGTCCTATGGGTGGTTGGTCACCCTTCAAGCAGCCATGACGGTTGTCGGGAATAGCACCCTATGCCTTGCCGCCTGGTGGATTTGGCGTCACGAACGGCTTTCGTCAATGCCATGATTAGCCCACTCTGCCGCCAGGTCCAGGGCGGCCCATGGTTGCGCTTCCCCACCTCAGGTGGGATGCCCTGGTGGTAGGGGGTTGGGTGGACTCAAATCCCTCCAGCGGTCTAATCTGCTTTCAATCCACACCTGTGGCCCACCAGCCTAAATCTAAAGGCATTCAGACTTTCCTCCTGCAAGTTTAGTGACTCATCCTGATTTGGTTTTGACCATTCATGCTAGACAAAAACACTCTCTTCGCCCTGTCTCTGTTCCCCTACCTGGGGTTTTTGTGGTTTCTCACCCGCACTAAGTCAACCCCCAGACTGGCGCTGATTGGCTTTTATGTGCTGTTGGTGTTCGTGGCTGTCACCATTCCCGCGGGAATTTACGCCAAAGTTGCCCTGCAAAACGAATTGGCCAATGTAGATTGGCTCCATGGTGGGGCAGAGGCTTTTTTAACCCTGTCGAATATCCTGGTCGTCCTTGGGTTTCGTCAGGTGGTGATGCAGCACCGGGCTGAAAAAGCTGGTTCGGTGGAATAGGGACCTTTCCCTGGGGGCTCATGGGAGCAGCAGAAAGAAGAACGCTGCAATTTTTAAATCAATCTTTTCCAAAGACGGTTCTATGAACTTTGGCCTATGAACTTTGGTGCAGGATAAGCCGGTTGCCGTCGGGGTCATAGGCATATACCTCTCGGCCATGGGAGGCGGTGTTAATGGCCCCCGGGGGAGGATATCCCAGCTGGGTTAGGGAGGCAATGGCATCCTCTAAATCTGCCACCTCCAGGCATAAACTGACGCCCCCCGCTTTAGGGGCCCGAAACTCTTCCTGGTGGCTTGCCTTAGGGGCAAAGAGCCCCAATTTTAAGCCGCCTTTGAGAATCCATTCAGCATAGCGGTCCGATAGGTAAGGGTCTGGCTGCTGGTTCAGCAGGGCCGCGTAGAACTGGACGCTCCTGGCAAACTGCACAGTGCCCAGGGCAATAAAAGCTTCGGTATAGCGCATGGTGCTGCTGAGGGGGGACCGATGTTTGGATCGTGGGTTGAAGTACGATGGTTGCTGTTTTAACCGGGTTGCATCGTATCTTTTGTCAAAGCCTGGAGAACCTGGCTCTGCACTGCCGAATTATTCATCATAAAGGTATGCCATACCGGCAGTTGCACAACTTTGTCGGCAGGGTGCATTCTGGTTTCGCTTAAAGCGACAATGCCGTCATTCACCTCATGGCCAAAGGGGCTGAGGGCACCCCGGGGACCCCCAGTGCCAGCAATAATGGTGTAGTGAGACGTTAAAGGGGGTAAGTCCTGATAGAACTTATGGCAGGTTAAGTTTTGGCCGCACTGTCCGGTAAACCATTGAAATGGCGGTAGTTTCCAGGCCAGGGAAGCCAGTCTGGGAGGCTGGTTAGGAGGACCCAGCATCACCACATGCTGCGGTTGGAAAACCTGGCCCATGCCCAGGGCGGCTCGGGTTAGAACTCCCCCTAGGGAGTGGGCGACAACCCCATAGGGCCCCTGATCTGCAAGTGTCTGAAACTGCTGCCGCAGACGCCATGCGATCTGGTTAAAGCCTTCCGCAAAGGCAAAATAGCCAAAATGGTGGGGGCTATATCCCTCTTGTCGGAGCCGTTGCTCCAGGCTCAGCAAAGACAGTGACGTTCTGGCTAGACCATGAATAAGTACAATCTGCATCAAGAAATCTCGCAAACGAACGAACTGACTACCCGAGGGCCATCCAAATTTATTTTATGGTTGAGATCTTAAGCAACCTCGGCCCTAGCCTAGCCGATTGGCACCGTTGGGCTGCCGAACAACCCGTTACGGATTTACTGCACAGTCGCTACGCCAAGGGTTGCCTAGAGGGGTATTACGGGTTGGGCATTACCCTGTCCCGGCAGCCCCAGGTTTATGCTGCCCGTCAGGACCGTTGGGTCACTCAACTGGGGAATGGCTTGCTTTCAGGATGGCATTCGGCAATCCTGCATGGTGTTTTACCGGTAGAGAAGACCCGATACAGCCTCACCTTTCGGCACTTACAGCCTGAGTTTCAGGGGGAATTTCAGCAGTTGTCTCTCCATCTAAACCTTGTCCAAGCCCAGAAGTGGAGTTTTGCCTAAGGGAAAGCTACAGATTTCGAGCTGGACTTGGTATAAAACAGAACTGAAGGGGAAAGACCTGAACCATTACCTGAACTTTCCAGAACTTTCCTGTATTGGCGATTTCATCAAGATGAATGATGATTTATACATCCTGTAGACTCGCGTGTGCTCCAAAGCTAAGACCGGGCCAAGGCCACAGGACATTGTAGGATTCGCTCCTCAGTGATAGCGCCTTGCCCGGCTTTTTATTGCTCCATGGTGTTCAGCTGTAACCATTCCTGCACCACGAAGGGAGGGACCACCAGACGAGCCGGTGTAGCACTTTTCAGCGGCACAACCAGGATCAGGGGAATTGGATTTTGTAGGTCAGCCAGCAGCTGGTCCACCTGATATTGAGCTACGTTGGCGGGCAGCGCTTTGGTTTGTTCATCTAGGGCCAAACCAGCCTCCCAATGGAGCAGGGTGCCGGTTTGAATCTGTAGATTCTCCTCTGGCGAAATTATGACCTGCCCCGGAAATCCCACTAAACGCAGGTATCGAGTTGGTTCGGCTCCCCCTCGATAGCGTTTGAACAGAGTTACCTGCCAGGCTAAATCATTTTGATCCCGCAGGCTGAGGCGCGATCGCAACGTCGTCTGCCCGGGCTGCTCGTGGTAAACGTGGATATCGGCATAGGCCGGCCAGACGGGCACCAGCACCGTCGTGATTACCCACAGCAGCAGACCAATCAAGATTCCCAGCCGTGCCGATGGCGTCGGGAGCAACCCTAAAAATCTTTCCATGCCTAAAGTTGGCTCATTTGTTCCAGAGTTTTACGATAGCCTGCGGCTTCTCCCTGTTCCAGGTATAAACTGGCGGCCTGCTCTAAATCCCGGCGGGCACCGGCATCATCTCCGAGGTTAGCCCGTACGACTCCCCGGTTGTAAAACAACTCAGGATTAGTGGTGTCGGGGTTAGCGGCAATGGCTTCGGACAAATCGGTGTAAGCATTTTGGGGCTGTCTGGCCTCAATGTAAGCAGATCCCCGGGCGGCATAAGCTTCCAAATAGTCTGGGTCTGCCGCAATCGCCTGACTGTAGTCATCGATGGCACCAAATATATCCCCGCTGGCTAAGCGGGCATCTCCGCGGCCTTTGTAAGCGGCAGCATAATCGGGTTCTATAAACAGCGCTTCGCTGTAGTCCGCAATGGCGGCCGCTTCATCCCCAGCGGCCAACAAGACATCCCCCTTCTGCTTGAAAGCTTCGGCAGATTCAGGGTCTAGCTGTAAGACTCGGGCAAAGTCGCGTTCTGCTTCCCGCAGTTGGCCTTCGTCAGCCAGGATCGATCCCCGGGTCATATAGGCCGCTGCCAGTGCGGGATCAAGGTTAATGGCCCGGTCTAAGTCGGCTAGGGCCCGACGGGTTTCTCCTTGGCGATAGTAAACGTAGCTCCGGTTCAGGTAAGCCCTGGCCATTTGATAATCTCCCACAATGGCGGCATTGAGGTCCTCCAGGGCCGGTGCCAGCATGCCGAGTTTGTAGTAAGCAACCCCTCGGCCCATGTAAGCTCGGGGGAGGTTGCCATCCAGTTCGAGAGCTTTGCTGAAGTCGGCAATGGCCTCGTCATAGCTACCCATTCGTTCCCAGGCAAAACCGCGAAGTATATAGCCTGAAGGATTGTCAGGGGCCATTTGGATGGCGGTCGTAAAGTCTTCGATAGCCAGTTCATTGCGCCCTGCCTGGGCATCAAGAAAGCCCCGGTACAAATAGGCGTTGACATAGTCGGGATCTGCCTCCAGGGTGGCATTGAAATCTGCCATGGCCTGGGTCATATTCCCCTGGCGAAAGTACAGATTGCCCCGAATAAAGTAGCCGGTGGGGTCGTTTGGATCTAAGGCAATCGCTTGATTGACGTTATCCAGGGCAGCGGCGTTGTCATCCAGGGCTGCGTAGGTCATGCCCCGGTAAAGATACGCATCGGCAAAATTGGGGTTGCGGGCGATCGCGTCGTTAAACCGTTCCAGAGCATCTTCGTAGTCATTGCGGTTATATCGCTCGACCCCCTGGTTATAGGCTTCGTTTGCAGATAGGGTGGGTGCGGCGGCGGCAGGGTCATCCTCAACGACGGTCTCCTCATCTGGTTCAGGGATGGATTCTTCAACCGTACCCTCACCCTCCATTACGGGTTCTGCGTCAAAGGCGGAGGCTGGATCAGCCTCAAGGTCCGGAACGGATTCAGCCCCGCCGGAGGATTCTGGGGCTGGGACACTGGTGTCATCCGCAGTGGTTTCTGGGGGGGAGGTTTGGGCCTGCACTGCAACGGCGGGGCCTAAAGTAATTACCAGCAGACTCAAGTAAGAAAGCACGTTGCGGATAGTCATTTTTAAATCCCCTCACCAGCAAAGTAGAAAGTTTGAACCAAGATTATGGGTGTCTGGGGCTAATGATAGGTCAGCATTTTCGGGTTGCGTCGTTGTGTTGCAAAGAATTTTTTAGGATCAAGGTGTTGAGCGGGTGAGTCATCCTGTGTCTTATAAATTAAAGTCCTGGCAGGGCGTGTTGCTCTTTTCTTTTTGTCTGTTTTGGTTGTGGCTGGGTTGTACGGTTAATGTGCCGGCGGCAGCGGATCTTCGGCTCGAATCTCGGCTGAATCGACTGGAGTCAGAATTCAGTCGGTTGAGCACTCAGGTCAATCGCACTGAATCCCAACTTTCTATTCCCCAACGCCCTCCCCAGCGACCGATAAATCCCCCTCCTGCTGTTTCGGCAGAGCCGTCTTTGGCAGCACAATTCGATAATTTGGCCAACCTGGCTGTGGAAACGAAACTGCAGGTGCGGCAGTTGGAAACCCGAATAAATCGACTAGAACAAGCCGTTTATGGGGCTCCATAGGCGATGGATTTTAGGGTTAGTCGATGCTCCTGGTTGAGGAGACCCGAGGCGATGGGCCATGAGCTGACGGTGTAGGATGGAGATAGGTGACATCCCTTAATAGATCTAGATCTGAGCCTGGCTTATGTCTTTCTTTCGGTCGTACATTGCACCATTCTTCATCGTGCTGATTTTTGCCATTGCCATGATTGCCGTGAGTGCCCGCATCGTGCTGCCTTCCGACATGATGGCTCCTGCCCCTGCCACCGATCCGGGATATTCCACCCCAGCGGCTCAACCGACCCAGGGCGACAGTCAGGCTCCGCCCCTGTCTGAACTGATTCATGGTCCCCAGGAGTTCAGTGTTGAAGGGTAAATTGGCTTTATGGTTGGTGGCCCCAGTCAGTCTGCATGGTCCATTCCCGGCTACCAGATTCGGGTAGGGTCAACACGAGATCGGGCTACCCTGGTTAAGTTTATGCAGCGTCACTACGCTGAACTGGATGGGGCCCAACCCCGCCACTCCATGGCCGCTACCGTAGATCGGTTTTTATCGCGCGATACCCCTCTCTGGTGGGTCGAGGTGGCTGACGGGGAACCCACAGATGCTCCCCCCCTTGCTTGTATCTGGCTGGGCCAGGCCACCGACCAGCGGCAGGGCATGGTGCATCCCTATATTTTGCTGCTGTATGTAGACCCTCTCCATCGCCGCCGAGGGATTGCCACCATGCTCCTAAATATCGCCCACCATTGGGCAGAGTCGGAGGGAAATCGCCAGATTAGCTTACAGGTCTTCTGCGATAACGCCGCTGCCCAGGCCCTGTATCGCAAACTGGGTTATCAGTCGGAGGCTATCTTAATGAAAAAGCCGTTGGCAGGGGAGTAGGGCTAGGCATCAGGTCTCAATCAAGTTGTACTAAACTCTGTCCAAGTTCATCAGGTTTATTTAATACCCACCCCCCATAGCTCCACCGGGGAAAATGTTAACTTAAGTGAAGTTACCCTTAATACAACCGCCGTGAGTTCTGCGATCGCTACCCCCCAAACCCAATCCTGGACCTGGCAAGGATTTACCATCCGCTATCAGCAGTCAGGGGATGCGGGCGTTCCTATCCTTTGCATCCACGGCTTCGGCGCATCCAGCGATCACTGGCGCAAAAATCTGCCCGTTTTTGGCCAGCAGCATCGGGCCTTTGCCCTCGACTTGATTGGCTTTGGGGGGTCTGACAAGCCATTTCCCAACCAACCCCTACCCTATACCTTTGAGACCTGGAGCCAGCAGGTGATCGATTTTTGTCGGGAAGTGATTGGGGAGCCGGTTTATCTGGTGGCGAACTCCATTGGTTGTGTAGTCGCGATGCAGGTGGCGGTGGACGCGCCAGAGTGGATTCAAGGAATCGTGATGCTGAACTGCTCACTGCGCATGCTGCACGACCGTAGACGCAACGAAATTCCCTGGCATCAGCGCCTCAGTACACCCATCGTCCAGGGGCTATTGGGCTATCCTCCGGTGGGCCGGTTTTTCTTTTCCCGGATTGCCCGCCCCAGGGTCATTCGTAACCTGCTAGGCCAAGCCTACCATCGACCTGAAGCGGTAACCGATGAACTGGTCGAGGCCATCCTAAAACCTGCCCAGTCTGACGGGGCGGCGGATGTATTTTTAGCCTTCGTGCGTTACTCCCAGGGGCCTCTGCCGGAGGATCTGCTACCCCAGTTGCAGTGCCCAGCCTGGGTGATTTGGGGACAGGACGATCCCTGGGAACCGGTCCATCTGGGACGCGACTTCATCCACTACCCCGCTGTCAAAGCCCTGAAGGAACTGGAAGGAGTGGGCCACTGTCCTCAAGATGAGGCCCCGGAGTTGGTGAATCCCCTGGTTTTGGAATGGATTAGTCGGGACAGGGAGTGAGAAACCAGGAGATGGCGATAGCAAGGGAGCAAGGATGGAAGAACACCGTCTATGGCTACCTCCCCCTTTCCAATTCCCCATGGATCACCCCTCACCCCATCAGATGGCTGGTTTGCTCAATCACGACCTGGGGAATCCAGCTGACCCCCAGCCCTACCAGGGCCAGACAGGTCATCAGCAAAAACGCCAAAATTGGCGGTAGGTTGCTAATCAGAGTATCGACCCGGGCCAGTAGAGATACAGCGGTCAGCACCAAGAAATAGGAAAACACTCGGATTTGCACCACTGCCAGAACCGCCAGGGAGGCCAAAGTTAGCACCATAATGGCGTAGCCAACGTCAGATTTGAAGCCCAGCAGAATGATGCGGCGGGTGGGTACCCAGAGAATGGTCACAACCCCTGAGATGGCGATCACAAACCCCCCGCTAAAGGCCCAGCGCAGGGCAGAAGCGTCCCCGTCATGTAAAAATCGGCCATAGGTGGCGTAGGCTAACACCAGCAGAGTCCAGGATAGCCAGGGACCGCCTAAGGTTTTACCTATAAAATTTTCTTTGGCCATAACGAGCGACGCAGAAAACGGAGCAGAAAAATTTCCCTATAAGTTGGTGGAAATGGCTTGCACAGGGCAGGTGGGAATACACTGCTCGCACATAATACAGCGAGTCCGATTGAAGGTCAGCTTAAAGGTTTCTGGATCTAAGGTTAAAGCCCGCGTGGGGCATACGCCGGTACACAGACCGCAATGGACGCACAGGTCCTCATCAATCAAAATTTCTTTGTTTGCCAGGGAAACCTTGATATCCTGCACTTCTAGCCAATCGATGCAATCATTGAGTTGGTCAATGTCTCCCGATAGCTCTACCACAAGGGTTCCCACCTGGTTTGGGGCAACCTGAGCCCGAATAATATTGGCGGCCACATTAAAATCCTTGGCTAGCAAGTAGGTAATGGGCATATGGACCGAGCGTTTCGGAAATGTCAGCTTAACTCGCTTCTTCATGGCCGACCTGAAAACCCAATTCTTTTACACTAAACAGTGGTATGTGAGCTGGTAACTGCTTCCATACTAAACATAGATTGTCTAACCCATTGTGTTGCTCCCATGCCAGATAACCTCGATGCTCCTGTAACCAAAATTCGTAACATTGCCATTGCCTGTGCTGCCGTGATCCTATCGGTTACTGTATTTTTGGGATTGCGCACGCAAGCCTCCACCACTTCCCTGCCTTCCCTGGCAGCCAGCGCTGTCCCCTATGAAGTTGCTCAAACCAATGGCAAACCCTCGTTGGTAGAGTTTTACGCCAACTGGTGTACCACCTGCCAGGCCATGGCCGGCGACATGGCTGATCTGAAAGCCGTCTATGGGGAGCAGGTTAACTTTGTCATGCTCAACGTAGATAACAACAAGTGGCTCCCTGAAATGCTGCAATATCGAGTCGATGGTATTCCCCACTTTGTTTACCTCAATCAGGTCAATGAGCCCATCGCCACAGCCATTGGTGAACAGCCAAAAGTGATCCTGTCCGACAATCTCGAGGCTTTAATTGCAAGTCAGCCTCTGCCCCATCAGCAAACTTTCGGTCAGGCTTCGGAACTTGCCAATGATCCCCGCTCTCGCCGGGCGGTTATTAACGATGACCCCCGGGCCCACGGTGCCCAGGCGGTTCAGTAGCACCATAACTACGCTCACCAGCGTTAGATCGGTTATTTTTACCTCTTCGGGACCCACAACCGAATAGTCCCTGCTGAAGAAATATCTATCCTAGACTGCATCTGCCCAAGGATGAAGTCGACCAGCGGCAGGCTGTGACAGTCCCTATTACTCAAAGCTAAAACCTCCGACAACCGCCGGAACGGCTATGGGTGTTCTAGCCCATGGGATCTAAATCAAAAGCGCCCCATTCAAATTGGGGCGCTTTTGGTTATCCCTTAAAGACTGATCCTGGTATTTAAAAACTGATCCTGATATTGCAGGAATTTACTCTTCAGTGGCACTGGTCAGGTTACTGCCGCTGCGAGCCGTCCGAATTTCCTCATTCAAAATCTCCAGGGCCTCCGCAAATTGAGGGTCAGATTCAGTGCCAATCAGGTCTCGATCGGTAGCCAGCGTTTCCCCCTGCTCTTCAGAAAGCTCGACTTCCACATCGGGTTCGATGCCCAGTTCGTTGATATCTCTGCCGTCGGGGGTCAAATATTTGGCCACCGTAACAGCTACACCGGAACCGTCAGCCAAACTGCGCACCGACTGCACCAGACCTTTACCAAAGGTACGGGTACCCACGACTACGGCGCGTTCGTTGTCCTGTAAGGCCCCAGACAAAATTTCGCTGGCACTGGCTGACCCGCCATCTACGATCACCACCAGGGGTTTGTCCGTGAGCGCCCGATTATTGGCGGTCTCTTCGTCTACCAACCCCTGGCGGTTGACGGTAGAAACAATACCGCCCTCATCCAGCCACATCCGGGCGATGTCAATACTGGAATAAAGCAAACCACCGGGGTTTGAGCGCAAATCCAAAATGTAGCCGCTGATGTCTTGAGACTCCAAATCTTCGATGGCCTGACTCATTTCAGAGGCGGCATTGGCGCTGAACTGAGTCAGGCGAATATAGCCAACTTCACCTTCAGGGCTAACCTGGGTGTTGTAGCGAACGGGATGAATTTCAATGCGGGCCCGGGTGATAGGAAACTGGATTTCCCGCTCTCCCCGGCGAATGGTTAAGGTGACTTCAGAACCTACCGGACCACGAATTTTGTTAACCGCGTCATTCAGGTCCATGCCTTCGGTGGACTCGCCGTCAATGGCGATAATCACATCCTGAGACCGAATACCAGATTCAAAGGCGGGGGTGTCCTCAATGGGGGCGACCACCAGAATGTCATTGGTGTCTTCGTCCTGGGAAATTTGAATGCCGACCCCGGTTAATTCCCCTGAGGTGTCGATCTGCATACTGCGAAATTCCTGGGGATCCATGAAGCGGGTATATGGATCTTCAAGCTGCTCAAGCATTTCGCGAATAGCGACGTAGGCTTCCTCCTGGTCGGTGTAGGTGCGGTCGAGATATTCAGTCCGCACCGCTTCCCAGTCAACCTGATTGAAGGTGGCATCGACGTAGTTGCGGTCGATCAACTGCCAGACTTCATCGACTAATTCTTTGGGGCTTTCCTCAAAGAATGCTTTGCTCTGGGACAAATGCAGACCTGCGCCTGTCACTGTCACCGCTGCCACTGCTAACGCTGTTGCGCTCAGAATCAGTCCCCGCTTGGCAATCGTCATATTGAAAAGAATTTACGCAGCAAATTACGCCCAATCTAGCACACCTGACTCGCTCCAGCGCGGCAAGGGGCTACGAAAAGTGCCTACACCCAACTGGTTCATAGGCACTGTACAGCCATTTTGCTTTGGAACAGGTCAGATACCGAGAAAATTTACGGATCTACCCAGCGTCCATCTTCTTTGATGAGATTAATTAATTCTTCGACGCCGCGGTCTTCGGGGACTTTTTTGATTTCTTCCCGCCCCCGGTAGAGGGAGATATAGCCAGGGGTTTTACCCACATAGCCATAGTCTGCATCAGCCATTTCACCAGGACCGTTCACAATACAGCCCATCACGGCAATGTCTAAACCCGTCAGGTGTTTCGTGGCTTCCCGCACCTCATGGAGCACGTCCTCAAGATTAAACAGAGTGCGGCCGCAGGAAGGGCAGGCCACATACTCCACCATGGTCTTACGCAGGCCCAGTGCCTGCAGGATGCTGTAGCAGACGGGAATTTCCTTCTCGGGGGCCTCCGTAAGAGATACGCGAATGGTATCGCCAAGGCCTTCGGCCAGCAGGGTCGCGATACCCGCCGTGGATTTGATCCGCCCATATTCCCCGTCCCCGGCTTCAGTAACCCCCAGGTGGAGGGGATAGTCCATCCCCAATTCGTCCATGCGTTTCACCATCAACCGATAGGCCGCCAGCATCACCGGTACGCGGGAGGCCTTGAGGGAAATCGTCAAATTCTGAAAGTCTAGGGATTCGCAGATTCGAATGAATTCCAGGGCCGATTCCACCATGCCTTCAGGCGTGTCGCCGTAGGTAAAGAGCATCCGCTCCGCCAGGGAACCATGGTTAACCCCAATCCGCATCGATTTGCCCTGATCTCGCAGAGAAACCACCAGGGGTTCCAGGGTGTCACGAATTTTTGCGCCAATTTCATCAAATTCCGCCTGGGAATATGCAGTGCGGCCCGACTGAGGCTTTTCAAATACATAAAGGCCAGGATTAATCCGCACATTATCAACATGTTTGGCCACCTCAAGGGCAATTTTTAGGCCGTTGTGGTGGACATCCGCAACTAGAGGTACGGGCTGATAGGTGGCTTCTAACTTTTGGCGAATGTCAGCCAACGCCCGGGCATGGGCCATGCTGGGCACCGTAACCCGCACAATTTCGCACCCAATCTCATGGAGTCGCCGAATGCCGGCAACGGACCCCTCAACATCCAGGGTGTCTTCATTGATCATGGACTGCACCACCACCGGATGCCCGCCCCCGATCATGACGTCGCCCACGGGGACCGGACGAGTCTTGCGACGATGAATGGTGGTATCGAACTCGGCTGGGGTTGCCGCTGGGGTGGATGGTGACGATGAAATGGGATTGGGAAGGGTTTGCATAGCCTTTGCTCAATGATTGCCAACGCTAAGCGGATTGACTTTAAACCGTAGATCGCTAGTCCACTTCTCAGATTGCCACAGATTGTACGAGTTTTAGGGGAATCGGCGAGTTTTTTATAAAGGGTAAGGGGGGGTTAAGGGAAAGGGTGATTTTGGATAGGGGGTATGGGCATTGGGTATCGGGTAGTGGATGTCGGTAGGCATCTAGTTTTGTTTTCATCCTTGAGCGCAGCTGGCAGCGCCCCACTGGCAGGATGAGTCATGGAACAGCCGAAGGAAGAGAGCACTCGATAAAATCTAGCAATCAATTCGCAGAACCCTGAAACGTCCCTGGGGCGAGGGATGGCAGCCTGCCCGCACGATTCACAACTTCACAAAGTAACAATTGATAAATTTGAATCCTTCAGATTGTTCTCAACTTTGATCAAATGGGCAGACTACAAATGTGCGAGGGCAAAGCCTTAGCATGAATCGCGTTCAAACTAAGCCTTGGCACCCATTTGAGGATGTCTACTGCCAAATTTGAACCGAATTTTAAGACCATTCCGCCTGATGTTTTGCGGGAAGAATGGTTTCTCTATGGGTTATATAAGCCCACTTAAGTTTTGGCTTTTTCCTGATGTAAAAGTCTGTAGCTTGAACGAATCAAATGAAGCTTTGGAATTTCACGATTGCTGAATTTCCTGTTTTATTTTGCAAAGCTTGAGCCGCAGGCCACACTGGGATAACCCGTTTCCATTGAACATATTTTGTTTAGGGGTTCAAAACCATGGCTGTTGAAAAAGTAAACTCTTCTTCTAGTTTGGCTGAAGTGGTAGACCGCATTCTTGACAAAGGTATTGTCGTTGATGCTTGGGTTCGTGTTTCGTTGGTTGGTATTGAACTATTGGCCGTTGAAGCACGGGTTGTTATCGCTTCAGTTGAAACCTATTTGAAGTATGCAGAAGCTGTTGGCTTGACCGCTCAAGCTGCTGTTCCTGCTTCCTAGAGAACTGCATTTATGCATTCTTTAGCTATACCAATTCCAGCCTGAAGTATACAGATTTTCTATCCATAAAGTCTGCGCTTCGGGCCTGGAAAGGGGTTCACAACCACCTGGTTGGTATAGAGGGCAGGGATATTGCATCGGCAACTTCCCTGCTTCTCTTTTATTTAGATATCCCTTTTGAGATATCCCGGTTCAATATTTGCAAGTTCACTAAGGGAGAGCAGTCCTGTGACAGCACTATACGACCAGTGGCAAGCTGCGCGACAACAGCGCCAGGATGAAGTCCTCGACCGGCGAGACCAGGTTGATGCCAACCTGGAGCGTTGGCAGTCTGACCGCCTAGCCCATGCTGTCCAGCTTCGCCAAGATTTGGCCCAAATGGTGGCTGATCTGCAAGCCGAGACCCAGCTTGGGCTGGCTCAAATGGCCCAGCAGCGGCGCGCCAATATCCCTTTAATGCGGCAATCTTTGCAGCAGTACGCCCAAAATTTACAGCTTGAAACCCAGGCTAAGTTAGCCAATCTACAAGCTCAACGGGAAGCCGATACCCTGGCGCTACAGGAGCGTTTGCAGCAAGACTGTCGAGCCATGCAAGAAACCGTCAGTGACCTGCGGTTAGACATTGTTCAAGATATAAAGAAGCTTCGCCAGCGGGTTCAGGACATTCAGAAAGAGACTGCGGAAATGCAGGCCGGCCATCGGCAAGAGCAGGCTATGGTGCGCTCTGAACTACTGCCTAAACTCGCTGACTATGTTGATGACCTCCAGGCCGAAGTCCAGGAGTCCCTAGCGGAAGTCTCTGCCCTACGGCAACAGGCTGCCGCTGCCCAGCAGGTCCAGAGGCAGCAAGACCGTCAGGCCCTAGCGGCCTCTGTAGATGACCTATTTGATCAGCTGGCAGACTTTCGGCAAGACTTACAGGCGCAGCGCCAGTTCCTTTCGGCCTCGGTATGGGGCGATGGAGCTGCTGTTAGCTCCCCCAAGCCCTTAGCAAGACGATCCCGAACCCATCGTCCAGCCCCGGCAAAACCTGAGGCTGTTTCGGTGAAGGGGGTTCCCAAACCAGCCGCTAAACCGGCCACGGCTGCGAAACCTCAACCCACACCTCAACCTAAGGCGGTTCAACCCGCTAAGCCTGTAGCCCATCCAGAACCAGACGTGGTGATTTCGGCTCCGGTCAAGGCCAAAACCCCACCCCTGGACGAAGTGGTTTACAACTACCTGCACCTGTCCCCCGGTGCTCGCCTTTCCGAAATTGAGTCCGAGCTCGGCATCAACCGCTTCCAGGCTGTAGATGCCCTGCGCTCACTAATGGAAAAAGACTTGATTGTTAAGGACAACCGGACCTATCACGTTCAAGAGGAAGCTGTTCTGTGAACACTGTTCTACAAGCCCGCCCCCGCAATTTTGTATCGACCCCCACGCTCGAACGAACAGCTCGCAGAGCCTTGCGATACCTGCAGTCGGGCTATTCGGTTCACCTGAAAGGCCCGGCTGGTACCGGTAAAACGACCCTGGCTCTGCACCTGGCCGACTTGCTTGCCCGCCCCATCATGCTGCTGTTTGGGGATGATGAATTTAAAACCTCAGACCTGATCGGCAATCAATCGGGCTACACCCGCAAAAAAGTGGTGGATAACTTCATCCACAGCGTCATGAAGGTGGAAGATGAACTCCGCCACAACTGGATTGACTCTCGCCTGACCCTGGCCTGTCGGGAAGGGTTTACCCTGGTTTATGACGAGTTCAACCGGTCTCGCCCTGAAGTCAATAATGTGCTGTTGTCGGCTTTAGAAGAAAAACTGCTGGTCCTACCTCCTAACAATAACCGGGCCGAATATATCCGCGTGAGCCCCCATTTTCGGGCGATTTTTACTTCTAACCCGGAGGAATACTGCGGCGTCCACGGTACTCAGGATGCGCTGCAGGATCGTCTGATTACCATCAATATCCCGGAACCGGACGAACTGGCCCAGCAGCAAATTTTGGTACAAAAAGTCGGTGTCGACTCGGTTTCAGCGTCTCAAATCGTGCAGTTGGTGCGCGCCTTTCAGTCGGATAAAGACCCCCATATGGCCTCCAGCCTGCGCCCTAGCCTGATGATTGCCACCATCTGTAAAGACCATGGCATTCCTACCCTGGCTGAAAACGTCGACTTTCGAGATGTGTGTGCCGATATTCTGCTAACCCGCACCAAAGAAGGCATGCCTGAGGCAACCCGGCGTCTGTGGGAGTTGTTTAATCAGTTCATCGTGTCCCAAACAAAATTGGTGGACCAACTCTCTCATTCGGCTGAACGCTCTACGGCTAAACTTCACGGGGAAGAGGACGAGGCATTTGCCGCACCGTTACCCCTGGACCCTGCCATTAGTGCCCTCGGATCCGATGAACCAATGCTGCCTACCGAACCAACAATGCCCGACCCCACCGAGGCTGGCGGTCCTGAAGCTGAGGCAGAACCTGCGGCAACGGTTATCCCGAGGGCGGCAGATCCTTCTGACCTGGCCACCGAGGAGGTGAGCGAGGCCCCTGACATCCAGGCCCCTGTCGCTGTAGAGGAAGCCGACGTTGCGGATGCGGGCGAAGCCGTTGGGGCAGTTATTCCTGACGCAGGCTGGAACGAAGCGGTCGGCGATGCAGACACCACCTATGAAGTGGCCGCCGATGAAGATACCCTCGAAACCCGCATTTTTGATTTTCTTGATGCCAACGGCTTAACCACCCTGGTGGATATGGAGCGATCTCTGGAACTCAACCGCTTTCAGGTGGTGAATGCCCTCAAATCTCTTTTGCACCAGGGTCTGGTGCAAAAACAACAAGACCATGGTACCCAACCCGCCGTTTATTCCATTCGTTCTGACGCAGAGTAAGAACTACCGTGACTACTACAGCCTCCTTATCTCGCCCCCAATCTAATAGCCGCAGTAGCATCACTACGGCTACCCAGGGCTCAAGCCTGGCAGATGTTCTCGAGAGAGTCCTCGATAAAGGTGTTGTCATTGCTGGCGATATCTCGGTTTCCGTGGGCTCCACTGAACTGCTGAGCATTCGCATTCGCCTGCTCATTTCCTCCGTAGACAAAGCGAAGGAAATTGGTATTTGCTGGTGGGAAAACGATCCCTACCTCAGCGGACGCAACCAGGAACTGCTGAATACCAACCAGCAACTGCAGAACCGCATTGAAGGTCTGGAGTCTGAGCTGAAGGCGTTACGCGCAGCCCTACCAGACCAGGATGAGAATCACTGATTCAGGTGCCAGGTTTTGGGGTTTAGGGATTTAAGTCAAACTCAAATCCACAACACCTGTTACCCAGGACCCCAAACCCAGCACCCGATCCCCTTACTCAACAGGAAACCTTCCCATGTTGCCCATCCGTACCATGCAGCACATCGCCACCAGTCGCAGTATTCCAAGTTTTCGCTCCTGCCGGACCCAGAGCTGTACCTATCACCAGATCCTGAACGACCAGGGGCGTATGATGCAGGGCTACGCTGTGGTACTGGCTAACGATGCCCGCCGTAAGTGGCGGAATATGCAGGGGACAGTCCAATAGCTTCCAAACAGATGCTCTAGACTGTGGCTATGACTTCCGAAAATAGCGAGCTAGACCAGTCACCCGATTTCGCGCTCAAGCCCAAGTCGAATGTAGAGGCGGGCTTAGCGCCTTTGTTGTTGACAGTGATAGAACTGGTGCGGCAATTAATGGAAGCCCAGGTGATTCGCCGCATGGAGGGGGGAGACCTGAGCGAAGCAGATTTGGATCGGGCTGCTGACAGTCTCCGAAAATTGGAGGAACAGGTCGTACATTTGTGTGAAGTGTTTGATGTAGACCCGGCAGATCTAAACATTGACCTGGGGGACCTGGGCACCTTGCTGCCAAAGGAAGGAAATTACTACCCCGGCGAAAAATCTCAAAATCCAACCATTCTTGAGCTGCTGGACCGACTGCTGGATACGGGGGTCGTGATTGAAGGAGATGCCGAATTAGGCATGGCCCAGCTCAATTTAATCCATGCCAAACTGCGGTTAGTGTTAACTTCTAAGCCGTTGTAGATGCTTTTTCTGGGGATGCGGGCATGATGTAATCGAACCCATGTTGCAGTTGCTATGGCTTTCTATCTCTACGGGATTTTCCCCGCTCCCGGCCCCAAAGAATTATCTTCTATTACTGGTCTGGACAAGCAGGAGGTGCGCGCCCATCACCTGGACCAGTTTACATTTCTCTATTCCGAAGCCTGTCAGAGTCGTTACCTGGCCAGTCGTAAAAACCTGTTAGGTCACGAAAAAGTCTTGGAGTCGGCGATGCAGCAAGGCCATCACACCCTTTTACCCCTGCAGTTTGGCCTCACCGTGGAAGACTGGGACCGGGTCAAAGCAGATCTGGTCGATCCCCATGTAGATGGCTTGACCCAGCTTTTTCAAAGACTGGATGGACGCCGAGAAGTCAGCGTTAAGGTGCTATGGGAAGCCACATCTGAACTCGAAATGCTCATGCAGGAAAATAACGAACTCCGGTCCCAACGGGATCAGCTTGAAGGCAAGCAGCTGAGTATGGATCAAGTCATTCGTATTGGCCAAGTAATTGAGGCAGCCCTGGAGGAGCGCAAGCAGGGAATTGTCCAACAGTTCCGCAATGCTCTGCAGGCCCTGGCAGAAGATGCTATTGAGAACGATCCGATGACCGATTCGATGGTCTTCAATGCGGCCTACTTAATTCCGTGGAACGGTGAAGCTGCCTTTAGCCAAGCCATTGAACATCTTGATCATGAGTTTGAAGGCCGCTTGCGAATTCGCTACAACAACTTTACAGCTCCCTACAACTTTGCCCAACTCAGCCTGATTGACGAGTACTAACGAAGAGAAGCGGTACACCACTGCTACTGTCCCCACTGAGGTCCCTGAATCATGCTATTTAAGCTACTCTTTGCCCCCGTAACCGGCCCCATCGGCGGCGTTACCTGGATTGCTGACAAAATCCTGGAACAGGCTGATGTGGCTACCGATGACTTGGAAAATCTGCAGAAGCAACTTTTAGAACTGCAACTCTCCTTTGACATGGGCGACATCGAGGAAGAGGATTTCGAAGAGCGTGAAGAAGAACTGCTCCTTTCCATTCAGGCTCTTGAAGACGAGAGAGCCGCAGAGGAGCAATAAGAATACTTGGTGCGAGCCGCAAAAGCCTATCAAAAACTAAGTCTGGACGCTGCACTAGTCTGAATCTGATTGATTTACCCCAGAAATATCGGTAAAGATATCCACTTCATCCGCACGATGCACTCCCCCCAAATTAGGTAAAGCCTGCGTTATTCTTTCAGGACTTGTGGCAATGAGTTCAAGCAGTTCGTACTCGCTAACCTCACGCCCCCACTGGGCTGAAAGACGGTGGGCGTAGTACTTAACCTGAGCCATAATGCGCGGCTCGGATTGACGCAGGTACATGCAAAGACAGGCTTGGGCCTGGGCATCCACATCTCGCCCTAGAAAAAAGGCCAGGGCGGCGAGCAGACGGCTTTCGTAATCGGGGAGGGGTTGGGACATAGAAGGTTAGGTGGGGTGGGTCGGTGGGTGGGGTTGACATGAACCATAGGGTGATTAGCCTTACGTCATACCAGCATTATCGGTGATGTACCCTGCTTCAACAGTAACCCTTTCACTGTGTAGAGTAGGTTTACGGCAATAGATCCCGGAGTTCTTTGAGAATTCTGGGATCTTCCCTTAAAGAAGAGCCGACATCTATGGACCTGTTCGACCACAATCGCCAGCAGCAAATCGATCGGGATGCCCCCCTGGCGGCGCGGATGCGACCCCGTACCCTGGATCAGTTTATTGGTCAGGATGCGGTAGTCGGTCCGGGACGACTCCTGCGGCGGGCAATTCAGGCCGATCAGCTTTCGTCGCTGATTTTTTTTGGCCCACCGGGGACGGGCAAAACCACCCTGGCCCAAATTATCGCCAACACCACCAGCGCCCACTTCATCGCTATTAATGCCGTACTGGCTGGGGTGAAAGATATCCGAGACGCCATTGCCACTGCTCAAGATTTTCGGGGACGGTACGGACGCCGCACCATCCTCTTCATCGACGAGGTTCACCGCTTCAACAAAGCTCAGCAGGATGCCCTGTTGCCCTGGGTCGAAAACGGCACGGTGATTTTGATTGGAGCTACCACCGAGAATCCCTTTTTTGAAGTCAACAAAGCCCTGGTCAGCCGCTCCCGAATTTTCCAGCTCAAGCCCCTGGAAGAGGCAGACCTCTATCGAGTGGCCGAGCAGACCCTGAAGGATACGGATCGGGGTTATGGAGATCGCCCCGTCCACATTACTGAGGAAGCTCTCGACCATCTGGTGAATGTAGCCAATGGCGATGCCCGGGCTCTCTTAAACGCCCTGGAACTGGCCGTAGAAACCACGGAACCTGACGGTTCGGGCACCATCCCCATCACCCTGGAAGTGGCGGAGGAATCCATCCAGCAGCGCGCGGTCCTCTACGACAAGGAGGGAGACGCCCACTTCGACACCATCAGCGCCTTCATCAAAAGTATTCGGGGTTCCGATCCGGATGCGGCCCTCTACTGGCTGGCGCGCATGGTCTACGCCGGGGAAGACCCCCGTTACATTTTCCGGCGACTGGTTATCCTGGCCAGCGAAGACATTGGTTTGGGAGACCCCCATGCCGTAACGGTGGTGACCAGCTGTGCCGTATCCTTTGACCGGGTGGGGATGCCCGAGGGACGCTATCCCCTGGCGCAAGCCACCCTGTACTTAGCAACAGCGCCCAAATCCAACAGCGCCATGGGTTTTTTTGATGCCCTCTCCACCGTTGAGAAGGAGCGAGAACGGGAGGTACCCAATCCCCTGCGGGACGCCAATCGGGATCAGGAGGGATTTGGCCACGGTAAGGGCTATCTCTATCCCCACTCCTACCGGGAGCACTGGGTAGAGCAGCAATATTTGCCCAACGGCCTGCAGGGACAGGTTTTCTACCAACCCTCGGACCAGGGTTACGAAGCTTCCATTCAAACCCAGGTGGCGCGACGGCGAGAAGCCCAACTGGCGGCCATGGTTGATGGCGGCGGTGCCCTGCCGGAAACCCTCACCTACAGCCCCAACGATCCGGCCCGGGACCGTTGGCTGCAGCGCACCATCAGTCAGTCGGGGGAACAGGTGGGCTGGATTCGCGATCGCATCTTCTCCCTCGCCCCCATCCAGCGTCACCACCGTATCCTCGACCTCAACGCCCGCACCGGCTTACTGGTTTGGGAAGCCGTTCGGCGGGTGCCCGAGGGAGGCGTTTACGCTCGGGTGCAAAGTGTCCGGGATAAAGATGCCCTGCAAGAACTGGCGGCTCGATTGCCGGAACTCTCCCGACCGATGCTGTTTGAGGGAGCTCTGGAGGAGATAGATAGAATCCTGGGCCAGCATACGCCGGGGGTGAGGTGCGATCGCATCCTCGGACGCAACGCCCTTGGCCAGGCAACCGACCGCAGGCAAGCCATCCAAGCCCTAAAATCGCTCCTGGCCGAAGACGGCATCATCACCCTGGCAGAAACCATTCCCCGCCACAGTCAACATATCTCCGCTCTGGTGGATACGACTGGTCTTACCCAAGCCCTGGCTCAGCGCTGGCAAAATGCTGATATAGCTATTACCCAATCCACGAAAGACCCTCGCTTCAACTGGGATGCTGATAGCCTTAAAGAGCTATTTCAGGAGGCTGGATTTGAGGTGAAATTGACTCAGGAAACTATCCAAAATGAAGTATATATTTCCCTGTCCTTACTGCAGCGATGGTTTGATAACAATAACCATTTCCCGAGCTATCGAGACCAGCTGTCAGATCATTGCCCAGACAAAGATATCGCCGCTATTCAAAAGGTATGTATGCGACAGTTACAGAATCAGACTGTAAAATGGCGGACTCAAATTGCCTTTATTGTGGCACAACCAGGGTGATACTTTTTGGGTTTAGGTTTCCTTTGACTGCCATTTTTGGTCTTCGGCATTAAAAATTAATTCGTCGGCTTCATAATTTAATTTGATCCACTGCCAGAGAGCATCTTGCTCACCACTAATTCCTGATATTTCAGGTCGGTCGATACCCTCTTCGTGAGACAAATAGTAATTTCCACTGCTTTGGTCATAGTCAACTACATCATCCCAATACGCCTCAAACATTGGAAAGATCTGACTCAACCAAATGTCTTCGGGGAAATATCCAGTGGACATCGTAGTGAGGTATAGATTTATTCCCGAACCCTGTGCCAATACATTTACTATGGCGTCGTGGTCAGATGATGAAATATATCGCTGCTCTGTAGCGCTCCAGGCAATACTGTTAACAAAATCTTCTATGTAAATAGCTGCATCAGCCCGAATGTCTTCGGGATTGTAGCCATTGTATGAAAGCCATTCATTGAGAACTGGTGATGTGATTTGACTATTGGTTGCCCGAGTGTAAAGCTCTTCTGCAATCCAGGCCTGGTAGGCTGTGTCAGAGTCGGTTAACAACTTTCGATAGAACGGGGTCGCATCTTGGTTGTGTGGGGTTTCTCCTACTCGAGAGTAGAAGTTAATGGCGTTATTCAAGCTAGAACGATAGTAGTCGTCATTGCTGCCCAAGTAGCCACGCTCAACGGCCTGCCAATATAAGTTTACATATTCTGTTAGTAAATTTGAAATTCCGGGTTTAATGGCACTATCCTGACCACCGTAGAACAATACAGGTTCTTGGAAAAACGCAAAATTCTGCCAATCCTGATGATAGAGGACTAGCACACAGTCAAATGTTCCTAAGAGTTCAGAAAGTCCCTGAGAATTTGCAGGTTCGCTTGTCTCCAGTCGGTAGGATAAGAGAAATTCTAAATTATCAACTGTGAGATACCTGGAGCAGTTAAACGAATCATCAATGATTTCTGCATTTGGCTCTAATTCATCAAATGTGTTTCCCTCAGAGATTCCAGGGGTTTTGCCAGGACTGCTTTCTTCTCCTTGTCTGAGAGATGCCTTAACTTGCTCAATGAGGGGTTCTAGCTTTTCTTTGCAGTTGTCCTCGCAGAGATCCGGGTAGAGGGTAAATAATAATAATATGGTGCTGGCAATCTCACCACGATTTTCATCTTCTTTGAGCCATGATGATGCCAGCAAATTTTTAACAATGCCTGTATCGAAGGGTTCTTCTAAAGGCATGAAAATGAGCTCATTCAGAAAACCTCGCCAAAAGGTACTGTTGTCGTATAAATAATCAAACTCAGTATTGATTAACACTTCGTTGGCTAAGCGATTCATCTGATTTTTATGCCGCCTTAGGGCTCGGATAGCCAAAATTTGATTACGCACATCTAGACGATTGATAAAAATAGATATAGAGTCTGAACCAGTGTCGTCAACTTTTAATTCTATATTTTCATCTTTTAGTACGGCTAATAGGGCTTCCTTAAGATCATTGTCTGGGTTTACCTGTAAAATATAATTTAGGGCATAATATCGAAGAATTGCCTTATTGCGACTATCAGCCCTGATGATTTTATTTTGGAGTGGCGAATTGCTGTCTCCTTTTAAGAAATCTATGAGAATTTTCTCATAGTCAGCATTATTGTCCAGGTAAGCTTCTCTAACTGGGTCAATTCCCATATCGGAAACTCCTAAGATGGGCAAATTGACCTGATCTTGAGCACTGATGTCCAGGGTCAACAGCATGATGGTTTCTCTATCCCGCTCTAGTCTTTCAAGCATGGCGGGAGCCTTGGCATCAATCTGCTTTTCAAAAACTTCGTCGGCTTTAGTGAGGATGTAGTGATTCATTTGATTAACTAGAGCCAAGATGCCAATGGCACCAAGACCACTAATGCCAAGTAAAGAGACTACACCACGCCAGGTTCGGAACTTTTGCCAGGTTGCCTGCAACATCTGACCTACGAAATCGCTAGAATCAAACAGCTTCTGGATGACTGAATCGGTAAAGTTATTGACCAGAATAGCCTGATAGTTTTGAAAGATTTTATTTCGTTCCCCCGCATCTAAGCTGGAAATCTCATGCTCTAAGTTGGCAACAACTGCCCCTTCTAAGGACTCCATGCGTTTCATTAGAGCCTCGTTTTGGTGTTTTAAATCCTCAATTTCCTGTTGAAGACTTTGCCCGTTGGCATCAACTTGATTATGTTTGGGGTCTTCTGCCATAGGAGTCACCTAATAGTCATGCTTCAAGCTATGGCTAAAGACTGCCCTTTTATTATCCTAAACATTGAATTCTTTAAGGGTTTGTAAAAATGCTTTACGTCACTACTTCAGCTAGCTGTATAGCCGGTCAGCCTCGAGATGATGAACCATGCTCTATCAAGACTTCGGGCAAGTTAATGTCTGTAACCATTGGTAGGTGGCCCTGGGGGTAGTTAATCTTATAATTTCCGTACCTTGAAATAGCGACAGGCTTAGCAACTGCTCGTAGTCTTCTTTCTGTCGAGGGTAGCTCTTCCAGGCAAACCAGATGATGGACTCTTGGCTCAAAAATGTCTTATGCACCGTCTCTCGATTTCCCGCCCAAAGCTCTTCCCGGGCCAGAATGCGCCGTATCGACCGGGTAGTCACCTGCCGCATAATGCGCCAGCGGGGGTAGTCCAGCCAGACAATGTGGGTGGCTCGATTCCAGATATCAAACCGCACCCGAATGTAGTTGCCATCCATCACCCAGTTGTCCTGCTCCAGGGCGGCATCCACTCGTTCCAGAAAAACTGCATTGGCAACTGGAGTCCAGTTTGGTCCCCAGTTAAAGGCATCCAGCTCCACATGGGGAATCTTGAGCCGTTGCGACAGTTCCTTGGCCAGGGTGGTTTTGCCACAGCCTGCCGTGCCAATTACCGAGATCCGCCAGGCCATTTTTGCCCACTCCTACCCAAACTTCCCATTTTGTCAGGGATCATGCTTCTTCTTCCGGTTAGCAGAATGCGCTCTTGTGGGTCACGGCCAATGCCCAATCTATCTGCCTAGGCCCTAATTCAAGTAGGGTCTAACCCACGCTACAGCTTCTTCCAAATTTTTTGAATTTTGAATTTTACATTCCCTCTCCCCTCCCCAACTCACCCACCCATCTACCCTTGCCTGCGGGAAGCCGCTTTCGCGTCTACCACTCATCCACCGATCCACTCATTCACCCTCTCTCAGCTTCTCCGGTCCCGCTGAATATCATAAATTGCCTTCTCCCAGCACCACTGCTCATTGTGGTTGGGATAGCGCACCCGCACCTGATCCACAAGACGCTCTGCCACGGCCCGGTTCCCCCCCACCAGTCGCATCAACTGCCGCTGGGTTTGTCCGTTGACTCGCTGCTCCGCCTTATGGGAAACGGCTGACCGCACTTTCCCGGTCCTACGGGACCCCGGGGATGGATATCGCCTGAGCAGGAAAATAACCACAACCAATATGGCAATAACAATCAGGAGTGAGAGGCCCATCCTTCAAAACCGTGACGATATGTTCTAGGTTACTCAATACTGTCGGGAATCTTATTGTTCCCGCTGGGATGGCGAAAAAAATGATTGTTAAGGGGACCAGATCTTACGATGGAGTGATGAAGTTTTGCTTCTGATTCGTAGGATAAAGGTATGAAAGTTATTTCTGAGCCTACCATTACGGTCAAAATGCGCCGCATGAAAGAGCGGGTGCGCTGGCAGAACAGTGACCTTGAGCAGCGGGGCATTGACCAAACCCGGTTGTGCCTAGCCACCGATACCGGCACCGATGACGGGTTCTCCTTTCTCGTATTGGGAGACAGCGGCACCGGGCGGCATCGCAGCAGCAGTCCCCAACGCCAGGTGGCCAAGCAGCTCATGGGCCAGCAGGATGGGGTCGCAATGGTGCTCCACACGGGTGATGTGGTCTACCTGGTGGGTTCTAGTGAGCAATACCGCGAGAATTTCATTAAGCCCTATATTGAGTGGATAGTGGGCGATAGCTATCACGATATTGCCTATAACCGGATGGTCTTTAAACTTCCCTTCTTGCCGGTTCTGGGTAATCACGACTACTACGACTTGCCTCCCCTGCTGGGCTTTTTTGCGGGCATCACCGGCCCTTTGCGCTACGCTCTGCGGTCCTACATAGACATTGACGTAAGTTGGCACGGGTCCTATCAGGGGGATGGCTTTGCCCGCGCCTTCATAGACTATCTGAAAGGAGTTCCAGGGTTTCGCCTGAAGCAGCATCTGGATGCGCAGTACAGGGGCCAGTTAGACGGAGTACGCTGTCTGAGCTATTGCCCGAATGAATACACCCGAATTCCCAATCGGTACTATCAATTTCGCCACAACGGTGTGGACTTCTTCGCCCTGGATTCCAACACCTTTAACCAACCCCTGCCTCCCTCGGCGACTGACCCGGAACGGCCCAGTCGGGCAGAGCTGCGATCGCAAAAGGAGCAGCTCGAATCCCAAAAAGCTGACCTGCTGAGGGATGCGGGCAACCTGACCATGAATCCCCGGGATGAAGATGGTCGAGAAGAAATCACCGAAGAACTTGAACAACTCGACGAGCAAATCTACGACATCGACAAACAGCTCAACTGCGAGAACCTTCCCGTTGTCGATACCGAGCAGTTGAGTTGGCTACAGGACCGTCTGATCGCCTCCTGGCAAAACCCCAACGTGCGGGGACGCATTCTGTTCTTCCACCATCCCCCCTACGTGACGGAATCCACCAAGTGGAACCAGGGACAAACCCTGGCCGTGCGCTACCATCTGCGGCAGGTGCTCGATGTCGTCGCTGCTGAGGTGGGCGACATTGCCCGCGGGGCACCCCTGGTAAATCTGGTGCTCAATGGCCATGCCCACTGTATGGAATATCTCAAAACTGAAGATACCGGCCACGGAGACTCCCATATCCCCTTTCTAATCTGCGGCGGCAGTGGCTATAGCCTGCGGCGACAGCGGGAAGAAGGCCCCCACCTGAAGGAAGTTATCCAGGGGGAGGAGCGTACCGTGGCTACCTCTCACCTTTATGTGGGCCGCACCGGCAAAGGCTCCACCCTGAAGCGGCCGTACTCCGGGCTACGGGTAGATATCAACAGGGGTGAACCTTTATCCATCTCCCTCACTCCCCTGATTGCCGAGAAGTTTGACGGCGAATGGAAACCCTATGCCATGGAGAGTATCCAGGTTTAGGGCTACCGCAGCGGTTTTTCCATTACCCAAGTTCTTCAATCAGGGGGTTAAGTGCTATGGCTTCGGATTTAGTCGGTCGCTGCTTTTGGCTCACGGGTCTGCAACATCCCCTGTTGCAGCACAGGTCCGATTTGCCCAGTTCTGCCGATGTTGTGGTGATCGGAGGCGGCTTGACTGGAACCAGCACCGCCTACTGGCTCAGCCGTTTGGGCATGAGCGTCACCCTGGTTGACTGCAGTCACCTCGCCAGCGGTGCCACCGGACGTAATGGCGGCCATGTGGTGTTTGGTCCCAACCAGAATTTTTCCACTTCCGTGGAGGCCATTGGGCTGGAGCAAACCCTTGAACTGTGGGACTTCACCAAAACCAGCGTTAAGCTGATGAATCAGTTTGTAGAAGACCATGGCATCCCCTGCGATCTGCGTTTTACCCCCTGGGTCACCCTGGCGCTAACTCCTGCGCAGGAGGACAGTTTGCGCGCCAGCTACGAGTTGATGGCACCCTACGGCCTGGCTACGGAATTCTGGACTGGGGAAGCACTGCATCAACGTATCCATAGCCGTTATTTCAGGGCTGGGTTAGTAGAACCCCTCCACGCCCAGATGTGGCCCGCTAAGTTGGTGCTTGGTCTGGGGCAGGGGGCAGCACAGCAGGGGGCAATTCTCTGCCCCCATACTCCGGTACAGGCCGTTCATCGCCAGGGGCAGCATCTGATGGTCAAAACCAGTCGGGGAGATATCCAAACTGAGGCGGTGGTTTACGCCACCAACGGCTTCACCCGTCCCCTGCTGCCAGAATTTCAGGAGGTAATTGTTCCCGTTCGGGGACAGGTGGTGGCGACTGCCCCCTTACCCCGTCTCTGGGAGTTCGACTGGTTAGCTAATGACGGTTACGAATACGCCATCCAGCGCCAGGATGGTCGTCTGATCCTGGGTGGCATGCGCCGTCAGTCTCCCACCCACGAGATTGGCATTGAGGATCACAATACCATCGAGCCCAATGTCAGCCGGGGACTGCGACAATTTTTGAGGGAAGCGTTCCAAGCCCTCGAAAATACCCGCATCGATTACGAGTGGACGGGTATCATGGCCTATACCCCCGACGAAAATCCCCTGGTTGGAGAACTACCCGATCGTCCTGGCGAATACATCGCAGCGGGATACACCGGGCACGGTATGTCCCTGGGATTCCTGGTAGGGAAAGCCCTATCTGAACACATTGCAGGCCAACCAACGCTCCCGCTTCCCAGAGCATTCAACCCCAGTCGCTTTTACCGTTCCTGGGATGGAGGCAAGTTGCCTGATTAACGTTAGTTTGAGACAACGCGCCCTAGGCGAAAACCTGCGCTGGCAACCGGGCAAAGATACGGTTCAGTTCTGCTTCATATGCCCCATCCGAAAGTACCGGCAGGCTATCTACAACCTCTACTGACTCACCCAACTCCACCCAGGAGCGGCAGCCACTATAGCCCGAGTGGTGCGGTAGCGATATTGGGGAAGTCAGGCGATAAGCTCTCAGCAACAGACAGTAAAGCGGCTTGTCAGGTTTCCACTGCAGCCGGTCATTGACGAATTGCCGGTTCCAAATCAGATGGGGCAACAGGTCATAAGCTGTTTCAGGCGGGGCTAGGGGCAAGACATGGGTAATGTCTGCCCAACCCCTGAAGGTGACCGTATTACCATCGCTAACTTGTTCCTGAGGTTCCAGGAAGCCTTGAAAATCTGGTTTCAGCAGTTGAGCCTTTTGGTGCTCCAGGGTCGGCAATAGCAACACCTGCCGAGACGCCACACGAAACTCGCCCCGATGTTCTTTGATGCCTCCTTTGCGTAAAAGCATCACGGTCTGTCCCTGCATCAAAGCAGAGACCGCAGCATGCCATTCTTTTAAGGCCCAATTGACTATCATGGTGGTCTCACTCAGTCGTTGTGCAATATCAATTCCAGGATGGGCTGAGGGGGCGAAGTCTGTCAGAACCGTTGACCAGGGTCAGTAAATCATTCCAGCTTTGGATCACGTAATCCGCCCCTGCAAGGGGGCACCGACCCCAACCTTCACTGACGGAAACAAATCCAGCCCCGCCAGCGTTACGGGTCACCTCCAGGTCTGCCCAGCTGTCTCCCACCATAAGAGCCTGGTCTGGAGCAACTCGCAGGCGATTGCACATCTCCCAAAACAGCTCCGGATTTGGTTTGGGCTGGTCCTCCGGCTCCGTTCCTCTCCATTCATTCACCAGCTTCTCAAAACCGTAATATCGCAAAAACTCCTCCACTCCAGATGATCGATCGGACGACAAGATGCCAACCTTAATCGGGCTGTGGCTCAGGGGCAAAAGCATCTCCCCAGTCCCTGGGAAGGGTGGCGTTTGAGCCGCTTTACACTCCACCGCGCCATCCACCGCAGCTAAAAGCTGAGGAACTTCTTGTTTGCCTGCTTCCAGACTCTCACCCATTGCGGCCAACAGATCTATAGCCGCTTGCTCGTTGGCAAGGCGTGTCCCCACGGCCATAAGACCGTCGGGGTCCAGCCCAGAAGCGGTAACGCCAAAGGTCCAGCAAAGGGAGTCAAAATATTCGTTCGCTTGATCGGGAGAATCTGGGAAAAAGGCATCTGCGCAGGACCGGGCGCGAGCGATCGCAAGCTTTTGCAAAAAAGGGCGGGCGTCTGCCAGGGTGCCATCTTTATCGAAAATAATGGCTTGAATGGAGTGATTGGATTTGGAAAGATGACTTTTCATAGCCTGGTTAAACCCTGTCTAGGTCCAGAAGTGGAGTTTTGCCCAAGGGTAAGCTACAGTTTTCGCACTGAACTTGGTATATAAACAAGAACAGCTTGCCGCCGCTTTAGGGGAGACAAGCTGTTCAGGCAAAAAATGAATTAGCCCAACCTGGAATAATTACTCAACGCCAACCGGGACTTCTTCTTCCACTTCGTAGGTATCGCCTGAGCCATTCATCGACTCAGCCGCCTCTTGTTCTGCCGCCTGCTTACGCATTTGCTCGCGATACTTGGCGGCCATTTCCTCAGCCTTGTCGTAGACCAGGTCAGGGTTCTTAACCATATCACCTGGCTCGGGTTCAAGCTGCTTTGTAGAGAGGGAAATTCGGCCCCGCTCAGCATCCAGATCGATAATCATGACCTTGATTTCATCGTTCACGTTGAAGACGCTGTGAGGCGTATCAATGTGATCATGGGAAATTTCAGAAATGTGCAGCAGACCGCTAACACCGCCGATGTCGATGAACGCGCCGTAGGGCTTGAGGCCACGCACCGCGCCCAGAACCACTTCGCCCACCTGCAGACCGTTCATCTTACGCTCAACCAGCGCCCGACGATGGCTCAGCACCAAACGATTACGCTCTTCATCAACTTCAAGGAACTTCAGGGGTAACTCTTCAGCCACCAGGTCTTCCTTGGGCTTCCGAGTACTGATGTGAGAGCCCGGGATGAAGCCCCGCAAACCTTCAATCCGCACCAGGGCACCACCCCGATTGGTGGCGAAGACGCTGGAGCGAACGGTGGCATCTTCCTGCTGGAGTTGGCGCACCCGCTCCCATGCCCGCATGTATTCAATGCGGCGAATGGAGAGGGTGAGCTGGCCATCCTCATTTTCGTCGGTAAGAATGAAAAATTCACGGGTTTCGTTAGACCGAAGCACCTCTTCAGGATGATCAACCCGATTGATCGACATCTCCTGGATGGGAAGATAAGCCGCAGTCTTTGCACCGATGTCAATCAGGGCACCTCTGGGCTCGAGACTAAACACCGTTCCGGTCACAGTGTCGCCAGGATTGAAGTGGTAGTCGTATTGATCCAGTAGTGCGGCAAAGTCTTCGTGTGTAAACCCGATGTCAGTGTCCTTTACTTCCTGATTGACCATGCTAGTGTTTTCCTATGTTTTTCTCCGTAGATACTGCGGTTTTTGCAGACGAACAACAGTCAACTCATCCAATCAGCAACCTATCTGATGCGGATGAACGCATCAGCACGGCAAGCCCGATAAACCCACAGGATTAAAATTATAGCGGATGTAATCCCGTTGGTGAATAGGTTAAGATTTCATTTCAAACTTTAGGGCGAGGGGTTGGGGTTCAATCGCCTCCTGGTCAGCCCATGGCCCCTAAGCAAGACTCGACGCTACTCGATTAGTTGATTGACCGTTTTCGGAATCACCCTCATTGTTTTTGTGGGATTGTCGACTGTTCTCGAGCTGATTCAAGGTATCGGTAAAGTCCCGAATTCCTTGAAACTGACGGTAAACCGACGCAAATCGCACAAAGGCTACTTCACTTAGAGGTTTCAGCCGAGTCAGCACCATTTCTCCAATTTCAGTACTGCTCACTTCTCGGCTACTGCGCTGCTGGAGTTCAGCCTCAATGTCATCCACAATGCTCTCCATTTTGTTGGATAAAATTTCAGTTTTTTCGCAGGCTCGGGCAATTCCCCGCAGTACCTTAGAGCGTTCGAAGAGTTCCTGCTCTTCGCTGCGTTTAATGACCGTAATGGGAACATATTCAATGCGTTCGTAGGTGGTAAATCGCCGACCACAGCGGAGGCATTCTCGCCGTCGTCGAATGCTATGGCCCGCTTCAGCTGAACGGGACTCTAGGACTCGATTATTGGGATACTGGCAAAACGGACAATGCATTAGTAAGCCTCCGACGGAGGGTGCTCCACACCATGGTCTCTATTGAATTGTCAGAGGTCGAAACTAACCTTGGGCAAAATAAACAGCACAGTGAGTCAGCTTCGACGAACAAGTGCTCAAAACAACAGAAGCAAGCTCCTTTAAGCAGGAACTTGCTTCTATATTAATTAACTTGTGACAAAATCAACCAAACTTAGGCAATTCGTTTACTCATCTAGACCTACTTAAGCTTGCCTGGGTCGGTTGACCAAACTTAGTCTTTAGAAATGCGAGGGGGCTCACGAAAAGCAATCGCGAAAAACAGGGTTCCAATAATGCAGGCAAAAATGAAGATGTATGCAACAGCTTCCATAGTAGATATAGCTCCTAGTCTAGCTCTTACTTCCAGTTTACAGGGTTAAGCAGTAAAAAGCCCGACAGCTAAAACCTTAACGATTTCCTGTCGGGCAATTTAATCAAGCTGAGAGGATGTTTGAAAAGTCCCGAGAAGGTCTCAAAACTGACAACCGTCGGGGCTAGATACCTCACAAAGCTGTTAAGTTTGCTAGTATCCGGTGCGCTCGATTACCACCGAGACATCTTTAAAACATCCTCTGAGGCCAGCCTAAACAGTTTCTTCTTTCCGAGTAGAGGTGTCACCCACCTTAGCAAAGAAGCCCCATTCCACCTGCTCAGGAGAGAGGTCGGGGTCGATACCCGCGAACACATCCCGGAACAGAGTACGAGAACCGTGCCAGATATGCCCAAAGAAGAAGAGCAAAGCAAACACAGCGTGACCGTAGGTGAACCAGCCACGAGTGCTGGTACGGAAGACACCGTCAGACCCCAGGGTTTCGCGATCAAATTCGAAAGGTTCACCCAGCTGAGCCTTACGGGCATAGCGCTTCACCAGGGCGGGTTCGGTAATGGTTTGACCATTCAGTTCACCGCCATAGAAGCTGGCGGTTACCCCTGTTTGCTCGAAGCTGTACTTAGATTCAGCCCGACGGAAGGGGATGTCAGCGCGGACGATGCCATCTTTGTCAACCAGCACTACAGGAAAGGTCTCAAAGAAGTTAGGCAGACGGCGCACAAACAGCTCGCGGCCTTCACCATCTTTAAAGACAGGGTGGCCGACCCAACCGGTAGCAATGCCATCGCCCTGGTTCATAGGACCGACACGGAACAAACCACCTTTGGATGGGTTGTTGCCAACGTAATCGTAGAAGGCCAGCTTCTCAGGGATAGCAGCATAAGCCTGAGCTAAAGAAGCACCGTTGGCGGTTTCAGCTTGAACCCGGCGCTGAATTTCCTGCTGAAAGTAGCCTCCATCCCACTGATAGCGGGTGGGGCCAAACAATTCAATTGGAGTAGCAGCGCTGCCGTACCACATGGTTCCAGCTACCACAAACGCCGCAAAGAATACGGCGGCAATACTGCTGGACAGTACAGTCTCGATGTTACCCATCCGCAGGGCCTTGTAAAGACGCTGGGGCGGACGCACCGTCAGGTGGAACAGGCCGGCAATAATACCAACGATACCGGCAGCAATGTGGTGAGCCACAATACCGCCAGGATTGAATGGGTTAAACCCAGCCGCTCCCCATTCTGGTGCCACGGGCTGTATGTGGCCGGTCAAGCCATAGGGGTCAGATACCCACATGCCGGGTCCCCAAAGGCCCGTCAGGTGGAAAGCGCCGAAGCCGAAGCACAGCAGACCAGACAGGAACAGGTGAATCCCAAACATCTTGGGCAGGTCGAGGGCGGGCTCACCGGTACGGGGATCACGGAACAGGTCCAGATCCCAGTAAACCCAGTGCCAGCAAGCGGCTAAGAACAGCAGACCAGAAAGCACGATGTGAGCCGCAGCGACGCCTTCGAAAGACCAGAAGCCAGGGTTAACGGCGGTGCCGCCGGTAACGCTCCAACCGCCCCAAGACTCGGTAACGCCAAGCCGGGCCATGAAAGGCAGCACAAACATACCCTGCCGCCACATGGGGTTGAGCACGGGGTCGCTGGGGTCAAAGGTAGCCAGCTCGAATAGGGCCATAGAGCCAGCCCAGCCAGCAACCAGGGCTGTATGCATCAGGTGTACAGCAATCAGTCGTCCCGGGTCATTAATGACGACCGTGTGTACCCGGTACCAGGGTAGTCCCATTGACTACTCTCCTCCTCTAGGTATTAACAGTGTTGTCTTGGAATTGTGTTAAGAATGCCAGTTACTGATAAGCCTATCAGATTGGACTCACAGAATCGCCCAAAATGCTTCTCTGTTTATGAATCAGCAATCGAGTTGCCAAATCCATAGATTAAGAGGCGTGATGTGGGCAGGCAAAATGTAACAATGAGATTATTACTTAAAGAAGTTTAACCACTCCACATTACCCTCGCAAGCAAGTTCTGAGATGTTTTCGGAGTTCCAGGAGAAAATGCCCAAATTTTGGCCAGGCCTGGGCTGCGACGATCCTCAGAACTCCTAATGTAGACGCAAAATCAAGGAGGATACCCCAATGCCTACTATTAAGTTTCTTAACGAAGATAAGGAGATCGTCGTTGCGGAGGGGGCTAACCTACGGTTTAAGGCTTTAGAAAGCAAAATCGACCTCTACACCTTTAGCGGCAAGCTGATGAACTGTGGTGGATATGGTCAATGCGGCACCTGTGTGGTCGAAGTGGTTGAAGGCCAACAGAATTTGTCACCCAGAACCGCAGCGGAAGAGCGCAAGTTAAAAAAATGGCCCGACAACTGCCGTCTGGCCTGTCAGGCAACGGTTAATGGCCCAGTTTCAGTGGTGACTAAGCCCAGTCGCTCTAAAAAGAACTCGTCAAAGTCATCCCAGACCGCTTGAGCGTCGTCCCCCACCGGAGCCAGGTTCGGTTTGTTAAAACGGAATGCCTGGGAATACGGCTTAAGGTGCTAGTTTTCTCCTTCGTTAGAGATATTTCTTGTCGCAGTGGTAAGGTAGCCCCCGCCTTTCCCAGTATCTTGAGTGATATCCTATATACGTCAGGTCGTCATTTGGTTGAGAGTAGAGGCAAGCACTGATGGAAGTTAATAATCTCGGTTTCGTTGCAAGCATTCTTTTTGTGTTGGTTCCTACCGTTTTCCTGCTGATTCTGTATATCCAAACCTCGAGCAAGCAGACTGGGTCATAGATTCAGGAGGTGCTGGTCAAATTTCCGATAGTTTGCCCAGTTATCACTTGATAGGCGCTGGTTTAGCAAGCCAGCGCTTTTTTAGCTGTTAAAACCTTGATAACCACCCATCACCCTCCAATTAATCGTTGCTGTGCCGTACCAACGGGCAATTTTTATGCAGACAGACCGACAGTATGGCACTAGCGATGGGAATATAGGTGGAACGAATCCCTCCCAAGGCGATATGACTTATTGTTTAGGCATTTTGGTTAAAGAAGGTCTGGTGCTTGCGGCAGACTCTAGAACAAACGCCGGTGTTGACTACATTTCGTCCTATCGAAAGCTCTTTGATTTTTCCCGCAGAGGGGAACGGGTCATCATTCTATGTACTTCGGGGAATCTTTCCATTACCCAGGGGGTGTTGCATAATCTGACCCAGGATCTGAACGGTCAGCGAGAGCCCAATCTCCACAGCTTACCGACTCTCTACGATGTCGCTCGCTACATTGGGGATCACATCCGCAAAATGCAGGAGACCGACCGCAGATGGTTGGAGAAAGACAACATCGATTTCCAGGGCAATTTCTTACTGGGGGGGCAAATCAAAGGAGAAGCCCCTGGGCTTTTCCTGATTTATAGTCAGGGGAATTGTATTGAGGCCACGCCAGAAACACCCTTCTTACAGATTGGCGAAACCAAGTATGGAAAGCCAATCCTGGATCGGACTCTATCCTTTGATGCTCCCCTGGATGCGGTAGCTAAATGTGCCTTACTGTCCATCGATTCCACCATGAGGTCGAACCTTTCGGTGGGGCCACCAGTCAATATGACCATGTATTACACCGACAGTCTGGAGGTCCGGCACCGGGCTCAGTTCCAGGCGGGTGATCCCTATCTCCTGAAGATGCGAAAACACTGGGAGGTAGCCCTGAGGGATGCCTCAGTCAAGATGCCAGACATATCCTGGAATCAGGAAGTAATGCCCATGGCTTTAGGCATATCTGACTTAGATGCTTCCTAAACAGCCCAACTCCGAGGCCTATGCAGGAGAACTCAGCCTAGCAGAGCACCAAAACAGCCAAAATCGCTGCTGCTTTTTGCGGTTAGTGAAGTTGAGCCATGGCGGTACTCATCATTCAGGCATCATTAAATTCAACAAAAACGTAGTGAGCACTACAGTTTCCTGGGGGGCAAAGCTTCTATTCAATAAGACGGACACTTTGATTAATCGCTCAAAGCTCTGGAAGATTGAAACTCTAGGAGAACGCCAACGGTGCTATTTGATGCCTACGACCCGGGTGATTTTTTTGACGAACTATTTCTGAGCAAAGGGCAGCCCCGGTCAGAGGCATCACTGCTGATCGAGCGGGTCAATGCGATGTCGCTGGTAGATTTGCAGCAGCGACAGCAGGCTGCCCAAAATACTCTGTTTAAGCTGGGAGTTACGTTTAACGTCTACAGCGATACCCAGGGCACCGAGCGGATCTTTCCATTCGATGTTATTCCCCGGATTGTGTCTGGTGAGGAATGGGCCTGGTTAGAAAAAGGGCTAAAACAGCGGATTCATGCCCTCAATTCCTTCATCCATGACGTTTATAACGACCAGAAGATTATCAAGGACGGGGTGATTCCTGTCCATGTGGTTGAATCAGCCCCGGGCTATTTGGAACCCTGCATGGGGTTGAATCCCCCTGAAAATATTTGGTGCCACATTACCGGCACCGACCTGGTGCGGGATAAAGATGGTACCTGGTACGTCCTGGAAGACAATATGCGCTGCCCTTCGGGAGTTTCCTACGTTTTAGAGAACCGTCGGGTGATGAAGAATACCTTCCCCCACCTGTTCTCCGCCATGGACATTGCCGCCGTCGATGACTATGCCAGCCAACTCCTGGAGTCTCTGCTGAATCTGGTGCCTCCGGCTTTAGATAATCCCAGAGTTGCGGTCCTGACGCCGGGAATTTACAACTCGGCTTATTTTGAGCATTCTTTTTTGGCCCAGCAAATTGGGGCAGAACTGGTAGAAGGCCGTGATCTGGTGGTATCGGATGGCTATCTGAAGATGCTCACCACTAAAGGGCTAGAACGGGTAGATGTAGTGTATCGCCGTATTGATGACGACTTTATTGATCCATTAGCCTTTCGCCCAGATTCTCTATTGGGTGTGCCTGGACTGATGGAAGTCTACCGGGCTGGCCGAGTCGCTATTGCTAATGCTTTAGGCACTGGCGTCGCCGATGACAAATTAGTTTACGCCTACGTGCCAGCCATGATCCGCTATTACCTGGGAGAGGATCAACTTATTCCCAATGTTCCGACCTTCCTGTGTGAGGACCCCACTCAACAACAGCACGTTCTGACCCACCTGAATGAGCTGGTCGTTAAAGCAACCAATGCATCTGGTGGTTACGGTATGTTGGTGGGTCCCCACGCTACGGAGGAGCAGCGACAGGATTTTGCGGACCGCATTCGCGCTAACCCCAGGGGCTACATCGCCCAACCCACTCTTTGCCTTTCGCGGGTGCCTACGCTGATTAATGACACCTTTGAAGGCTGCCATGTAGACCTGCGGCCCTATATCCTTTACGGCAAGGATATTTACGTTAATCCGGGTGGTCTTACCCGCGTTGCCCTGAAAAAAGGTTCCCTGGTGGTTAATTCATCCCAGGGAGGAGGCAGCAAAGACACCTGGGTGGTGAACTCTGTGAACCCTCAAGCTCAGATTCAGATCCAGAGCCAAGGGCAGTTGTTGGATTAGCTACGAATATCTGCTCTCCCTAGCTCACTGACCTCACCCGCTTCCCGCCTCCGTTATCCGTCACCCCATTACCCCTTCACCCATCATGCTTAGCCGAGTTGCTGATTCCATCTATTGGATGAACCGCTACGTTGAGCGGGCTGAAAACGTAGCCCGATTCGTGGATGTCAACCTCAACCTATTGCTTGACTCTCCCATGGGCGTCGAACAGCAGTGGGAGCCCCTGGTCGTTACAACGGGAGATCAGAGCCTCTTCAAGAAACGCTACGGCGAAGCCACCGCTGAGAACGTGTTACGGTTTCTCACCTTCGATCGGGAATATCCCAACTCCATTATTTCCTGCTTACAGGCAGCCCGGGAAAATGCCCGCTCTGTACGGGAGGTGATTTCCTCAGAAATGTGGGAACAGGTCAATGCTTTCTATCTGATGGTCAAAGAAGCAGCCGATGCCGGATCCATCTCAGATCTGCACATTTTTTTCCCTGAGGTTAAGATGTCAAGCCACCTGTTCGCGGGGGTCATGGAGGCCACCATGGCCCACACCGAGGGCTGGCACTTTGGTCAGTTAGGTCGACTACTAGAACGGGCCGACAAAACCGCACGAATTCTAGACGTGAAATACTACATTCTGCTGCCCTCAATCAGTGATGTCGGGTCTTCCCTGGACGATTTGCAATGGATTGCTCTGCTGAAGTCTGCCAGCGCCTACGAGATGTACCGCAAGAGCCAATACCGGATTACTCCGAAGGCGGTCACTACGTTTTTGATTCTCAACCGTGACTTTCCTCGGTCAATTCTGTTTTGTCTGCTGGAAGCCGAAAAATCGCTGCACTGCATTTCCGGCACCCCTGCTGGTTTATGGCGCACCGATAGCGATCGCGCCCTTGGACGTCTGCGCTCCGAACTTGACTACCTGACCATTGAAGAAATCAGCCAGCAGGGGCTTCATGAGTTTTTGGATAATCTCCAGAAGCGGCTGAATGAGGTGGGAGCAAAGATTTTTTCGGACTTTTTTGATCTACAGCCAGTTTAGTGAAGAAATTCTGTTGACACTGGTATGGGATGACCTGCTATATTACGTAAGCGCGATGCGATGGGGTGTCGCCAAGCGGTAAGGCACCGGGTTTTGGTCCCGGCATTCCTAGGTTCGAATCCTAGCACCCCAGTTTCGAATCAAATTGACTTACGCGGTTACTTATCCTGTAGTCAATTATTTTTTCAAGGGTTGATCACAACTTTGAAGGCTGCTTCAACGGGTTCATGCAGTCACCCTGCGCCCAACGGGGCGGCTTTGTGGGATATTGGCTGAAGCACATCAACACCTGGGGTGATGGTGGGTCGTGCATCAACCTCCCGTTTTGATAAGCACCAGGGAACTCCGATGGGGAGCCTACCCATCCAAAAATAAAACCCAGGCTACCCTAGGGCTACCTGGGTTCTGATTAAACCGATAGCTTAACGCCTAACGGTCTACCGACCCCATGATGATGTCGATGCTGCCTAGGATGGCCATGATGTCGGCCACCTTCACACCTTTCAGCAGGTGGGGCAGAATCTGCAGGTTGTTGAAATCGGGCGGACGAATCTTAAACCGCCAGGGGAAGACGTTGTCGTTACCCATGATAAAGACGCCCAGTTCACCCTTACCGCTTTCCATGCGGACGTAGTGCTCACCCGCGGGGATTTTGAAGGTGGGCGCAATCTTTTTGCCTGCAAACTGATAGTCAAAATCGTTCCACTCGGACTTGGGGCCTTCCATCATACGTTTGGCTTCGAGATTCTCGAAGGGGCCACCGGGAATGCCTGCGCAGGCCTGGCGAATAATTTTCACTGACTCGCGCATTTCCCGAATCCGCACCTGGTAGCGGGCCATGCAGTCGCCAGCGGTTTCGTAGTGGATATCCCAGTCGAAGTCGTCGTAGCACTCGTAGTGGTCCACCTTGCGTAGGTCCCACTTGACGCCGGACCCGCGCAGCATGGGACCGGATAGCCCCCAGGCGATGGCTTCGTCCCGGCTGATGGTGCCGATCCCTTCAATCCGACGACGGAAGATGGGGTTGTTGGTGATCAGCTTTTCGTACTCATCCACTTTGGGCATGAAGTAGTCGCAGAAGTCGAGGCACTTGTCGATCCAACCGTAGGGCAGATCGGCGGCGACTCCACCAATGCGGAAGTAGTTGTTGTTGATCAGCCGCATGCCGGTGGCGGCTTCCCACAGGTCGTAGATCATCTCCCGTTCGCGGAAGATGTAGAAAAACGGAGTCTGGGCGCCAACGTCTGCCAGGAAGGGACCAAGCCACAGCAGATGGTTGGCGATGCGGTTCAGCTCCAGCATGATGACGCGGATGTAGCTGGCCCGTTTAGGCACTTCGATATCCGCCAGTTGCTCAGGAGCGTTGACCGTAATGGCCTCGTTGAACATGCCCGCGGCGTAGTCCCAGCGACTGACGTAGGGCACGAACATAATGTTGGTGCGGTTTTCGGCGATTTTTTCCATACCTCGATGGAGATAACCAATGACTGGCTCACAATCGAGGACGTCTTCGCCATCCAGGGTGACAATGAGACGCAACACCCCGTGCATGGAGGGATGGTGCGGCCCCATGTTGAGCACCATGGGTTCTGTCTTAGTTTCAATGATTGACATAGGGTTGACCCAGTAGTCTTGCGTCTGCTTTCTGGACGTCTCTGAATATCTTAATGGGAATCGCTCAAATTTGCTGATTCAAGGCATTTGAGTTTGCTAATCATTCGACAATTTTGGCTGATTGGTGGGCTAGGCTTCTGGGCAATGGGGAAAATAGAGGCTCTGAGGGTCGGTCAGGGGTCTAGGGGACGGGGGAGTCAGACTCGTTGTTGCCCTTAATCATGCAGAAATAATATAGCCATAGATTAGACTCAATGGATGAGTCCCCCATTGCGGCCGCCTGGTCTTGCCTCCAGGGATATATCTCAATGTGCTTAAATCCAAACTCGAGCTGTTTCGTCTGCGCCTCAGGACGAATGTAGTAGGTCTGTAGCCGGAAGTTGTGAGACTCATCTTTAAGGATTAAATAGTCTGCGGAGTTGACCTGATTTTGACTAATGGCAGCGTTAAACAGGCGCAACAAAGCCCACATAACCAGGTTGACATAGGTCTTCAGGGGATTCCAGGTGATCTGTTGGCGGTAATCAAACCCCCTGGCCATGGCTGGCAAATTGTGGCTCGAGAACAGAAAGTAGCCTCCGGGTTTCCCCACTCGATGAATTTCCTGCAGAATTTGCAGTCGATCGGAGTGAGATACGTAGTCGATGCCGTTAAAGCTGAACAGAATAAAGTCGAAGGAATCATCCTCGAATGGATGCAGATCTCTAGCATCAACCACGGCTAAAGTCACAGGCTGTTGGTTAAGGCCAAATCGTTGCTGGCAGGCCCCGATCATCTCAGGGGCATAGTCTATGCCAGTGTAATCCTTGACTAATGGCTGAAAGTGCTGGGTGGTGCGCCCGCCGCCAATGCCAATATCCAGCATTTTTAGGGTTGGTAGGCGGTCTTTTAACTTCGCCAGGATTGCCTTTTCGGCGGGCTGGAGTTGATTCAGCTGGGCATAGTAGTTGACGATGCCAGCTCTGGTATAAACGGAGTAATTTTTTGCGTTCATCAAAGAATATTACGGCGGTGGCGGCATGAATGGCATGGTCGTCAGACCCTTTGGTTGACGACATGCCTGAATGAGGAACCCGACCCGAGG